>CAYUIQ010000356.1:0-6338 GCA_964444795.1 uncultured Planctomycetaceae bacterium
AGTTTGTTGCGATCTGGGGGCTCGCTACGCTCGACCCCAGGCACCCATCAGTCTCGGTGTTACTGAGTACTAGCAGCCCGCCAGGAAAATCTGTGTGCGGCACTGCCTGCTTGCAAGCAGTGGCACACGTTTCCGTCAGTGTTGCCTTCTTCAACGCACTCACCACGCTTCGGCCAGCCGGACCATGGTCTCGTAGTTGCGCATGGTGGTGCTGGAGATCGTTCGGCCGTACGGGGCGGCGCTGGGCATGAGAACGAAACCGCGCCCGTCGCCCGAGGTGCCTTCGTCCAGGGCCTGCTTGACCTTCTGCTCGAACTGATCCGGGGGCAGGTTTTCGACGTCGGTAATCTCGATGTTCCCGAAGAGCACGAGTTGCTTCCCATACCGCTGCCGGACATAGCGCAGCTCCACGTCACCCTGCGGCGGCGGCTCGATCGGGTCCAGCCCGTCCGGCTCCATGGCGGCGATGTGATCGAGCACGTCCTTGAGTCGCCCGTGTGAGTGAATGCGGGCAAACCCACCGTGGGCCTGGATCATGCGAACCATCGGACCGACGTAACGCACCACGTACTGCTCGAACAGTCGCGGCGGCAGGTAGGGCGGCGAGGCGTACTCCGGCCCGTAGATGCGCCATAGCCGTCCCGGCAGAAGACGGCTGACCAGTTCCGTTCGCTTGTGGATCCGCCTCGCCTGCTGTTGGAGCAATTGATGAAACAGCGCCGGTTCGGTCAGGGCGATGATCGTGTACTCTTCCATGCTGAACATCGCGGCGGCGGCACAGAGAGGGTCCTCGGTGTCGACCATCACGATCCCCCGGTCGCCGAGTTCGGCCTCCTCGGCCTCCAACGGCGAGACGTCCACCGATTCGGCGAACGCTTCGTCCGGGATCTTCAGGTAGGCCTTCAGATCGTCGGTATCTTTGAGCAGAGGTTCGGTCGTCCAGACGGTATCCAACTCGCGATCGCGCCGCGTGGTCTGGGTCATCGTCCGCCCGGCCACGGTGACGGTGGTCCGCGTCATCCGGCAGTCATCCTCCTCCCAGGCCTCGTCCTGGAAGAACTCCTGCCGGACCGGACCGGAGGCGGAACCGGTCGGATCGACCGATCGCGCCCGGACCGGACTCATCAAGCGGATGAGGTCCGTGCGCTCTTCAGCCAATTGCAGCAGCGGCCGCCAATCGGGAGCGCTGTAAATGTTGTAGGGATCCGGATCCGCCGGATCGACCACAAACCCGCCCACCTCATGGAAACAAACGGCCGGCCGATCCACCGGTTCTCCGCGCAAGGTCGCCATCAATCGCTGGCGTCTGCTGAGCATGGATATTCCTTTCCGTGGGTGGCAGGGAGCGGATGAACCCTACTGAACCTTCCGGGCGGTCCCCAATCCGGCGGGCAACACGAGCCGGCCTTGATCGTCGAGGTGATGGCCCTCGGATGTGCCGTCGGGCTTGTCCACGATCAGGCGGTCGTCTTCGACGCGCCACGTGAAGCCGTTCCAGACACCCAAGCGGGCGCCGCCCGCGTAGAGATGCGCCTTGCCGTCGGGCATGAAGTGCCGCTGCCAAGTCTGGCCTTGATAGGGGTACTCCCAAACGCTTCCACCGGAGAACGCTGCCTTGGCGGCCTTGATCCGCGCAGCTTTCCTCGCCGCTTCTTCCGCCGCGAGTCGCTGCCGGTAGGCCTTGCCGTCGTACGTCGCCGCACCTTCGATCGCGGTAGCCTCGAAGACCAGCACCTCGAACGGTTGCAACTCGATGCGCAGCCGTTTGATCGCCACGGCGCGGAGGTCATCGATCCGCTGGCTCGGGCGGGGGGATTTCAGCAGGTAGTCGGTCAGATGCGCGTCGGGAAGTTCCAGCGCACGCGCCAGATCCAACTCGTACGTACACGGCTTGTCCGACGGATTGCGCAGGACCACGATACCGCCGCGCGGTTGCCAGGACGCCCATCCGTACACGTCGCCGAGGCCCGGGTCGCCGCCGATCCAGTGTGTATCGACCAGCACGTCGGTATTGGCCCGCGACCATCGGGCCGCCGCGGCCAGTTCGTCCCACATGGTCGGCGTAAGCAGGTTCGGGCTGATGTAAAGTTCCTGCAGGTTGGTACCGGAACCAAAGAACGTCCAAATTTCGTCGGCGACGGATTTCTCGTCGCGGTCCATTTTCGCCGGGTTGGTCCGGTCGCCGATACACGGGCCGTGTAGCATGAGCGAATTGAGCGGATACAACGGTCCCCAGCCAACAACGCATCGGTAACAGAACATGTCGCGATAGGTGATCCACTGCTGGCGACCGTTGCCCGGGCCGTGAAAGCCCGTGTCGCCGCCTTGGCGCCAGATCGAATCGGCGTAGAGCGTCCAGAAGGGGCTGGCCCAGGTTCCGACGGTGGCGCTGATGAACAGGTCGGGGTCTTCCTGCCGCAGGTCGCGAGTCAAGTTGAGCACGGCATCCACGTCGTCGGCCAAGTCGCCGCCCCCGCCGGTCCCACCAGCGCCGCCCATGCCGTCGAACTTGAAGAACACCACGCCGTGGTCCCGCATCATGCTCAGGCAGACGTTGCGAAAGGCGGCCCGATACTTCGGTCCGGCCATGGAGAAACCGGTGCGGTTGGTTTCGTAGCCTTGCGACTTACCGTAGGCGACCCGTTTCTGTTTCGGTCCGCCGTAACCACCCCAAGGCGACATCCAAACGCCCTGGGCCACGCCGTACTCGGCGCCGGCCTTTTCGAGTTTCTTGAAGCCGTCGGGGAAATCCTCGTGAAACCCCCAGAGCGAGTTGAAGTCGTCCCAGCCGTCGTCCCAGACGAACGCGTCCATTGTCGCGCCGCGTTTCTTAATCAGTTCGTTGCCGAAGTGCTCGATCGTCGCCAGACACTCGGCCTCGGTCATGTGGTTGTTCGGCCGGCCGATGTTCAGATGATACCAACTGTTGTAATGCAGGAAGGGCCGATACGGATGGGCGCGGCGCTGTTCTAGGTAGGCCAGAAACCCGCGTCGCAATTGGCCTGGCTCGACGACACCGAACACCGACGTATAGCGCCATGTCTTTCCGGCCGCGAGTACGTTGCCGCGAGGCAGGGCACAACGCACGTGCGAGTCCTTGTCCACGGTGTTCTTTGCCAAGGGGTGTTCCACGGCCAGGAAGATGTCGCCGCACACCACGACCGAGCCGTCGACCAGGCCGAGTTGCTTCGCCCCGTCGATTGGCGAGTCGATGAAGACCAGTTCCTTGATCTTTGTATCTTCCGCGGCGGTCAGTTCCAGCGATTGAACGATGTAATTTACCTCGTCGCGCAACTCGGCCGACCAGACCAGGTCCAGTCCCGCCGCTTCCTCCCGAAAGGTGGCGGTTAGGCGGCGACCGGCGTGGTGAGTTTCCTCTCGCGCGCCGGCCGGATCGGCCTGAAGGATTTCCAGGCGAGCCGGTCCAATCGGCTCCAAGTCCGCCATGTCGATCGTCCGGTCGTCCCCGAGCACCACCCGAGGCAGATGCCCTTTTGTCAAGTGTATGACTTGATTGGTGTGCAGGTTCGTGACGGCCAGCGGACCCATGTGGCCTCCGTCTGTTTGCCAGACGCAACGGATGGCCCGGCTGGCCAATTCCAGGGGATCCTCCTCCGCCGCGGCCGGTCCGGCCAGACAGATGAGTACGATCGGTAAGAGGAAGCATCGCATATCAAGTCTCCTTTAAGACAGCCCCTATTTCGCCGAGAAAACCAGCGTTTCTCCCTTACGCGTGTCCAGCGTGACCATGCCACGATCGTCCGGTTTCAGGATCGTGTCACGAACCCTGATCGTCTTCCATGGACTGACCAGTTGCAGCTTACCACCGATGGTTGACTCGATTTCCAGTTTCGCGACCTTGCCGTCTTTCTGCCGGGCCGAGACGACGAACCCGCCCTGGGCTCGCAAACCGGCAAAACTTGCATCCTTGTCTTTCGGCCAACAAGGGAACACCCGAATCTTATGGCCGACGCTTTGCAGTACAAGCTCATTGACCAGCCCGGCAAGGCCGATCATTTCCTGCATGAATGTGCCGTGAGCCCAGGGCATTCTAATCAGTCCGTTGGGCAATGTGCGTGGAACGAAGAACGCCTTCGCATCGGCAATGGCTTCGGGCATCGAAAGCCGCGCCTTGGCGATATTGAACATGACGTGCGAATTGGCGCCCGTGTGAAGCGTATCCTTGATCGTGCGTCGGAAGAGTTCCTTTTCCGATTCCGGAGAAAACCAGGTCACCTGATCGCCCGGGAAAACCGGGGAAGCGGGAACTTCGATATTGTGCTGGGGGACCTGCCTGTGCCGGCAGCCCCGCCAATCGACCAGAACCGGTTTGCCGTCGCTGTCCATCGCGGTCGGGTAGTCGCTCAGCATCGCTTTGTACTTGCGGCATTGTCCGGCCATCGCCTCGTCCATGTCCAGTTCACCGGAGGCCTGGATGAAGGCATCGAACGTGTAATGAACGTAGGCGATGTCGAAAGGACAATTGTAGATGCCCACGGGGCCATGTTCGGGGCTGTAGGAAGGTCCCAGGAGAATCTTGCCTTGGTCGTCCTTCTTGCATCGCTCCATGAAGCCGACATAGAACTTCGCGCCTTCCCGGAGCGTGGGGTAAATCTTCGCTTGCAGATATTCGGGGTCCGGGTCGCAGAGATGTTTTTGCCACATGCTCTGGATGGTCATTCCGGCCATGCCGATCGTCATCCCCCAGGGGTTCATGACGACTTGGCGTTGGTTCTTGCTCTTGCAGACGGCCGGATCGGGTTCATGGAGAAAAGAACTTATCGGAAAACACGCGCCGTCGATGCCGTATCGGTCTTTGGCCAGATATTTGAAGCGGGGAAGCATATTGTCGACATAAGCGATCCAGGGGTCGGCCAACTCCGGCTGGCCGGCGGCAGGCAAGGGCCAAAAGGCCTGCCAGGCGTTGTAATTATGATGGATATCCGCGTGCCACGGGGTGACATCGGTGGCCAGAGGAGGCATCAGCGCCACGGGAGCAGCGCCGGGCTTGCAGACGGTCTTGGCAAAATAGAGCATCCGGTACCACCATCGCTGCAGCTCGTTATCCGCCAGTTCAACACCGCTTCGCGACCAGTAGGTTTCCCAGGCTTGCTCATGCTCGGCAACGAGCGTGGCCTCATCTTGCTCGATCGTGTTCTTGGCCAAGGCAATGGCCCGCTGAAGTACGTCGTCGGTTTCGATGTCGAACGACGTGACGAGCGAGATGGCCTTCAGATTGCCTTTGCCGGCCACGGCCACGGCATAATCCATCCCCTGATAATCGATATCACCGGGCATGTTCATCACTAGCCAGGAAACGCCGTCGGTCTGTCCAAGCTTGGCATCGGGCAGAGTGGCCGCCTTGATCGGATCCAACAATACGGGATCCGGGCTATTGACCAAGACCACGTTGCTATCGTGCAGGATGCGAACCTGGGTCGGTTTGGATGCTGTCGGTGTGATGGACGCAACGGCCTTGCGGACATCAAGGTGCCCCTGCAATGCCAGAGGTTTGTCAAATGTCAACGGGATCTTCTTCTCACCAATGAGCAAATACGGCGAGTTGATCTCGTTCTTGGCGATCCTGCCGTCGAGGGTTCTCGTATAGAGGGCGATCGCGGCAATCGGTTCGGGCGTAAGCGCTATCTTGACTTGCGTCTCCGTAGCCGGCGACTTGGTCCATCCGGAACCATAAAGTGGTTTGCCGGCTCGGCCAAACACATCGACATAGTATTCGGAGTTTTCGGAACCTTTAACACTCAGGTGAAAGGACAAGGCCACGGGCGTTCCTGGGAGCGCGACTTGGTAACCGGTGGATTCCAGCGCGCCGCCGGCGACCTCCATGACGGCCCCGGATCGATCTTCGCTCGGGGTGAACTCGTATTTAGTGGCTCCACGAATACAGCGCCACACCAGAGTGCCCGCCGGTGCCATGCGGCCTAACCGCAGCGCGGTTGCACAACGGGGTTGCGGATACGGTTTGCCATAGCTTGGCGGAGCGCCCGTCGACCCGGTGATCTTGCCCGTCGCCACGTCGGCCTTGGGCGTGGGCCCGTCACCGGACGTATCAACCCGGGCGTCCCAGATATCGTTCTTGGTGATTCGCATGAACAGCCCGCCATCCTTTTCCCAGACAATGCCGTAAAGATCGCCATTGCCGAGCATCAGACTTTCGCTTTGCCCATTGCTCATGGAAGATAGACTGACGTTGGCATTTTCCAGTGCTTCAGGGAATGGGATCTTCTCGGCGTTTGCCAAACTGCCGCAGATTATGCCGACGGTTACGATCGTTGTTTGAACGAGACTCTTCATCATTCGCCTTTCTTTGGAGCCGTCAT
>CAYUIQ010000357.1:0-6308 GCA_964444795.1 uncultured Planctomycetaceae bacterium
AGTCGGCCTTCCAGGTGATGCCGCTGGTGAAGTAGCGGATCTCGACCGGCAGCTTGCCGGCCATGCGGCTTTGGAGGTTCCATTGCAGGGCGTCGTTGCGACCGCTGGGAAAGGTCGTGTCGATCAGATCGACTTCGCCGGCGTGGTCGAGCACGCGGAAGTCGATGCTCGTCGGATCGATCAGCGTGTTGGCCCAGGAGAACTGGATACGATTGATGCCCGGTTTGACCGTCAGCAGCCGGTGCTCGCGGACCATGGTGATATCTTCGGAGTTGTAGATGGTCAGTTGGGTCCCCTCCCGCCGAGGGATGGTCACCAAGTCCACATCGGCGGCCAGTTCGGCGGTCATACCCAGCAGGACGAGTATCGAGAGGCTCAAGGATCTTCGCATCGGTGTACTCCGGTTGACGGTTACCCTTCGCATGGAGGGTTTGTTTGGCCGGGCTGGTATCAACCTAAGTCTAGCCCATGGGCCATCGAGTCTTCAGTATGACGGTCGGGCGGTTCAAGAAGTTCCCCGAGGCCCCCCGTAAAGACCTGTAAGCGAACAGGTTGGATGCCAGCCATCGCCACTATTGGCCGAGCGAGTCCTGGATGTACGATGGGCTTCCAAGCCCGTCGATGCGGGGCTATCGACTTCCTGGCAGCGTCATCGCACGAGCCGGCCACATGTCTCGTGGGTGTGTCGAACTACATCTCAAGTGGCACTTTCGTCGGGGCTACCGTTGACACTCTGTACAGTCATGTCAGACCTTTCTTTTTCGATCTTCGGTATTTGGCGGGTTCGGTCTAGTGGTGCGGAGCCGCCCATTAGGAGTATGCCCCGCGATTATTCTTCCACAAGAAGCTTGCATATACGGCAGTTTCCGATTATTTGTGGAAGTAGTGAAAAGCGGCGATTTCGGTCAGCGAAAAGGCCGGGCCTCGACGGCCCATGCTCTTCGATGATTCGTTCCCTCCCGTGTTTCCGCCCCAGACATTCTTCTTCCGCGCTCGGGCGCGAGGTCCGATTGTGGAGAAGACTCATACGTTTCATTGTGCGGAGAATCTACCATGCGTAACGTCTTGATGTTCCTGGCAGTCGCGCTGGTTGCGACCATGACTTTGCTCGTCGGCGGAAATGCCGAGGCGGGAGTTTTGGCTTATGAGGGCTTTTCAGATGTCTCCACCGGCGGGGCCCTGGCCGGGTATAGCGGCGGCACGGCTACCGGGCTTAGCGGCGCGTGGTCGGTGGATGGTTCCGGTGCTGGACGGGTCTACACGATCAACCGGTCCAACGGTCCGCTTCTCTTTCCGTCCAACGTGACGTTCGCCCCCACGCAGAGCGGCGCGAACTACCAATGGGCCGAGGTCAATAGCGGCGGAAGCATTTGGTCGCCCGGCTATCCGACCCGAACGCTGGCAACGCCGATCGACTTCGCCTCCGACGGCACGTATTACATGAGCTACATGGCGCGAATTCACGCCAACGATTCGAATATGATGGTCGGTCTGTCCGACGGGACCGATCTGCTGACCACGGGCATCAACTACTATCGGGGAACCAGCCGGTTCGGTTTCTCCTACGGTTCGACACCTCCGGGCAGCAACAGCCCCGATTCGGGCGTCGGCGTGACCAACAACCAGGTCTATTTTGTTGTGGCCCAATTAGAGACCAGCGCCTCGGGGTCCGATACCATCTCCTACAAGGCCTACAACAGCGGCAGCGACCTGGTCCACATGGCGGCAACAGACTTGGCCGGCGTCGGTGGCGGCGCCAACCAGTGGACGATGCAGCAGACGATCGACAGTTCGAACACGTTCGATCGGCTTTACGCCAAGCTCGACGGCCCGGGTTGGTCGAACTTCGATGAGGTGCGCATCGGCGAGTCCTGGGTCGATGTTACTTCGCTGGAGCCCGTGGTGCTTCCCCCGACGTCGCCCGGAACGAAGATCGGGCTGAATTTCATTGGCGGTCAGGGCGGTGGCAGCGTCGACTCGCTGGAAGTGGCCGGGGCGCCGGAAGTCAACCAGGTCTATTGGAACAACCTCAACACCGACTGGTACGGAAACGGCGGCGCCGTCCCCTCGCCGGTCGTCGATAGCCGGGGCCTTATTGCCGGCGTGGGTAACAGCGTTGCCCAGGGTATCCGAATCGAATACGACGCCAGCACTGTCTGGGGAACCGGGATCGGCGACGTCTCGCCGGACCAGCGCCTGATGCGCGGCTACTTGGACAGCAACACCAGCGTGGGCGGCCAGCCTTTCGTGACCGTGCAGAACACGCCTTTCGATAAGTACGACGTGGTCGTTTACATGGACGGCGACGTGAGTAATGGCGAGCTCGGCGAGTACTGGGTCGAAACCCTTGACGGGACGGTGCTTACTCCCAAGACGTACGCCCGCGATGTGGGACACTTCTCCGGCACCTATACCCGGGTACCGGAGACTTCCACCACGCCCGGTTCGGCGCCGACGGGTAACTACGTCGTTTTCGAAGGTCTGACGGCACAGGATTTCCGCGTCCGGGGCGGCCAGGTTTCCGGCACCCGCTCGCCCATCAACGCCGTCCAGATCCTCGACCAGTCGGACCCGGCCGTCGAGGCGAAGTACGGAGCGGTCGGCTTCAACTTCATCGGCGGCGGCCCGGGCGGCGGGTCGGTTGCCGACGGCGATCTGGCCGGTGCCTCGGGATACGCCCAGGCCCATTGGAACAACCTCGGCACCGACTGGCACGGAAACGGCGGCGCCGTGCCCGGCGAGGTCCTCGACAACGGCGGCAACGTCGTGGGGACCAACAACGACGGCAATCTCGGACTGCGGGTGGAATACGATTCCAACACGGTTTGGGGGAACAACCTGCCCTCGACCTCGCCCGACCGAATGCTCATGCGCGGCTATCTCGACGACGCCGGCGTCGGCAGCAGCCAGCCGTACATCAACGTGAGCAACGTACCCTACGATGAGTTCGACGTCGTGCTCTATGTCGACGGCGATTCGACCAACGGCACAGACGGTCAATACTGGCTGGAGACAGCCGCCGGCGACGAGATTACGTCGCGTGTGTTTGCCGGAGACCTGTACAATTTCAACGGCCGGTTCGAGCAGGTGCCGGTCGATTCGATTGTCCAGGGAGACGCCGCCGTGGGCAACTTTATCGTCTTCGCGGGACTCACGGAATCCGACTTCCGCATCCGCGGCAGCCAGGTTTCCGGCACCCGGGCGCCGATCAACGGCTTCCAGATCGTCCAGCGCGTTCCCGAGCCGAGTGCCGTCGTGTTGGCCCTGCTCGGCCTGATGGGCCTGCTTGTCTACGGCCGGCGGTGGAAACGAGCATAGCCTCGCGCCGACTGCCCGACGAATGTCAAGAACCCCGCCGGTAATGCGATGCCGGCGGGGTTTTTTCTGTCGATTCGTCGAGGGCGGGGATTTCCCCGGATCCCGCTCAGATCTTTCCAAGACCGGAAATCGGGCGACGAAATGCACTCGGGACTCGCGACGCGGCCGTCGGGTCCCCGCAGGCGAGCTCACCCCCAATATGCCGGAAGGAAAAGTGCGATGAAAGCTCCCTTTGTGGCTCTGATCGTGACTGCCGGCCTGACAGTCGGCTCCGTCGAAGCGGCCCCGCCCGTGCGTCACGAACCGCAGCACGGCTGGATCCATCCGCAGCCGGCCGCGGGCGGCCAATTCCAGCAGGGCAACCGAGAGCAACCGCCACAGCCCACGCGGATCGTCATCCGGCAGTTCGTCCTGCCCCCGGTTTACTTCCGCCGCCCGGTGGTCACCAGTGGAGGCCCGATCTTCATTGGCCCCAACATCTCGGGCAGCCCCTACATGATCAATCCGATCGGCCAGGGCTACCGCCCGCGAGTCTATTATCCTCGCTACTCCTGGGGATATTGACGCGGATTCACGTTGCGCCACCTGGTCATCCTTCGCCTTTGTCGCCACATTTCCCCGCATTTGGGACCCAAGGCCGGGCGGCACCGTCAGCCCCCCTTCTTCCAACCACCAAGGCTTGCGCGGGAGCTGCTTGTATTAGTGGGCGTAATTCTATGTATTACGCAAATAGCGGGTTTACTTATATCTGGTATTAGCTAGAATGGTGTCCTGTAGATCTGCTGAGACTGTGGCGCGCTCCTGTCGTGCGCGGCATGTGCGACGAGGATTTTGTTGCGTTTTTCCATGTCTGCGGCTGAGGCTTTGGAGAGGGTGGCAGGTCCTGTCGTGGTGGTTGATCCCCGTCAACTATCACTTCCTTTAGGGGGGTCGGCTTCTCGCATTATGTGGCGGGAAGTGGCCGGCGCAAGGCTTGGTCATCCGCCGGCGCCGCTTTTTGATGAGTTGTCATCATAGTCTGTATGTCGGGCGGGAAGAGTTCCGTCGGCTCGACAGGTCTCTCGTCCGAATTTGTGTTAGGAGAAAACGGTATGGCAAACCTGCAACAACCCAACGCCAGCGACGTGACTGCGTCGAAGAATCGCTCGCGGACCGTGGTCCCCCAATCGGGGCTCTGCTCGCGATGTGTCGATGGCTGCCAGGGCAACTGCGAAGTATTTCGGGCCACGTTTCGTGGCCGCGAATTGATCTATCCGGGGCCCTATGGCGACGTGACCGCTGGTGGCGACAAGGATTACCCGATCGATTACTCCCACCTCAACATTCAGGGTTACGCCCTGGGCGGCGACGGGCTGTCCGAGGGAACCGACGCCAATCCCGACACCTGCCGGTTCCCCGCGGTGAAAGTTGATACCGAGTACGGTTGGGACAAGAAGGTCAAGATGGCCGCCCCGGTCTTCACCGGAGCATTGGGCTCGACCGAAATCGCCCGAAAGAACTGGGCACACTTCGCCATCGGTGCGGCGCTGGCCGGCGTGACGTTGGTTTGTGGTGAGAACGTCTGCGGCATCGACCCCGATCTGGAGTTGAACTCCGACGGCAAGATCAGCAAGGCCCCGGACATGGACCGCCGGGTCGAGACCTATAAGAAGTATCACCGCGGGCTGGGTGAAATTCTCGTGCAGATGAACGTCGAGGACACCCGCCTGGGCGTGGCCGAGTACGTGATCGAGAAGCACGGGCTGGACACGATCGAGTTGAAGTGGGGTCAAGGAGCCAAGTGCATCGGCGGTGAGATCAAAGTGAACTCGCTGGAGCGGGCCCTGGAGTTGCAGAAGCGCGGCTACATTGTCACGCCCGACCCGTCCGATCCGATCATGCAGGCGGCGTTCAAGGACGGCGCGATCAAGGAATTCGAGCGCCACAGCCGGCTGGGCTTCGTCGACGAAGAAGGCTTCATGGCCGAAGTCGCCCGGCTTCGCGGCCTGGGCTTCCAGCGGGTCACGCTCAAGACGGGTGCCTACCCGTTGCGCGAACTGGCCATGGCCATCAAGTGGTGTGGCAAGGCGAAGATCGACCTGCTGACCATCGACGGCGCCCCCGGCGGTACCGGCATGAGCCCCTGGCGGATGATGGAAGAGTGGGGTATGCCCTCCATTTACCTGCACTCCGCGGCGGTCGAGTTCGCCGACAGGCTGACGGCCAAGGGCGAGCGCGTGCCCGACATGGCCTTTGCCGGCGGGTTCAGCACCGAGGACCATATCTTCAAGTGCCTCGCCCTGGGTGCTCCGTACGTCAAGGCGGTATGCATGGGCCGCGCGTTGATGATCCCCGGCATGGTCGGCAAGAACATCGACGCCTGGATGAAAAACGGCGGACTGCCCAAGACCATCAGCCAGCACGGCGAGACGGTCGAAGAGATCTTCGTCTGCTGGGAGCAGGTGGCCGATCTGGTCGGCAAGGACGAGATGCCCAACATCCCGCTGGGAGCGATTGGCATTTACTCCTACGCCCAGAAGCTGGCCGTCGGCCTGCAACAACTGATGGCCGGAGCGCGGAAGTTCGCCGTGTCGTCGATCACCCGGCGCGAACTGATGAGCCTGACCAAGGAATGTGCCGAACTGACCGGCATCCCCTACCTCATGGACGCCTATCGCGAAGAAGCCGAAGCGATCCTCGACGCTTAAGTCGAGTGGCGTCGGCAACGTAAACCTCAGACGGCCTCGCTCGAATTTCGGGCGGGGCCGTTTTATTGGTTTCAACCCATTTCAATCCGTTCCAACGCTTTCTCGCGAATTCGTTCAGCCTTTGGCAGCCCGTCTACGCAACCCTTTCATTCTGCGCCCCACGGGCGGTTGTGTCAACTTTGATGAGACCCGCGAGAAGCGCCGGGCACAAGTGTCGGGGCTAGCAGCCCGTTGAAAAAGGGCAAGATGTGGAGGGTGCCTGGTGGTCGAGCGCAGCGAGCCCCCAGAAAACACGGTTCTGGG
>CAYUIQ010000358.1:0-6302 GCA_964444795.1 uncultured Planctomycetaceae bacterium
ACGGCGGCGGCGCCGGCCGCCGCTTCGGCGGCCGCGGCGGAGTCTTCCGGTAGTCTCAATTCGTTTCCCACATCGAGTTGATCGCCTCGACCGTTTGGTCCACCAGCGAGCGGCCTCCTTCCGGCCCGACGAGGTTACTGAAGATCTCGGTGCTGTAGTGACCGCCGGCAACGGCCTCCTTGGTGGGCACGTAGTATCCGGACGCGCACGCCAGTTGCACGACGAACGTCTGCACGGCCTTGCTGCGCGCCTTCATTCCAACGCCGAACTCGGTGTACAGCTCAAACGGATTCGTGCAGATGGCCACGTCGTCGAGACGGATGGCGTGCAATTCCATCGTGTAGTGGGGATGCGTCTCCTGCTGCTCGTAGCGGTCGACGGTCCGCTGACTCCATGTCCTTTTCAGGCATCCGCGAGGATCGAGTTTCGCCTCATCGCTCACTGAGTCACAGAACGCCTTGGCCTGAGCAAATTCCTTTTCCGTGACCTTTCGCACGGGAAGCTGGAGTTTCTCGACGCGGTGGATCAGCGTCACGTCGAAGCGGACGTCCTGTTTGGCGCCTTGATAGGCTTCGTCGACGGCAAGGTCGATCCGGCGGGCGATCTCCTGCAGACGCGTCAGCCCCCGGAGCGTTTGCATGCGTTGTTCGGCTCGCTTGTACCACATCAGATGGGGCGATTGGTCGCCGCCGGCTCCCGTCCAGGCCAACACCTGCAATTCTTGGCCGAATCTCTTCCGCAACGCCAGCCGCACTTCATGCCAGAAATCGGCGTTGACCGCGCCGCGACTTTCCACCTCTTGCGACGGACACGCCACGTTGACCGCGGTGGCAATCACTTGGCGATCGGCGTTGAAGAAGAAGAGCACGTCGACGTAGTGATCCTCGTATCCTTCGATACCCCGGAACTCGGGCCCGTCCGTGGCGCCGTACATTCGAGCCTTGCCGTCGGCGTACACCGCCCGGCGATTGTGGGCCACCAAGGCATGACCCAATCCCCAACCCACTCCGCCGGACTTGCGCTGCTGCCAGGCTCGAATCACCACGTCGTTGAGCCGCCCGAGGAGGAATTCGACGTACTCGGCCGGCTGCATGACGTTCTTTCCTGCGGTCACGTAGACGCCCTCGCGCATCACCGGCGCCGTGTGCGTGTGCGTGGCGGCGAGGAACAGCTTGTTGACATCGAAGTCGGGCAAACTCGCCTTCACCCGCCGGCGAAATTGCTCCTGGATATCATCCCGGATCGCGACCAGATCGCACGAGACCATGATCGCCTGATCGAGCACCTTGTCGCCCTGGCGCGTCTCGATCGCCACGGCCGTGGCCGTCACCGGGCTTTCCACCTCGCCGGCGATTCGCGTATGAATCTGGCCGGACAGGGCCACCGGCTGCTCGGGCGTGATGCTTACGTTGGCCGCGCCGACGAACAGCTCGGCCGCGTCGACTCCGGCAACCGATGCGCCAACGACGCCGATCGCCACGACGAGGATTACGTGGAAGTGATGACCGCCGCGCCTCTTGTTACGACTCCTGAAATTCATCGCTGATACCTCTTATGTCTCGGGGACGTTCGAATCGCACGCTCACAAATCGTGGCCGAAGTTACTAGAGCAGGGGTGTGAGGAAATCGATGCTCCGCTTGAGGGCTTCCGTGCCGGCGCATTCGATCGACAGGCAACCGTCGTACCCCGCTTCGCGGAGCACGTCGAGGCAGCCCCGAATATCCACTTCCCCCTCGCCGACCGCCGTGCCCGCGGTCACGCCCGTATCGTGGCCGGCCGTCTGCTGGCGGACGATGTCCTTGAGGTGGACGTGCCGCACGTGGCCGACCACCTCTTTGAGCGTGGCCAGCGAATCGTTTCCCGCCACGGCCACGTTGCCCGTGTCGTAGTTGATCGCCAGGTAGGGCGAATCGCTCAGCGACATGATCTTCAGCAACCCCTCGGCGTTGGTGGTGTAGACGCCGTGCGGCTCGATCGTCAGGGTAATATCGTAGTTGGCGCACATTTCCAGCAGTTCGTCGAGATTGACCTTCATAATGCGGAAGGCGTCGTCATCGGTCATCCAATCCGGCTTCGGCCCTTCTGCCGTGTTGACGATCGGCGCGCCGAGGATGTAGGCGTAGCGGATCGCCTTCTTCAGGTAGTCGACTCCGTAAACCGTGTCCAAGAGGCTGGAGTGGGAACTCAGGCAGGCCACCTTCAGCCCGGCGGCTTCGATCTCCTTGCGCATCCGCATCGGATCGTCTTCCAGGCTGGTGATGTTGCAATATCCATACACGTTGAGCAGACACCGCCCGGTCATCACCTCCGGTTCGATGTGCTCGAAGCCCAGCTCTTTGGCCATGGCAATGGCATAGGAAAAATCCTTCTCCTCGTGCCGGAACGTATCGGCCTCGGCACACAGCTTCATGGCGCACATGATCGATTCTCCTATCGCTTCGCCTGAGTGCAAGCAAACCGCCGGGCGCTACGGCGCCCCCGTCAAGCCGTCACCGTAACCGAGACCGCTGCGGCGTGCAAGGCACCGGCGGTGTGCCGAAAGATCCCGAAATCTTTTCCGACGGTTTACGGCGCCCACCGCGGCAACGACAATGGAGAGCGTTGCGGCAGTTCGGCGCGGGAAGAATCCCCGCGTTACGATACCGCATTCTCATTCAACCAGATGGCGTCATAGCCGAATTGAGTACGGTGTCCCCGGATCTCTCCCCGTAGACTACTTTCCGTCCCGCGCGGCACTCACAAGCCTTGCGCGGTGGAGAAAGGCCTCTTGTGCGGCGGGAACATTGCGGTCCTCGCCCATCCAGGTCGCCAGCGCCTGGGTTTGAAGAGCGCGACCGTACGAATACGACAACTCCCAAGGTTGGCTGCCGAGCGTGTTCATCGCTTGGAGATTCTCGGTGGCCACCTCCGGCGTCTGGCCGCCCGACAGAAAAACGATCCCCGGAACACTTGGCGGAACCACTCGCCGCAGACATCGAACCGTGGCCTCGGCCACTTGTTCAGGGCCGGTCTGATCGGGGCACTGGTTGCCGGCAATCACCATGTTTGGCTTCAGCAACATCCCATCAAGCAATACGCGGTGCTCATCCAATTCGCGAAACACGGCCTCTAACACTTCCGCCGTGACCTCTTCACACCGCCGAATCGTGTGGCTGCCATCCATAAGCACCTCCGGCTCAACGATGGGAACCAGCGTCGCCTCTTGACATAGTGCCGCGTACCGGGCAAGGGCGTGGGCGTTTGCTTCGATGCAGGCCGGGGTGGGAATCCCATCACCGATCGTGATCGCGGCCCGCCATTTGGCAAACTTCGCACCGAGTTGTCGGTACTCGGCCAGCCGATCCCGTAGCCCATCGAGCCCCTCGGTCACCTTTTCGCCCGCGAAGCCCGCCAAGGACACCGCTCCTTTATCCACTTTGATGCCAGGGACGATCTTCCTCTTTACCAGAAGGTCCGGAAACGGCGTTCCGTCGCTCGTCTTCTGCCGAAGAGTCTCGTCGTACAGAATAACACCGCTGATGAATTCTTCGACGCCCGGGGCCGTAAGGAGCAATTCACGGTAGGAACCGCGGGTTTGCTCAGTCGACGGAATGTCGTGCTCGGAGAATCGCTTTATAATCGTCCCCGAACTCTCGTCGGCGGCCAGGATTCCCTTTCCTTTGACAACCAAAGCCCGGGCAATTGAGGTGAGATTCGCGTTCATATTTCGTACCACCGTACTATGCCGCGAAAGCGGGCCTCTCGGGCGAGCTCGGGCTGTGGAGTTGGGTAGACATTGCTATCTTCAGCGAGTATAGGTGTTCCCCGAATTGCAGGCAACGGTATCCATCCCCCGTGCTTGCGCCGTGATGGTGCGTGGCTCCCGGAATCTGTTGAGGGCTCGGACGAACCCGCGCCGCTTCTGGGAGGATGACGCACGATGCCGTTTCTCCCAATGTTGAACCATGAAATCTGAATCCAGCCGGTAAGCACAACCCCGCGCAGGACCACACCCCCCGTGCAGGCGGGGACGGCTCGGCAGGTCGACGATGTCTCTGCCGGCCAGATGCCGTAAATCCATGGTAATAGGCAGCTTGGATCAGCTTGCCTCGTTTCGAGACATACGAATTCGACCGCCGGAGCGGAATGCCGGACAGCTTGCCAGGCCCGCCAGATCAGAAAAAATCTGCAGATCCGGAAAATCCGTGTGCCGATCCGCCCTGACGTGCCTTTAGATTAATGTGAGGCTTGGAGTAATAGGCACTTGGCGTGTATGAGGCTTCTTTCAACCCAGGGTTGATTCCTATAGTCTGAAAGCGAGAAATGGAAACCAACTTCGGAACCGACTGTACGGAGGGTGGCCATGGCGGAGTCTGCGCGCGACTGTATGGAAAAGGTGGATATCAAACCGATTCTTGCCAAACCGGGAGACGAATGGAGTTCTACTGACAGAGCCAAAATTGCGTTTTGGCTCGCAACCGAACGTATGCCAGAGTACCTGATGATTGGGTGGATGTCGTTGCACAACCGGCAGGATGCCGAAGATGCGTTCCAGGAATTTTGCATCGAGAAGATCATCGGGAAGGGTTTTCCTAAGTTCGAACCGTGTGCGGGCAATGCGGATGCTTACATTCTCCAGGCATGGCGGTTTCATCTTACCAGCTATCGCCGTCGGCGAGTCCGACGCGCCGGCAAAGAACAGCAGATGCCCGTTGATGAGCAGGGTAAGCCACTTATCGAGGCAGTTGACGGGGAACTGCCCGTTCCGGATCTTGTGGACCTAAGACTGCGTTTGGAGTTCCTTTCTGACGAGGAGCGGAAAGTGATTGACCAACGCTTCCCTGACAAAGGGAGGCGACGGAAGTCGTTCAAAACCATCGCCGCCGAGATGGGGGAAACTGTGAGAGAAGTGATGAAGATCTACGAGAGGGCAATGAGAACGCTCAGAAAGCCCGCAGCCGGCGAGAACCACGAAACTGCAGTGACTGAAATTGTACCATCCGATGAGAAAACACCATAGAACAGGCTCGGATGCCGATACCGCAATGGATCGGAAGACTCGTCAGACCAAATCGGAGGATTTGTCATGAACACGAGAAATAAGCGTATTGCCAAACGGGTTGATGCCCAAGAGTCGGATCGAAACCAGCATCACCCGAGTGAGGAGGAACTTCAGAACTGGACACTCCTCCCAGACGCCGTCGCTGGTGAAGAATCCGAACGGATCAAGAGACACGTGGATAGTTGCGAACTCTGCAAGGTGTACTGCGAACTGGTCCTGGCGGCCGAGAAGGACGTAGAGGCTTATCTTCAAACGGAAACGGGCCGCAACCGGCGTCGGAAACTCCTAAATCGAATCGCGTCGGAGTGCGCTATCGATCGCCCCTGTCCGGTCGCCTCTGGCGGAGCCGTGCCGACATCCATGCCTTTGATCGATCCGCCAGCGAAGGAGCCGCCTCAGTCCTCAGGTGTGGCCGGTGACACTGCAACCAAGAAACCGCGGATTCCTGCGCCCAGTATTCTGCACGCTTCAACTGCGGAGTCACGCCCGGATCCACGGCAAAGCCGTGAAGCGGTGGCTGACGTGGATTCTGCTCAGCTTCCGCAGCGCACCTATGACACGCGGGAACAGTTTTTCCGACGGGACAAGGAGGCGATTGGCTGGGGCGTTGCCGATCTCCTCGAGAGGTTCTACCTGGGCCAAGGGATCGGCGTCGACGGAGGCACAACAAACGCGACGATCGCTCGCGTCCTTGGGTTCCATGCCGCCAACGGCCAAAGCCGACGGCGCGTTCTCGTAACCAACCATGCCGAGATCCCCCGACTGCTCGGTGAACGGCTTGAGTTGATCGAGGTACATGGGGTCGGAGGAGAATACCGCCACGATCTAGGGACATTTATAGGCGACCACGCTATTGTGAGTTTGAAACGTTTTCGACTTGCCGTTAGCCTCCTCGGGATCAACGGCTACGATTCGCCGCTGCTGCTTACGAGTTCGGGCAAAGAGGACGGAGTGAAGAAGGCCTTCATGCGTTCGTCTAGGGACCTCATTTTCGCCTTCGATTCATCGAAATGGGGGTTTCGGTCTGGAAGCACGTTGGCAACTCTTCGCGATCTGTTCGAGGACTATGACTGCCTGCTAGGAGATGCGGACGGGCGAAGCATTTGCCCGGAAGAGCGGACTATTTACCTTGTAACCACCTTCCCCGTTGTAGACGAAAACGCTGCTCGCAAGGACATCGCAGAGGCTTCCCAGCTTCAAGAGAACTTCTTAGCAGGTGTCGCGCGCCTGGCAACTGATGAGTGGACACAATCCGGCGCC
>CAYUIQ010000359.1:0-6179 GCA_964444795.1 uncultured Planctomycetaceae bacterium
AGAACGCAACAGACTGGGGGCTCGCTGCGCTCGACCCCAGGCACCCACCACCTTCTCCGAAATCCCCTGAAGAACCTCAAAAAAGTAACCGGAAGCGTGAGCGAGTGACCGCGGTGTGCGAGTCTCAATCGCTCACTTCTTCTTCGGACGAGTAAACCTTTGGGAATGATCGACCCACGAACCCGGCGTGGCCGGTACGTGCGACGCTTCCGCGTAAGCAATCAACTTCTGTAGTGTTTCTGGATGCTGCCCGGCGAGATCGTTTTCTTCGCCGGTGTCGGTATCGAGATTGTACAACTGCCAATCCTGCCGGGGCGGCTTGAAGGCCTTCCAGTTTCCTTGGCGCACGGCGATTTGGCCCATGTATTCCCAGTAGAGAAAGTCATGCCGCGGTTGTTTGCCACGACCCAGCAAGGTCGGCAGGAAGGAGATGCCGTCGCGACCGGCCGGGAGCTTCGCGCCGCTCGCTTCGGCAAGGGTCGGCATGACGTCGCCGAAGTAACACAAATGTTCCGTCACCGAGCCGGCCTTGATCTTACCCGGCCAGCGGACAAGATAGGGCACGCGCAGGCCGCCTTCGAGAAGATTTCCCTTGCCGCCGCGAAAAACGGTCGAGTTGGGCTCGAACACGCCCCGGGGATGCGCCTCATCGCGAAAATAGGGCTGCCCGCCGTTGTCGCCGCTGAAGACGACGATCGTGTTGTCGTCGATGCCGAGTTCCGTGAGCAAGTCCAGAATCTCGCCCATCTGACGATCCGCCAGATGGACCATGGCCGCGTACACGTTGGGATCGCAATCCCGGCGTTGCCCCCGGCCGCCCAGCTTCATGTCCCTGTACATCAGCCACGACGGATCGTCCTCGGGCATACCCCACAGGCCGTGCGGCAGGGTATAGGGCAGATAGCAGAAGAACGGGCGGTCCTTGCTTTCTCGAATGAACTTCATCGCCTCGTTGTGGATGAGGTATTGCGAGAACGTCTTGCCCGTGTGCGGATCTCCGGTGTTGCCGTCGAGCATTTCCTTCTTGCCGTTGCGAACCAGATACTCCGGATAGTAGGAATGTGCGTGGACCTGATGGTAGTAGCCGTAAAACAGATCAAAGCCATGCAGTTCGGGCGCCCCGGTCGTACCCGTATCGCCGATCCCCCATTTTCCAAATCCGCCCGTCGCGTAACCGGCCGATTTGAACATCTCGCCGAGGGTAAACTCATCGGCGGTAATGGGCGTGCCCCCGCCGTTGGTGCGCATCTGACAGTGGCCCATGTGCTTCCCGGTCAGCAACACGCACCGCGTCGGTCCGCAAACCGGCCCACCGGCCAGACATTGCGTGAATCGCATTCCCTCGGCCGCCAGTCGATCCACGTTGGGCGTCTTCAGAATCTTATGCCCCATCGACGAAAGCTCGAAGTACCCGATCTCGTCCAACATCATGTAGACGATATTCGGTTTATCAACGCGCTGGGCGGCCGTGAGGTTATTGGTTGCCGCCAGTGTGGTTATGAAGAAAGCCGCGGTCTGCAAGAGATTGCGTCGTTTCATTTTGTCTCCTTTTCGTCTTTCGTCCCTAATGTGACAAGCAGCGATCAGCCATCGGGCGGATCCGGCGGCGTGGATTCGTGCGGCGGTTCGTCGTTGGTGGTGTCTCGCTCGTTCAGTGGCTTTGCCGGATCGAATTCCTCGGAAGTGGCCGATACGATCAAGAAACCAAACAACACTCCCACAAGTCCGAATGTCAGCGCATCAGAAATCTCGCTGTAGCTTGGCCGATTAATGGCCGGCATAAATGCGGTGACCGACATGCCCAGGAACATACACGGAACAAGTGGCCCCCACCGGAGAACGAATCCCGTAAGACATATAGCAGCCGGGACACTGAGGAGGATGATCCTTTCTAAATTGAAGGCCCCATGATAATCACTTCCAATCGGCAGCATCAGCAATGCTGCCGCAAGCACAACCGGCAAGTGCAAGAAAGACCGTCGACGCGGAACGCCAACGAGGATTCTGACCATCATGCGCCTTTTCGTATTTCGGCTGGTACCATTGCGGGATGGAGCGTTGGGGAAGGAGAACGGGCCCTTTGTCAGGAGGTGAACAGGTTCTTCGTGGCAAAGCTCGGATCGCTGGTCAGATGTACGCCGAGCCGGCGCAGGCCGGTCTCATCTCCGGGTGTGGGGATGTGCGTGATGTGGACGTCACAGCCTCGCAGTTGCTTTAGCGTCTCGACGCACAACTGGGCCATCGGATTGGTGGCGACACTGATGCCCAGGGCGAAGAGGGTCTCCTGCAGGTCAAGGCTTACGGCGTTTTCGCCGAGGACGTCCTCCTTCATTCTCGCCACCGACTCGATGAGGCTCGGCGCCAGCAAGTGGATCTCGGTGGGCACCCCCGTCAGTTGCTTCACCGCGTTGATCACCAGTGCGGAGGCGGCGTGCATGAGCGGGGAATTTGTCCCCGTGACGATGCGGCCGTCGCAAAGCTCGATGGCCGCGCCGCAGTAGACGCCCTCGTTGCCTTTTCCCTGCTGTTGTGCCTCCTCGGCTGCCTGCCGGGCGGGCTCGACCGCCGTGCGGTCCTCCGGCCTGATGTGGAGCACTTCCATCAGCCGTTCGACCCGCTGGACGGTCCGCTGGTCGGCCAACCCCATGACGTACTCGGAGGAGTAGCGGAAATAGCGTCGGATCACCTCGGCACGGGAAGCAGCCCGGACCTCGTCGTCGTCAACAATGCCGGTGCTGGCGCGGTTCACGCCCATTTCCGTGGGCGAACGGTAGATCGGCTTGGCTCCGGTGATTCGCTCGAGGATCTTGTGGAGAACGGGAAACGCCTCGACGTCGCGGTTATAGTTGATGGCCGTCTCGCCGCAGGCCTCCAAATGGAACGGGTCGATCATGTTCACGTCGTGCAGGTCGGCGGTGGCTGCCTCATACGCCACGTTCACCGGATGCATCAGCGGCAGATCCCAGATCGGAAAGGTCTCGAATTTCGCATAACCCGACTCGATTCCGTGGAGGTGGTCGTGGTAGAACTGGCTCAGGCAGGTGGCCAGCTTCCCGCTGCCCGGGCCGGGGCCGGTGACCACCACCAGGGGCTTCTCCGTCTCGATGTACGGATTGGCGCCGTAGCCTTCGGAACTGAGGATCCGATCGACTTCGGACGGGTAGCCCTTGGTGGGACGGTGGGTGTAGACCGGTATGCCGCGGCGGGCGAGCTTGTTCTTGAACTGCACGGCCCCCGGCTGGTCATCGAAGCGGGTGATCACCACCCCCCGTAGTTCGATGCCCCATTGGCGGACGTCGTCGATCAACTTCATGGCGTCGGCGTCGTAGGTGATGCCGAAGTCGGCCCGCATCTTCTTCCGCTCGATGGCCCCGGCGTGGATACAGAGGAGGATCTCGGCCTCATCCTTGAGCTTGGTTAACAGACGCATTTTCACGTTCGGATCGAAGCCAGGCAGCACTCTGGCCGCATGGTAGTCGAAGAGTAACTTCCCCCCAAATTCGAGGTACAATTTCTTACCGAAGCGATCGGCGCGATCAAGAATGGCGGCCGATTGCTCCTGCAGATACTTGTCGTTGTCAAAGCCGATTGCATCCTGCATGGGTCTCTTTCCTGACTGGGTTCGGGCCGCAAGAGCGGCGCAAAGCCTTACCTGGACGGTCGCGTCCGTTTCCGTGGATCACGCGCCATTGGTGATCACCGTAAATCGACGCCGCGACCTCGGAGGTAGTCCTTCAGTTCCGGGATGTCGATCATGTGAAAGTGAAACACGGACGCTGCCAGCAGAACCGTGGCGCCCGCTTCGACAGCCTCGTAGAAATGTTCGAGCGTGCCCGCCCCGCCCGAGGCCACGATCTGAGCGGCCGTGGCCTCTTTCATCGCGCGGATAACGGGCAGATCGAAGCCGGTCTTCGCTCCGTCGCCAGCCTTGCTGGTGGGAAGGATCACCGGCACGCCGAAGGAATCAACCTTCTTGGCCCACTCGACCGCGTCGGTGCCCGTCGCCGTGCGGCCGCCGTCGATGTAGACCTCATAGCCGGACGGCATCGCCTGGTTCTGGTCCACGTCGATGGCCACGGTCACTTGTTCCGGGCCCAACTCCTTGACCATCTCGGCAATGACCTCCGGCTTGCGAAACGCGGCGCTGCTGGTCGAGATCTTGTTGGCGCCGGCGGCCAGCACAGCCGCCGCGGATGCCACGTCCGAAATCCCACCGCCCACGGTGAACGGCACGGTGGTGGCTTCGGCGACGCGCTTCACCACGTCGAGCATCGTGCCACGGCCTTCAACGGTGGCCGTGATGTCGAGCAGGGCCAGCTCATCGGCTCCCGCCTTGCAGTAAGCCCGTGCGCACTCCACCGGGTCGCCCGCGTCACGAATGTCGACGAAGTGAACGCCCTTGACCACCCGGCCGTTTTGCATGTCCAAGCAGGGCATGATGCTGATTGGCTGAGTCATTGTTCCATTCCTTTCTCGTGTGTATTAAAAGATCATTGTGAGGTGGCTTGCCTCCCTATTCGTAGCAAACCACACTGCCGTCCATCATGGACAGAAACAGTCTGTGCTCGGCCGCGGCGAGGCCGTCGAAGACCGGGCAACCGTCCAGCGGGACTTCGTTCAGTGTCCGGCCGTCCTCCGTCGAGACGACGTGGAGCAGGGCTCCCTGGTCGCCTTTCAGTGCGGCAACCTGCTGGGCCGCCTTGGCGACGACCTCGTCCTGAAACGGCTTGCCGAAGATTTCCTCTTCATCCACGACATCCGGCGGGCCGGCAACGAACAGCGTCTCGTTCGCCAGCACCATGGCCCTTGCCTGCAGGCTCGGGTTCTCATGCCGCCATTGGAATTCGTTGGCGGAAATCTCGCGAAGGGGGTAGGAGCCGTACACCTTGCGGTCGAACGTAATCCCATGTCCGTGCCCGCCGGGGCCGCTGCCCTCCTGCCTCCTGTTCGCCGCATCGACGCGCGCGATCGATTCCGGCTTCACATTTCGGACGGCGGCAAATAGTTGATACTCCAACGCGCTGGACCAGACGTACAACCGCGGCTGGCGTCCGTAGCCGAAGACCGTCTCGTCGTTGAAGACGAGCATTCGACCGGCGGGGGCAAAACGTCCGGCGCGGAACCAGCCATTGTGTCCCGTGCCGTAGCCATGCCCGAACACCCAGTAGGCGCGATGAAACCAGGTTTCGTCGAGATATCCGCTCGAACAGACCAGATGGGCCTCTTCGCCGCCCTGGTCCTGTGGCCCCGATGCAATCACATCGGTCCGTTTTCCGTCGAGGCCGATACTCTGCGAACGCATGTAGAGTCGCCGGCCGTCGCTCGACAGGATATCCGGCAGGGCGACGGGCATATCGAGACTGCGCGCCGTCTTGTGCAGGGGTTCGCCGCTTTCGGGAACGGTATCGCCCATGATTTCCTCGAACTGGCGCTCACCGGTCAGCACGTCGATCTTGAGCAAGTGCAGGCCGCCGTCGAGAAACATGGAGCGTCCCGCGACGCAGTAAACCGAGCCGTCCCGCACGAGAACCGCGCCGCTGACCGGCCAGGTGGATTCCAACTGGTCGTAGGAAACGATATGGCGCTGTTCGGCCACCGCCCGATAACGCCATGCCAGCGCGCCGTCCGAAGCCCGCAGACAGTAGATCCAGCCGTCCCGGCAACCAAAAACGCAAAGAGAGTTGCCGGCTTTGCCCTCGGTATCGGAGACGTCCACGATCGTGGGCGGGGTATCGACACGCCCGCCGGCTGTATACTTCCAGAGCACATCGCCGTGGGTCGAGTCCAGCGCGTAGACGGTATGCTCATCAATGGCGGCAACAAATACCGTTCCACCGGAAACGGTTACCGGAGACAGCTTGCCGCCAAGGTCCACCTTCCAGGCCATCTTCGGCTTGGCGGGAGCCTCGGTCCCGGTCGCGCCGCTCCGCATGTTGTCGGCCCGATAGGTAGACCAACCTCCGCCGGCGGTTACGGGTCGTTGGGTCTTCTTGTACGCCGGTCCTATTTCCAGCCTTGGGCTATTGGGCCCACGGGCAGATCCTTGCTTCTGGTTTACCGTGGTAAGTGCGTTGAAACCGTTGAGCTTCGACTCGATGTAGCACGCACAAGGATGAGGCGGCGCATACGAGAGACCGTTTGCCGGCATCATGCCGTAGAGACACGCGCCGCGGACCCAG
>CAYUIQ010000360.1:0-6167 GCA_964444795.1 uncultured Planctomycetaceae bacterium
CCGACGGCGAGGTGAACGTGCTCAACACGAACTACCCGCCGGGTGAAAACGCCCTCTACTGGGCCGTTAGTGCCGAGAAGGCCGGGCCGGCGGTGATTCGCATCTCGTATCTGATCGGCAACATGGCCACGCAACCGAGCTACCAGGGCATCGTCGAGAACGACGAGAAAAAGCTGCTGATGATGGTCTACCAGACGGTCACCAACACCTCGGGCGAAAGCTTCGGCCAATGCACCGTCCAGCCGGGTGTGGGCAAAACCACCGTGCGCTACTTCGAGAACGGCGAACGCAAGCGAATGCTGGCCGCCAAGTTCGCCGAGGTGCCGATCGAAAAACGTTACGTCTTCGACGCCACGATCGACCAGAAGCGGACGCGGATGTACTATCGCGTGACCAACGACAAGGACAACGGCATGGGCCAGTTCCCCTTGCCGCACGGCAAGATGCGGCTGTTCATCAAGGAGCCTTCCAGCGACGGCGACGAAGTCCGCAGCCAGGCGTTCCTCGGCGAAGATTGGGCCAAATACACCCCGCTGTTCGCGCCGCTGGATCTGTACGTCGGCGTGGCCCAGGACGTGAAGGTCGAACGGTTCGACATGCAACCGGAAGAAGGGCCGAAGAAAGTCCACGACGAAGTGACTTGCCCGCGCTATACGATCGACGGCAAGGAGAGCGTCACCAAGCCGCAATTCCGCCACCAGCGGACTCGCTATCGTTACCGGCTGCAAAACTTCAAGACGGCCGCCGGCGAGCCGATCACCGTGCCGCTGGTCATCAAGGAGCACGTCGACGGCGAGTGGATCATCGAGAAGGTCGTGCTGAAGGAACTCGAAGGCGAGCGCAACGAGCAGACCGAGGAGACGATCCCCTACGAAGAGTTCTTCAAGGAGAAGCGGATCGACACGGACAACGTCGAATTCGAGATCGAGCTTCCGCCGACCAGCGTCGACAAGAAGTACGATCTGTTCGTTACGATCCTGCGGAAGAACCGGCGGTATTGAGCGGTCGTCCCCCTTTTTCACTCCCGCCAACAGTTTGAGTTGTTACAAACTCGTTACCCACGGGAGAGTTGATTTCTGCGACAATGATACGTGGTGACAACCGAGGATGCACCTCGGGAAGCAACGGGACCCAAAGGAGGTGGGACATGCGTATCGCGCGAAATCGAATCGTCGGGATGTTGGCGGCAGCGGCCGTGTTGTGGTTGCCCGGGTATACTCGGGCCCAGGTGCCGCACACGCATCATCTGGCCCATACCCACGTCCACGTTCGGGCGTTTTCTTCCAACGTGATCGTGCCGCAGTCGCGGTCGTTTCGCGTTGATCGCAGCAAGCAGGCGGTGGAGATCACCGGCGTGAAAGTCGGCGTGGTCGTGCTGGAACAGGCGGCCACGACCACGATGGACATCGACCTGAAGAATCCCACCGGCGCTCGTCTGGAGGCCGAACTATTGGTGCCCGTTCCCGAGGGAGCGGCGGTACGAGGATTCACGTTCAGCGGAGCGGGGAAGGAGCCGTCGGCCGAGCTTCTACCCAAGGCCGAGGCGGACGCCACGTACAAATCGATCGTGGCCAAGATCAAGGACCCGGCGCTGTTGGAATTTGCCGGCTGCAACCTGATCCGATCGAGTGTCTTTCCCGTGGAGGCCAACGGCACGCAGAAGATCCGGCTGACCTACGAGCATCTGCTGCCGGCCGACGGCGACCGTATCGATTACCTGCTGCCGCGAACCGAGTCGATCGACTACAACGTACCCTGGGAGATCTCGGTGCGGATCAAGTCGAAGCGGCCCATCTCGACGGTCTATTCACCCAGCCATGAAGTGAAGTTCGAGCGCGCCGGGAAAAACGTCGCCTCGGTCCGCGCGGGCCAAGAGGCGATGACCGAGCCGGGGCCGTTCCAGCTTTCGTACTTGCAGGACAACAACCAGGGCGTCAGCGCTTCGCTGTTTGCATATCCCGACGCGACGTCCGGCGGCGGCCATTTCCTCTTGCTCGCCGGGCTTCCGGCCAAATCTCCCCAGACCGAGGACGGGCGTCCGGCGGTGAAACGGGAGATCACCGTGGTGATCGACCGCAGCGGTTCGATGGCCGGCGAGAAGATCGAGCAAGCCAAGGCGGCGGCCCTGCAAGTCGTTCAGGGGCTGTACGACGGCGAGGCGTTTAACATTATCGACTACTCCGATTCGATCGCCAGCTTTGCCGCAAAGCCCGTGGTGAAGAACAAGAAGAACATTGAGGCCGCGCGGCATTACATCCGACGGCTCTCCTCCGGCGGGGGCACGAATATCCACGACGCACTGGTCGAGGCACTGCGTCCCGAGCCGATCGAGGGCGTGTTGCCCATCGTGCTCTTCCTTACCGACGGGCTGCCCACCATCGGCGTGCGGAGCGAGACGGGTATTCGCACGGCCGCCGTCAAGGCCAATCGCCACGATCGGCGGATCTTCACCTTCGGCGTGGGTTACGACGTGAACGCGCCGCTGTTGAGCCACTTGGCCCGCAAGAGCCGCGCGGTGAGCACGTTCGTATTGCCCAACGAGGAGATCGAGGCCAAGGTTTCGCAGGTCTACCGGCGCCTGTTCGGGCCGGTGCTTTCGGAGCCCGACCTGATCGTGCTGGACTCCGACGGCGAGGTGACCACGCGGCGCACGTTCGACATGCTCCCTTCGGCGCTGCCGGACCTGTTCGAGGGCGACAAGCTCGTGCTGCTGGGCCGTTATCAGGGCGAAAAACCGTTGCGATTCCGCCTTAAGGGCCAGTTCCACGGCAAGCCGAAGACGTTCAAGTTCGAGTTCAAACTCAATAGCGCAACGACGAAGAACAACTTCGTGCCCCGGCTTTGGGCCAGTCGCAAGATCGCCCTATTGATCGACGAGATTCGCCAGGCGGGCGCCGACTCGGGCGGTTCGCCGTCGGTGGTTAGCGCGGCGGCGGCCAACGATCCGGAGATGAAGGAACTGGTCGACGAGATCGTGCGGCTTTCGGTCGAATACGGCATTCTGACCGAGTACACGGCCTTTCTCGCCCGGGAGGGTTCGGACATAACGGCCCGAAACGAGATCCTCCGCGAGGCGAACCGCAATTTCGTCAACCGGGCGGTCCGCGGCCGTAGCGGTCAGGGGGGCGTGAACCAGATATTCAACGACAACTTCCAACAAGGGCAGACTTTCCAGAACCGGCGCAACGCGTACGTCGATCAGAACATGAACCGGGTGCAGGTAAGCCGGGTTCAGCAGATCAACGATCGGGCGTTCTTCCAGCAGGGTAACCGTTGGGTCGACGGCGCGGCGATCAACAGCACCCGCGGCGTTGAGCCCGACCGAACGGTGGCTGTCGGATCGCCCGAGTTCACGCAACTGGTCGACCGCCTGGTGGCCGAGAATCGCCAGGGGACCGTATCGATGTCGGGTGAGATTCTGTTGCATCTTGATGGGCGGAACATCTTGATTAAGGCGGAGTAGGAGAGTCGTTGGCCCGGTCGGTAAGCGGCCGGAACAAAATCTACCCGTCGCCCGCCGACGGGGCTAACACGGACATCATTCCAAGTGGAGGATCAAGTCATGAACGGTTTCTTTTTCCGAGTTTCACTGATCTTGGCGGTGACGCTTGCGTGGCTGTTGCCGGCCGACACTGCGCAAGCCGGGGCGATGTTCTTCGCCGGCAAACTCGACGGCGAGAAGTTTGTCGTCGACGAGTCGGCCGAGGGCCCGATCTTCGCTGTCCAGTACAGCACGATCAATATCACCGTGGCGAAGGACCGGGTGTCCACGGAGGTTGAGGAAACGTTGCAGGGCAGCGCCAAAGCGGCCAAACACGTGCTCTGCGTGATTCCTTTACCTGCGGGAACCGACGTGTTGGACAAGACGGAATTCGATCCGGTGTTCAACTGGTCGGGCGACATGAAAACGCTCTCGGCCGAGAAGGCGCAAACAGTCTACGAGGCATTGGCCAAGGCGACCGGCAACGTCGGCATTCTCGCTTACGGCGGCCAGCCGGCGCTGGTGAGCGATCAGTTTCCGGACGGGTGGCTCGACGGCAAGGTAACGGTCCGCTACGCCTATCGAAATCCCGTAACGCATCGCGACGGCATTTGCGAGTTGACGTCGCCCATGCCGGCAACAACCGTTACCAAGACGCCGGTGAAGCGTTTCTCGGTCACGGTGACACTTGCGGACAAGCAACCGCTTCGGGCCGTTTTCAGCCCCAGCCATGCCGCCACGGTCGAGCGCGACGGGCTGCACGAAGCAACGGTCCGCGCCAAGGCCGACAACTGGTCGGAAGCCGACGATTTCCGCCTCTGCTGGGTCGCCGACCAGGACGATCTCGGGCTGCGCGTGCTGGCCTATCGCGACGAGGACGACACCGACGGCTATTTCATGCTCATCGGCAATCCCACCGGCAGCGCCGAAGCGGAGAAGGCGATCGAGAAGGACGTGATGTTCGTGCTCGACACGAGCGGATCGATGCGCGGCGAGAAGATCGAGCAAGCCCGGGCGGCGATCGAGTATTGCCTCGAACAACTCAACCCGGGCGATCGGTTCAACATCATCACCTTTGGCACGGAGGTCGAGGCGTTTCACCGCGGCGTGGTGGCCAAGAGCGAATCGACTCTGGACTCCGCTCGCGAGTTTATCGAAAACGTGGTGGCCCGGGGACGCACCAACATTAGCGGCGCGCTGGCCGAGGCACTGCCCGGAAAACCGGCAAAGGACCGCCCGCGGATTACGATCTTTCTGACCGATGGGACGCCGACGGCCGGAGAGTTGGTACCCGAGAAGATCGTCGAGGAGGTGAAAAAGGCCAATACGTCGGGCTCGCGAATCTTCGTGATGGGCGTGGGGCACGACGTCAACGCGCATCTATTGGACAAGCTGGCCGAGATGACCGACGGCAGCAGCGAGTACGTGGATCCGGACGAAGAGATCGACGCCAAGGTGGCCGGCTTGTACGATCGGCTGTCGCATCCGGTGCTCACCGGCGTCGAGGTGGCGTTTGGCGAGTTGCGGCCGCATTCGGTTTATCCGGAGAAACTGCCGGCGTTGTTCAAGGGCAGCGAGGTGATGATCGCCGGGCGTTATCGTGAAGGCGGACGGCATACGTTCACCGTCTCGGGCACGCTGGCCGGCGAACCGGTCGAGTATACCGCGACGGCCGAACTGCCCGGCGACCCGAATGGAACGGATAACGACTTCGTCGCCCCGCTTTGGGCCGCCCGCAAGATCGGTTATCTGCTGCAAGAGATTCGTCTGCACGGCGAGAATGCGGAACTGATCGAGGAGGTGGTCAAACTGAGCAAGAAGTTCGGCATTGTGACGGAGTACACCACGTTCATCGCGCTTGCCGGCGCCGAGATGACCGACGAAGCGGCCATCGGGTTTGCCCGAACGCAGATGGAACGGGCCAACATGCAGCAGGCGGGTCAATGGGCCGTGAACCAGGCACGCAACGACTTCGAGCTGCAAAACCGCAAAGTGGCCGGCAAGGCGGGAAATACGTATCGCGATCGCCGCGGACGCGTCGTGGCCAACGAAAACATCGGCCAGGTCGGACGGCAGGTGTTTTATCTGCGCGACGGACAATGGGTCGACGGCCAGGATGCGGGCGACCGGAAGAAGCGGGTCGTCGAGCTGTTCAGCGAGGAGTATTTCGACCTGATGCGTAACAACCGCCAGTTCTCCCGCGCGCAGCAACTTGGCTGGGCGATGGAAGCCAACGTCGGCGCCGAACGGATCGTCGTGGAGCGTAACGGTGAGCAGCAAAGCGAGGAGCTGCGCGAGCGTCAGCAGGAGATGCCCGCTCCGGTGATGAATCAGGGGAACATGCAGCAGAACATGAACCAATTCCAACAGATTCAGCAAGGGCAGTTCCGCAACCAGCAGCTTCGAATCAATGATCTGAATAACGCGCCGAATCGGGCCATCAACCAGGCGCCGGTGCAGCAGGAGTTGCAGCAGCAAGTGCAAGAGCCACGACAAAGGCGTTGAGGCAAACATGGTTCCCTTTCCCTCTGGGAGAGGGTGAGGGTTGTGTGCCCTGTGTGCGGCTTCGTTTAGGATCGTGCAAGGAATAGATGTCGCATGAAACCAGTGGGTGCCTGGTGGTCGAGCGCAGCGAGCCCCCAGTTCGCCGCCTACTGGGGGCTCGCTGCGCTCGACCACCAGGCAC
>CAYUIQ010000361.1:0-5978 GCA_964444795.1 uncultured Planctomycetaceae bacterium
GGCCCGCCAGTTGCCGGTTTTGTCGGTGAAGAACATGTTGTGGCCGCCGTGGGGGATGGCCAGGTAGCGAGGTCCGTAGGGGCCGTAGACGTGCTTTGACTCGGCGACCATGCAGTGATAGAGGCCGCCGATGAAGTCGGCGCAGATCAGGTAGTACCGGCCGTCGTGCTTGGTGACGTACGCGCCCTCGAAGCCGACGTGTCGGTAGTTCGAGGGCTTCAACATCCGGGGCTTTTCGGCCAACTCGGTCATCTCCTCGTTCATTCGCGCGATCAGGCCGTTCTGCCAGACGAAGTAGACGCGGCCGTCGTCGTCCTGAAACAGCGACGCGTCGATCTGGCTGGTGATGGGCCCCTGGGGATGAACGTCGACATAGGGGCCCTCGGCCTTGCCGGTGGTGCTCCGCAGTAGCCCGGTGCCGCCAAAGTTCATGCAGAAGGTGATCCAGAAGGTGCCGTTGATGTAGTGGATGTCGGGCGCCCACAGTGCGCGGCGGTCGCCGTGCATCTGCTTCTGCCAGGTGCCGTCTTCGATCTTCCAGACCAGCCCCAGCAACTCCCACTTCTTCAGATCAGCCGACTTCCAGACGCGGACGCCCTCGTTGGTCTTCCACCAGGTGGGATGCCCGGTGGTGCCGGTCAGGTAGTAGTTGCCGTCGCCGCCGATACAGATCGACGTGTCGCGCACCGGGTAATCGAACAGCGGCCGGATCGGCGGCAGCGGCGGTGTCTTCAGCGACGCCTGCATCTCGCCCCGGGGATCGAGGACCAGCCCCACGTCGACGTACTGCCCGCCGGTGGTCTGATGGGCGGTGACCGCCACGACGTTACGGCCTTTGCGCAAGGCTTTCTTCACTGCGGCGGTGGCGTCGTGCAGTTCGTAGTCGGTGGTGTAGCCGGCGACCGCGAGGATCTTCTGGCCGTTGAGGTACACGGCCGGGTCCTCGTCGTAATGGACCCGCACGGCCGCCTTCTCGAACGCCCGGCCGTCGTAGTCCAGCGTGGCGCGAATCCAAATATCGGGCGTATCCCACTTCGTGCCAACGACCGCTCCCGGCGTGCCCTCCGTGCCGAATCCCCCCGGGCCCTGCTTCCAAGCGGAGTCGTCGAAATCCGGTTTCTGCCAGCCATCGGCCGGCTTTGTGGTGGTATAACGCCACGTCGCCGCTTCCTGGTCGACGGTGGACAGCAGCACGGACTCGTCCGCCGGACAGGCGGACACGAGCACAACGACGGCCAAGGCCGCGACGGGATGCGTAAGTTTCGTTCGCATCGGGGTCATTCTCAGGGCTTGGGGTTCTTGAGAGATGCTCAAAGGGCGCTTGCATCGACGGACCGATCAGGCGCCGCTCGGACCATGCTCGCCGAGGCACGCGCATGACCGGAATAGTAATTCCGTTCTCCTTTGCTGTCAAGGATTTGCGACATTTGCCCCGTGGTCCGTGCTGCTCTTCCCGTCGCAGGCGATGGGGCGAACCCGAAAACGCCCGGATCCCCGCAGAAACCGCTTCGTCTTTACGCCGCGGCCCCATCGGCGGTAAGATGAAGGTTCATCCGGTAATTCCGGGAAGGGTGCCTGGGGTCGAGTTGCGAGGAACGAGCGACGAGCCCCCAGAACGCAACAAACTGGGGGCTCGCTGCGCTCGACCCCAGCCACCCGCCACCTTCCCCGAGATTCTCGGAAGAACCAAGAATGAATGGGTAGGCGGACGTGGGCGATTGGTGTCCCGGAGGCGATACGATGTGTGGTGTCACGGCTTGCCTGATGGCTTCGATGTTGGGTGTCGATTATGGCTGGCGACCGGCCGAGGGTGGCGGTTTGGAATACATTATCCAGATCGAGCCCGAGATGCTGGAGGACTTCTCGCTGGGCTACGACGTTTTCAGCGACGTTCCGGCGGAGGTGCGGGGGAAGATTCGCAGCTATCGCATCACCGTGGGCAAGGAACGGCCGCCGAGAATCAACTTACCCGAGGCGGAACCAGGCCCGCCGCCCGAAAACGCAATACCGGAAACGCCGGACGCGGAGATCCATCCGCCCGTCCCTGAGCCGGCCGTGGCCGAGTCGCCGCCGTCGCTTCCGCCGCAGACGTTTGATCCGGATCCCGGGAGCCAGCCGATCGGCGAGCGAACGGTTGGCTACACGGCCGCGTCGCCGAGCGATCACCCGGTGCCCAAGCTGGAGCCGGAAACTGCGGCCGAGCTCGATCCCAGCAGCAACGATTCGCCTCCGGATCGCCCCTGGGGTACGTTGATCGTCGTCGTTTTCGGACTGTTCGGCTCGTTAGCGGCCAACGTCTATCTCGGCTGGATCATCCGCGACGCCAGCCGCCGCTACCAATCCCTGGCCGGGCAGATCGATCAAGCGGTGTCGAACGAGTAAAGGACCCACCCATGGCCAAAACGATCGCCCTGTTGGGCGCGCTGGATACCAAAGGGGCGGAATACGCGTTTGCCAAGGCTTGTATTGAGGGCCGCGGCCACCGTGTGCTGTTGATCGACGTCGGTGTGTTGGGGCCACCCGTGCTGCAAGCGGACGTCTCGCGAGCCGAAGTTGCGGCGGCGGCGGAGGTCGATCTGGCCGATCTGGTTCAACGAGAGGACCGGGGCGAGGCGATGGCCGCCATGAGCCGCGGCGCCGCCTCGCTGATACCAAGGCTCTTCGCCGACGGACGTTTCGACGCGATCATGGCCATGGGCGGCGGCGGGGGCACGTCGGTCGCTTGCTCGGCTATGCGGGCGTTACCCCTGGGTGTGCCCAAGGTGATGGTCTCGACGGTGGCCGGCACCGATGTGTCCGGCTACGTGGGCGTCAAGGACATCGTCATGATTCCCAGCATCGTCGACGTGCTGGGGGTGAACCGGATCAGCCGCGAGGTGTTCGCCCGGGCGGCCGGCGCCGTTTGCGGCATGGCCGAGACGGTGATTCCCGAAGGCGAGGACCGGCCGCTGATTGTTGCCTCGATGTTCGGCAACACGACCGTCTGCGTCGAGGCGGCGAAGGCGATTCTCGAAGCGGCCGGCTACGAAGTGCTCGTCTTCCACGCCACCGGTACCGGCGGCCGCGCGATGGAAAGCCTGATCGAAACAGGCGCGATCGCCGGCGTGCTGGACGTGACCACGACCGAATGGGCGGACGAACTGGTCGGCGGCGTCTTGACGGCCGGCCCAAAACGATTGGAAGCGGCGGCCCGATGTGGCACGCCGGCGATCGTTACCCCGGCGTGTCTCGACATGGTCAACTTCTGGGCTCCCGACACGGTGCCGGAGAAGTTCTCCGGCCGCAAGTTCTATCCCCACAACCCCAACATCACGCTGATGCGCACCACGCCGGCGGAATGCGAACAATTGGGCCGCATCCTGGCCGAGAAACTCAACGGGAGCACGGCCCCGGTGAGCGTGTTACTTCCCCTGCGCGGTCTGAGCGTGATCGACGCTCCCGACGGTCCGTTTTGGTGGCCGGAAGCCAATCGGGCGCTTTTCGCGGCGGTGAAGACGCATCTCCGCGACGACATCCCGGTGGTCGAACTGGACTGTAACGTCAACGATCCCGAGTTTTCGACCCGCTGTGCCGAGACGCTCCTGGGGAATATCGGGCGGGCCTGACACTTGTTTAACGCCCAGCCGAAGGCGCCGGCTGCATCGTGAAGGCCGGCGCCTTTGGCTGGGCGTTAAACGAGGAGATCCACACTGGGTACGGACCTCTAACGCCAGGCGCCACACTACTCCTTCTCCGGTCGCATGCCGAATCCCATGTAGTGCAGGCCGGTTTCGTCGTCGACCATTAGCGCCCCGGTGGGCGCCAGGTAGCGTTCCAACACCGAGAACTCCGGCAACGGGTGCTTCTCCAGGGCCGTGTCGAGCGACTTGAAGAACTCGTTCTCCGCGGCGGCTCCGCGAATCCCTTGCCTCGCTGCATCGCCGTTGGCCAGACCGTAGAGAAAACGCATCCCTTCGGTCGGTCGGCTGAACATGACCATTGCCGGATTGGCTCCGCTGGCCTGCCGACGAATTCTGTCGGCCACCGTCTCGAAGTCCGGCGAGGAAGCCAGCGATTTCGACGAATCGCGCGTGGCGAGAATCGCCTGCTCGAAGATGCCCGGCCGATTGGCCATGAGCAGCGTGTCGTCGAGAACCCCAAAGCACGGTTGCGGCGGCGTGGGCTGACCGGGCCGTTCGTCCCTCCGCTCTCGGGCCTCTCGCAGCCCCGGTGGGTTAAACTCGTAGTAGGTCTCGCCTCCGTACGTGTGCTTTTCCAACTGTTCCGGGAATTTCTTCGCCAAAGCGGCCAGTGTGGCGGAGATTGGCTCGGAATCCTTCAGCCCGAACCCGAGCATCGTGGCCTGGCTGGTGACAGTGATCGGGCGCACGATCCATTGGATCATCGTCACCCGGCCGTCGAGCTGGGGCACGACCACGCCCTCGAAATCGATGCCCGACTCCTCCTTGACTGTACCGGTCAGCGCTTGCGAGAATGCCCCCTCGCCAGCAAATGCGTCGACCTGTTCATTGAGCGTCTGGAAAAACGTGTCGACATCCAGGTGGGCGGTGGCATACATCGCCGCGTCGGCGGGGACCCACGATTGCGGCGTGGCGTCGCCGGAGCCCAGGGCGATCATCTTGAGGATACCCCGGCGCGGCGTGCCCAAGAGGATGTGCCAATGGACGACCGAGTCGTACGGCCCGGCGTCGAAGAAGAAGCTGCCGCCGAGGCCCGAGAGGCCATCTAGCCCCAACCTCGGGAGCATCGCCAGCATGATCCGCGCGCCGGTGTCGTCCCGGGCGATATTCTCGATCAAGGTCAGCGGATCGAAGAACCAGGTCACCTGGGGTTCTTCGCCGCCGGCACCCCGGCAGCGCCGCATGATGGCCGCGTACTTGGCGTTTTCGGCCAGCGTCGTACCTTCTTCCGCTTCCCCGTTCCAGACGGTCAGCACCTGCTCGAGCACTTCGGCGTTGCTGGCCATCACGATCGTCTCTTCCCTGATGAAGTAGGCGGCCTGAGGCGCGTCGGCATCTTCGGTACTTTCGTAAACGATCAGGGTCGTGTCGCCGATAGTCTTTTCGGTTCGCTTCACTTCGGCGATACCATCGAGCGCCCCGGTCCCCTTGGCGAGGATTTTCTTCATGTTGGGCATCTGCTCACCCGCATCGACGAAGACGACTACCGCCGGATTGCCCGTCTTGGGCGAGACGACGGCCACGGTCAGTTCGCCCTGGAAGAGGTCCAAGATCTCCGGCAGCGACAGGGCGATCTGCTCTTGCACCGTGTCGACCAGATCGGCCAGCACGCCGTACATCGCCTTGACGAACGGCTTCATCTCGGGATCTTCACTCATCAGCCCGATCGACGTATTGCCAAACCGCTCGGAAAGATCGGGGACGTCGGCGATCGACAGGTATCCGAAAGTCGCCCGCGGCAAGAGCTTCTCCGCCGGCGGCCGTTCGGCTCGCGCCTCGGCGCTGATCAGAAGCGTCGCCAGCAACATCGCCAGAGGCGCAGCCAAACGACGACCCAGCAAATTCGATCGCAACATCATGTTCTAGGTTCCTTGCTGCAAGAATGGGGGGGGGTGCGGGAGTGTAAGGTCTGCCATATCGTCCTGTTCGCCGCCGGTTGCCGTTTCTTGGAGTCCAACCGGCGGTAAATCGCAAATCGCCAAGAACCGGCGAGCAGATCACCTCGCAGGGGGGGCGTATTCCCATATTTGCCCCAGGTAGGCGGGTCCGATCCATTCTGAGCGTACCACCTGACCGACCGGCTGGCAATGACGCCTGGCCTCGTTCGTCGATTCTTGTGTGCCACTTGCTTGCCTGCACGCAGTGTTGGCGTGCGAGAGAACGGACCAAGGGTGATCCGAGGATCGGAGTGGACCGCACCGTGGGCGTGCGATACGATGGACCTCCTCAGGATCATGCTTTGTCTCGGGTGCCTGGCGGTCGAGCGCAGCGAGCCCCCAGTACGCGGCGTACTGGGGG
>CAYUIQ010000362.1:0-5918 GCA_964444795.1 uncultured Planctomycetaceae bacterium
TTCAGCCAGATGAAACCATCGCCCGGGCCCGGCAGATCATGGACCAGTACCGAGTCTCCGGCCTGCCGATTACCGAAAACGATGGGCACCTGGTCGGAATCCTCACCCGTCGCGATCTCCGCTTCCTCGAGGACCAAGACCTGCGAATCGGCGAAGTGATGACCCGTGAGAACCTGGTTACGGCGACGGGGAATGTAACGCTTGAGGAAGCTGAGAAGATTTTAATGGGAAAAAAGGTGGAGAAGCTTTTGCTGGTTGACGAAAACTTCACACTGACGGGCCTTATTACGATCAAAGATATTGATATGATGAGGCGGTTTCCGAAGGCCTGTAAAGATGGGCAAGGAAGGCTGAGGGTAGGGGCTGCTGTCGGTGTTCACGACTTCGAGCGTGTCGAGTCCCTGATTGCCAAAGGCGTGGATGTGCTGGTGGTCGACAGCGCGCACGGACACTCGGCCAATGTGATTGAAACCGTTCGCGAGATCAAGAAGCGGTGGGACATCGACGTCGTGGCGGGCAATGTGGCCACGGCCGAGGGATGTCGGAGCTTGATTGACGCGGGCACCGATGCAGTCAAGGTGGGGATCGGCCCTGGGTCGATCTGTACCACGCGAATCATTTCCGGAGTCGGCGTACCCCAGATCACTGCGGTGAATCACGCGGCCAGCGCGGCTGAGGATGCGGGCATTCCGGTCATTGCCGACGGAGGGATTCGATACTCGGGCGACGTGACCAAGGCGATCGCGGCCGGAGCCCACGTGGTCATGCTCGGCGGGCTATTGGCCGGGGTGACCGAGAGTCCCGGCCGACAGATCCTTTACCAAGGAAGAACCTTCAAAGTCTACCGAGGCATGGGCTCGCTGGGAGCCATGGTCAAGGGATCCAGCGAACGCTACCACCAGAGAGGCGAGGAAGCCACACCAGACAAATTGGTCCCCGAAGGCGTCGAAGGCAGAGTGCCGTTCAAGGGACCGTTGAGTACTTTCGTCTACCAGCTTGTCGGGGGGGTACGAGCTGGTATGGGCTATTGCGGTACCCGGACCATCGAGGAATTGAGAACACAGGCTCGATTCCTTGAGGTCTCAGCAGCAAGTGTGCGGGAGAGCCACCCCCATGACATCGCGATTACGCAGGAAGCGCCAAACTACAGCACGCAATACAAACGGTCGGACGACCATTGAGCGGCCCCGGGCCGTTTGGGGCGGCGGCCATCGGGCCAGCCGCCACGTGGCGCGTGTGGCGGCCCTCTGGGCGCTCGGGTTGACGGTCGCCATCTCGTCGCGGCCCCTGCCCGCCGAGACTTCCGCGGCCAGCCATGCCGTCAAGACGGTGGCGTACTCCACCGGTCAGAACTCCGGCCGGCTCAAGTGGCTTTCCTATCGGCCCGATGGCCGCACGGCGAAGACGTCGGGAGCGATCCGGCAAGTCGCGTACACGACCACGTCCGGCGCGCTGGACGATCCGTTTGAGGACATGGCCGTTGCGGTCAGCGGGGCGCAGTCCGTTGACCCACCGATGGTTCCAGGCCTCCCGCCTGCTGTTTTGCCGCGAGTGCCCGGGACGGAACGCTCCATTCTGGGCACTGACCCCCCGACAGTTCCGCCCGCGTCGCCGTTGCTAACGGCTCCCGAGTTGGATATGCCGCCGGATGGCGAGACGGGAGAGCTGCCGAATCCCGACACGCTCCACACTCCGGGGACCCCCGAGTCGGGCACCGATTACTTGGCCGCGGCCGACGACGCCGACAAGTGCCAACTTCCCGAATTGCGCAGTACCATCGCGGATATCGATCTCCGCATCGCGATAGAAGGCACGGCCAACAGGGGAGAGAAGCTCGTTGGCGGAGAATCGTCCAATGACTTCTTCCCAGAGCAGTGTCCGTACGATCACAGCGAGGAACAACCGCCGCAAAGGCTCTGGAATCCGACCAACTACCATTGGATGGCTTCCGGGCTGCACCACAATCCACTCTATTTCGAGGACGTCCAACTCGAACGCTATGGACATTCCTGGGGACCGTATCTTCAGCCGGTCATTTCCGGCGGTCGCTTCTTCCTCACCATTCCCGTGTTGCCGTACAAGATGGGCTTGAAGCCGCCGGCCGAGTGCGTCTACACGCTGGGCCATTATCGTCCCGGCAACTGCGCGCCGTACATGCTCGACCCGCTTCCGCTGAGCGTTCGGGCTGCCCTGTTCGAGGCCGGCGTGTGGACCGGCGGCGTTGCCCTGATCCCCTAGACGTAGCGATTAATGGCTAGCGATCAGAGATTTGCCCGCCCCCACGGGTAGAGCAGCCCGTACATCCCATGCCGGGGGTTCTTGCGTCCTCGCTTCCCACCGCCAGGCAATCAGCCGCCGAATTGGCAGCCGCCGCCGGGGCAACCGCCCGGCATTCCACAGGCGTCGGGACTTCCCATGGGACACGACGCCTCGGGTGTCGAGCCGCCGGTGTGTGCGGCCGGCACACTCAATTGCCGGGTAAGCCGCGTCTTCCCACACGACGGGCAGGTGGGCTTCTCGCTTCCGTGAACCAGAAACTCAAAAGCACAACCGCAACCGCTGCAAACGTATTCGTAAATAGGCATTTCGGGTAAGCTCTCGGGGGTCATCTTTCTGGGTTCGTGACTCGAACCTCCCCTTATTTTAGGATACGGCCGCGTCGTTGGGAACGTGTATTCCGCCACCCCCCGAGTGGGCTGGCCCTCCCGGACCCGTCACACCAGTTAGGACGGGCTCGGGGGCCCGTCATCGTGTAAAATGGTTGGGAGCGATTCGGAGGTTGTTGACCTGCGGGGACAAGGCGTCCGATCGTGCGTCACGACGCGGAAGCGTCGTCACGAGAGGAATCCTATCCCATCAGGAGATGACATGATCCGGCACCTACTCACGTTGCTCACGATGACCGCGGGATGGGCCTCGACGGTTCTCGCCCAAGGGGCCGAGCCCGTGGCCGCCGATTGGGGTGTCCCGCTGGTGGACCTGAACGAACAGACGCACCGCCAGGTAGTCGTCGATCGCGAGGAAGGCCAATACCTGGGCCATCCGACCACCGTGCTGTTGGAAGACGGCAAGACGATCATTACGGTCTACCCCAAGGGTCACGGCCGCGGGGCAATCGTCATGAAGCGAAGCACCGACGCCGGCCTCACCTGGAGCGAGCGGCTGCCTACGCCCGAGAATTGGGCCACCAGCGTCGAAGTGCCGACCATCCATCGTGTGCTCGATGCGGCGGGCAAAAAGCGGCTGATTATGTGGTCGGGGCTCTACCCGGCCCGGCTGGCCGTTTCCGAAGACGATGGAAAGAGTTGGTCGCCGCTGAAACCGGTCGGCCGCTGGGGTGGCATCGTCGTGATGGGCTGCCTGACCGGCCTGAAGACGGGCCCCGGTCACTACATGGCCATGTTTCACGACGACGGAAGATTCTTCACCGAGCAATCCATCCGCACCGATCCTCGGACCATGACCCTTTACAAAACCTTCTCGACCGACGGCGGGCTGACCTGGTCGTTTCCCGAGACCATCTGGAAGGGCCACGAAGTCCATCTCTGCGAACCGGGACTCATCCGCTCGCCCGACGGTAAGCAACTGGCCGTGCTGTTGCGTGAAAACTCGCGTCGGAAGAACTCGCACATCATCTTCTCCGACGACGAGGGCAAGACCTGGAGCGAACCCCGCGAGATGCCCGATGTGCTCAACGGCGACCGCCACACGGGCAAGTACGGCCCGGACGGCCGGCTGTTCATCTCGTTTCGCGACCGCACACCACAAACCAGACCGAGCCCGACCGGCGGCGATTGGGTCGGTTGGGTGGGCACGTACGAAGATTTGGCCCAGGGGCGCAACGGTCAGTACCGCGTCCGCTTGAAGGACAACCATCGCGGCGCCGACTGTGCCTATCCGGGCGTCGAGATCCTGCCCGACGGGACCTTCATCACGACGACCTACGGCCATTGGACGCCGGGACAATCCCCCTACATCATGAGCATCCGCTTCAAACTGGAGGAGCTAGACGCCATGGCCGCCGAGCAAGCGAAGGAATCGAAATGACCGCTGCACTACACGTGATGTTGATCTTAAGGACGTTCATTATGCCTGGAGAAGCCGCCGTCGAGATGGATCGCAAATTCGAGAAGATCGGCCAGCGTTACATCGAGCAATCGGCCGAACTCTCGCCCGTCTCGGCCACCGAACGGGGCGATCACCGATGGGACGACCAACTCGATCAGGTCGGTCCGGAAGCCCGAGCGAGGAAGACCACCTTCTGTCGCGAAATGCTGGCGGAACTGGCCGCGATCAACCCAGCGGAGCTTTCCCGGGCCAGTCAGATCGACCACGCGATGCTCCTGCATCGTCTCCGGAGGAAGCTCTGGGGGCTGGAGACACTCCAGGAGTGGGCGTGGAATCCGCTGGAGTATACGGGTCTGGTCGGCGACTCGGTTTACAGTCTGACGGCCCGGCCTTTCGCACCGGTGCGAGAGCGATTGGCAAACGTGGCCAGCCGGCTGGAAGAGTTTCCGCGATTGCTCGGTCAGGTTCGCGATACGCTGGAAATCGAGCGGGTGCCGAAAATCCACGCCGAGACGGCCATCCGCCAGAACTCCGGCGTGTTGAGCATTCTCGACAACCTGGTCGAGCCACAACTCGGAGAATTGCCGCCCGACGAGCGAAACCGTCTCAAGCGGGCCATGGCCACGGCGCGAAAAGCGCTGGAAACGCACCAGCAATGGCTTGAGTCGGAGTTGCTTCCGGGAGCCGCCGGAGAGTTTCGCCTGGGCCGGGAACTCTACGATGCAAAACTGTCGCTCACACTGGACACGTCGCTGACGCGCGACCAGTTGCGCCAGCGGGCCGAGCAGGCCTTCCGTCAGACGCGCGACGAGATGTACGAGGTGGCCAAGGGCGTGTATGCCGAGAAGCACCCGATGACCCGTTTCCCCGACGACCCGTCGGAAGCCTTCCGCCAGGCGATCATTCGGGCCGGTCTGGAACTGGCGTATCAAGAGACACCCCCGCGCGACCGCATCGTGGAGACGGCCGAGCGGTCGATGGAATTGACGACCGATTTCGTGCGCCGCAAGGATCTGGTGACGATTCCCGACAATCCGCTGGAAATCATCCTCATGCCCGAGTTTCGCCGGGGAGTCGCCCTGGCCTATTGCGACTCGCCCGGCCCGTTTGAGGTGGGGCAGAAGACGTTCTACGCCGTCGCGCCGCCGCCGGCCGATTGGACCGCCGAGCAGGTCCAGTCGTTCCTGCGCGAATACAATCTCCGTTCGCTGCACAATCTGACCGTTCACGAGGCGATGCCAGGGCATTTCCTCCAGATCGCCCATGCCAATCGCTATCCGGGTCGCTTGCGGGCCGTGCTCTCCTCGGGCACGTTCGTCGAAGGGTGGGCCTGCTATAGCGAGGGGCTGATGGTCGAGCAAGGGTTTCTCGACGGCGACCCGCTGATGCGGCTGGTCGTCTTGAAATGGCACCTGCGCGGCATCACCAACGCGCTGATGGATCAGGCGATTCACGCCGGCGGCATGACGCGCGAACAGGCCATGCGGCTGATGATCGAGGGTGGCTTTCAGGAAGAGCGCGAGGCCGCCGGCAAATGGACCCGGGCGCAGTTGACCTCGGCGCAGCTTTCCACGTACTTCGTCGGTTGGCTGGAACACATCGATCTGCGCGAAGAGGCCGAGCGGACGTGGGGAGAGAAGTTCGATCTAAAAACCTACCACGACAAGCTCCTATCGTTCGGATCGCCGCCGGTGCGGTTGGTCCGCGCGCTGCTGTTCGATCGGGAAATCCCGCGATCCGAGGAGACGCCAAAGCCGTGAGTCGGAAATCCCGCCGGCTTGCCCGGCGGGATTTCTCTGTTGTGAGGCAAGCCCCGATGTAGTGAAAAACCGAACGATCCGCCGGGCAAG
>CAYUIQ010000363.1:0-5902 GCA_964444795.1 uncultured Planctomycetaceae bacterium
TCCTTCGATGGTGAAGAGGAAATATTCGGACAGGCCCTGCTTGACGACTTGCTTGTTGCTTTCGAGGCGTCCCAACTCTTCGCCTTCGGATTTCGACTTGGTCTGATCGAGGGCCTCTTTGACGGCGCCGGTAAAGTTCCGCCGCATTTCGGACCGATCCTCGTCGCCCCGCCCGGCATATCCCCAGCCTGCCGGGGGGGCAGGCCGCGTGGCCAGATCGGCGATCTTTTCGACCAGATTGACGGTGCCGACGACCATCCGCGTCTGGGCGTTGTCGTAGAGTTCACCCGAGTTATTGAAGACGCGAACATATCCGGTTAGTTTCAACTCGGTCTCGGCTTCGTTGGCCACGCCCACGTAATCGGCCGACCAGGTGATGCCGCTGGTGAAGTAACGGATTTCAACCGGCAGCTTGCCGGCCATCTGGCTACGAATGTTCCATTGCAGGGCGTCGTTGCGCCCGCTCGGGAAGGTGGTGTCGACCAGATCGACCTTGTCCTGATGATCGAGAATTCGGAAGTCGATGCTTGTCGGATCGATGAGCGTATTGGCCCAAGTGAACTGGATCCGATTGATACCCGGCTTGACCGTCAGCAGCCGGTGCTCGCGGACCATGGTGATGTCGTCGGAGTTGTAGATCGTCAACTGCACCCCCTCCCGTCGGGGGATCGTCACAAGATTGACGTCGCAGAGTGCGTCGGTTGCGGCAGACACAACCAGAACGCCAAGAACCGCCGAGATAACGAGTTTCATCCCTAACCGCCTATGAAATAAGGACTTGCAACATGAATCTCACGCACGGGGGCATCTCAGCCCAACGCGCGGGACCTCTAGTCAACTGTAGGACGCTTGGGGCGAGGGAAAAGTTTCGTCGAAAGCTTCTCTTTCAACCGGCCGTGGCGGTCTGCGGCGTCCAGTCTCTGCCGGCACGTACCGCGAGGGTCACCAGGGCCAGGGCCGCGGCCATCAGCACGGCGGCCGACCAGAAGGGCAGGGCGGGAGCCTGATAGAACAGCCGCATGCCGATCATCACCCCGGTGATTCGAGCCATGGCGCTGACGCTCTCGTTGGCGCCGAGCGTTCCGCCTTGGGCCGCCGGATCGGCGCGCCGGGAGATCAGCGATTGAATCGCCGGAAAGACCATGGCGATGCCCGACACCAAGACCGCCGTGGCGGCCATGAGCAACCCCAGACTTGTGTAGCCGGCGGTACACGTCAGCGCCAACAGCGTAAACCCGGCGAGCGATAGTAGCGCTCCGGCGGTGGACAGCGCCGCTTCGCTGAATCGATGAGCCAACCGTCGCACGGCCACTCCCTGCACGAGGCTTTGGATCAGCCCGATGTAGGCGAATACCAACATCAGCCGAAACGAACGCCTCCAGTGGACTTCGGCCGCGGTCTCATCGTCCGTGGAATCCGCGGCCGCGGGCGAATCGGCGGCTTCGCCGGCCCGTAGCGTCTCGTCGATGGCCAGCGAGATCGTGCCCTCGAACTCGGCCAGCGCAAACACGCCGATGAACACGACCAGTAGCAGCAGGCCCATCGAGGGGATGGCCAGCGTTTGTCGCAGCGAGGTGAAGTCGAAGTGGCGGCGGCGATCGGGCATCGCCCGGCGATCGAGCGACTCGGGCAGCTTGAAGACAGCCAGCACCAGGGCCGCGGCCGAGAGCATCGATGCGACGTACCCGGGCCAGGGGCTCATTCCCGCGTCGCGCGAGATCAACAGCGCCGCGGCTCCGATGAGTGGTCCCAAGGTAAACCCCAGTCCGAAAGCGGCCCCGATCAGCGCCATCCCATGGGTCCGCTTCTCCGCTGGCGTGACGTCGGCGATATAGGCCTGGGCGGTGGGGATGCTGGCGCAGGCAATGCCCGCCCCGATCCGCGCGACGAACATCCACGCCAGGCTATGCCATTGCGAGGCCAGCCCGAACAGCGCGTAGAAGAAGGTCGAGCCGGCCAGACTGACCAACAGCACGGGCCGGCGACCGAGGCGATCGGAAAAACGCCCCCAAAACGGCGCGAAGAGAAATTGCATGACCGAAAAGCAACTCATCAGCAGCCCGAGAATCCAGCCCTTGCTTTCCGGAGAGAAGCCGACGGTCAGTTCCCGGCCGTAGATGGGCAACAGCGGCAGGACCAGGCCGAATCCCAGCAGATCGATGCAGACGGTAGCGAAAACCAGCAGCAGCGCGGTACGTCGAGAGGCGTCGTTCATGGGGAGTTTTTTTGGGGGGGTGATGCGGTGCCCGTTTAACGCCCAGCCGAAGGCACCGGCCAGGGTGGTGAGTGGAACGCAGAGAAAGCCGGCGCCTTCGGCTGGGCGTTAAACGACCGTACTTCGATGTCCAGCCAGTCCCTACCCCGGAAGGATCATTGTTTCCCACCACCCCCGAAAGGGCAACCGCTAGCCAGAGGGGCCTGAAGCGGGTATCATGCATCCCATGAACGAACCATTACACCCCTCGCCGTTGGATATCGCCTGGTGCCGGGGGCAGTTTCCTGCCCTGAAGCGGACGGAAGACGGTCAGACGGCCGTCTATTTTGACGGACCCGCCGGAAGCCAGGTCCCGCAATCGGTCGTCGATGCGATCGGCCATTACCTGATCGGGATGAACGCCAACCACGGGGGACTCTTCCCCAGCAGCCGGCAGAGCGATGCCCTGTTGGACGAGGCCCATCGGGCGGTTGCCGATCTGCTGGGAGCCGCCGATCCGAGGACGGTCGTCTTCGGCGCCAACATGACCAGCCTGACCCTGGCCCTGTCGCGGGCGATGGCCCGAACATGGCAGCCGGGCGACGAGGTGGTGGTCACGCGGTTGGACCACGACGCCAACGTGCAGCCATGGATCCTGGCCGCGCGAGACGCCGGGGCCACGGTCCGTCACGTCGACGTCCGCCCCGACGACTGCACGCTGGATCTCGACGATCTGGCCGCCAAGCTGTCGTCGAAGACCCGGCTGGTGGCCGTCGGTTGCGCGTCGAACGCCGTGGGCACGATCAACCCCGTGGAAGCGATCGTGCAAACCGCCCACGAGGCCGGCGCGCTGGTCTTTCTCGACGCGGTGCATCTTGCCCCCCACGCACGGATCGACGTCGAGCGTTGGGGTTGCGATTTGTTGGCCTGCTCGGCCTATAAGTTTTTCGGTCCGCACGTGGGTGTCCTCTGGGGACGCGAGGAACTTCTGCGGGAACTGCCGGCCTACAAAGTGCGCCCCGCGCCGGACGACATCCCGGGTTGCTGGATGACCGGCACGCAAAGTCACGAAGGCATCGCGGGCACGCTGGCTGCGGTCGAATATCTGGCCGCGTTGGGACGCCGGTCGATGCCCCAGGCGGCGGATCGTCGTGCGGCTCTGTCGGCCGCTTACCAGTGCATCGTCGCTTACGAATGCGAGTTGGTTGCCCGCTTGCTCGACGGTCTGGCCAGCCTGCCCGAACTGAAGGTCTGGGGGATTACCGACCCGGCGCGGACGGCCGAGCGGGTCCCCACGGTCGGGATCACGCACGCTCGGCTCACGCCGGCCGAGTTGGCCGACTACCTGGGCCGAGAGGGCATTTACACCTGGCACGGAAACTTCTACGCACTGCCCCTGACCGATGCCCTGGGGCTGGAGCCCGAGGGGATGGTCCGCATCGGCCTGTTGCACTACAACACGGCCGAAGAGGTCGGGCGTCTGTTGGACGCCTTGGCGGAGGTCGAATGAGTGCTCGCCCCGACGCTTCGGGTTATCATGCCCAGCCGCTGTAGTCGGTCCAGTGCGTGTCGGGCGAATGGCCGACGGGCGCAAGGTGTTGGGCAAGCGCAGGTTAGGGAGACGCCCCTTGTTTTTGTCCAGTGGGGCGGTAATAATCATCAATCCATTGAAAAACCACCGGTTTCCCGCCACCGGAAGCGAACCATCGCATCTCGAACCGATAGGAGTCTTCCCCCATGCTCAGCCAGAAAATGCAAGACGCGTTGAACGAGCAAATCAACGCCGAGTATTATTCGTCGTACCTCTACCTCTCGATGGCCGCCCATTGCGACGACGCAAATCTGGAGGGGTTCGCCAATTGGTTTCGGATTCAGACGCAAGAGGAGATGGCCCACGCGCTGAAGATTTTCGACTTCATTGCCGAACGGTCGGGCCGGGTTCAACTCAAGGCGATCGAAGGTCCGCCGGTGGAGTGGGGCTCGCCGGTGGCGCTCTTCGAAGCCACACTGGAGCACGAACAACACGTGACCAGCCTGATCAACAAGCTGGTCGATCTGGCCCTGGCCGAAAGCGACCACGCCACCAACGCTTTCTTGCAGTGGTTCGTTAGCGAACAGGTCGAAGAGGAATCGACCGCTGACGGCATCCTGCAGAAGCTGAGGCTGATGGCCGACACGCCCGGCGGGCTGTTCCTGCTGGATCAAGAATTGGCCGCCCGGGTCTTCACGCCGCCAGCCGACGCGCAAGCGTAAGCGGCACGCCGATCACGGCCGGGCCGAGGCGCCGGGCTCGAGGATCTCGCTCAGCCGGTCGCGCAGGGAGTTGTAGATTTCCTTGAGTTGGTGGTCCGGCGGTTCGGAGGAAGGATCGGTGGACTCCGCGGCCGCGCCCAGTTGCTCGAGTGCTTCGAGCAGGGCTTCGGGAACGGCCGACGGCGACTCGGCGGCGGTCTCGGTCTCGGTTTCGGCGGGCACGCCGGCGGCGATGGCTTCCGGCCCGATGCGCCGGCACGAACGGCCGTCGTGGAAATGCCCGCAATTTCGGCCGTTCTGCTTCGAGGCGTAGAGCGCTTCGTCGGCCCGGCCGATCAGCGAGGCCGCGTCTTCGCCGCGGTCGGCCTGCGCCACGCCCACGCTGATCGTGGGATGTATCTCGTCGTGTTCGGTGTGGCATGGGTCGGAGCCGACCGCCGTGCGGATCCGTTCGGCCGCCTCCTTTGCCTGGGCAAGATCGGCGTGGGAAAGCACCACGGCGAACTCCTCGCCGCCGATTCGCGCGGCCAGATCGGTTTTGCGGGTTCGCCGGCTGATCGCCTCGGCCACCTCGCGCAACACTTGATCGCCGACTAAGTGGCCGTGCGTGTCGTTGATCGCCTTGAAATGATCGGCGTCGATCATCACCAGCGAGACGGGCGTTTGCCGGGTGGTCCATTCCGCCAGGGAGCGGTACAACTGATCGTCGAAGGCCCGGCGGTTGGGTAGGCCGGTCAACGGATCGGTTCGGGCGGCCGCCAGATGGGAGGCGATTTGCTCGGCTTGCCAGCGGAGTTTGTCCTCGGCCTCGGTCAGCCGGTCTTGCAGTTTCCCGTTGATGCCCATGATGCTGCTGACCGTGTCGAGGACCACTTCGGTCAGCCCCTCGCCGCCGTCGGCCTGGGCGGTGGCCAGTCGCTCGTTCAACTGGCCCATCTGCGATTGATGCTCGCCCACCTCGTCGGCGACCGTGGAAACGCAGCGGCTCAAGCCCTGGACGAAGCGGCGCAGGCGGCGGGGATCGATGGCCGACGCGCGCCGTTTATTCCATCCCCATGGCGACCAGCGACCGATGGCCACGCCGACGCCCACCTGGAGAATGCCCAGCGAAACGCCGACCAGAAATACCGACAATCCCCAACCCATGATCGGTCTCCCGTTTCGGGAAGAGCGGGAGAAAGGGGACAGGTCCAATTTGCCGACAACGGCCCGGAGGGTGCTTCGCACAAATTGGACCTGTCCCCTTTTTCCCTCCTCGCTACAATCCGGATAATCCGCACCCGTGCCCCGGCCCTGTCGACCCGGCACTGCTTGACAAGCGTAGCTTATTCAATCGCGGCGCGCCGGCCGGTGGGACGTTTGGCGGGAGCACAGACTCCGTAAGAAGAGAGATCCGGAGGAATTGTACGATGGCCCTCCGAGGCCGTCGTTGCGTCTACCCCGCTTCTTTTCGAC
>CAYUIQ010000364.1:0-5896 GCA_964444795.1 uncultured Planctomycetaceae bacterium
CGCAAGGGCCCTCCAAGGGCAACATGTACTACAACTACTATGCCACCCAGGTCATGCGCCACTTCGACAGCGAGCACGAGAAAGTGCTTTGGAACAAGTGGAACAACGTGATGCGCGACCAGTTGGTCAACTCCCAGGTCAAGGCCGGCCACGAGACGGGAAGCTGGCACCAGAAGGGTGACCACGGGGCCGACCGCGGCGGCCGACTCTATGTCACCGCCATGTCGACCATGATCCTCGAGGTCTACTACCGCCATCTGCCCATCTACCGAAGCCAGAGCACCGAGGAGGATTTCCCCGAGTAGTCGCGCTCGGCCAATCTCTTCCGCTTTCGCGAATCGAGCGGGCCCCCAGGCTTCATGCCGCGGGGGCCCGCTTTTTTCTTTGCCGCATCCGGTGAAATAATCAGCCACGCCAGTTCCGAAAGAGAGGGTAGCAGTGACGCGTACGCGGGTTTGAATTGCGTGGCCGACGGGCCCCGTTCCTATTTCTTGCACTTAATCTGTTAACCCCATATTGGATTAGCAGAAAGAGACGCCCGAGCCAAAGGCATGGCTTCGGCGGGTGCCCTCCGTCCTTTCCCGAGTACATTCTGGAGCGAATTGTCATGGCAACACAACCAGGCAGCGAAAACAGTGCGGCCCAAGCGGCCAGTCAGCCCCAACCCGTTGCCGCGGCCGGCAGTGGCGGGGGAGTGCAACAGTGGGAAGGAGAGGGCGGCTCGGAGTTCATGCGCGACCTGCTCCGCTCCACTCCCAGTTGGCTTGTCAGCGCCGTGGTCCACATGATGATTCTCCTGGGCTTGGCCCTGATTGCGGTGGACGAAGGCAAGACCCAAGAGCCGCCGAAGATCGTCAGCGAGAAGGTCGAAGAGGAAGAGATCGAGAAAATCGAAGAGGATCTCGATGAACCCGACCTGACGCATTTCAAAGTGGACGACGTCATCGCTCCCCAGCCGCTGGCGCTGAACGAGCAGGACGAGGAACTGGACGAAATCTCGCCGTTCGACGAAGAAGATGCAGCGGTGATCCACGTCGAGTTGGATCCGCTGGGCGACGATCGTCTTCCTTGGGGCGACTCGGTGGACGTGATCGGAACGAACGACGGCGACGGCTTTTCCGGCCGAGGCCCTGGGCGCAGGACGCCGGGCATCATTGATGGTATATCCGAGGAGAGCGAATTGGCGGTCGCCCGGGCGCTGAAGTGGCTGGCCGAGCACCAGATGCCCGACGGCGGCTGGAGCTTCAACCATCACCAGCACCCCAACTGTGCGGGCAAGTGCCGCAATCCGGGCACCTTGGGCAACGAAGGCCGCATCGCCGCCACGGCCCTTGCCTTACTGCCCTTCCTCGGCGTCGGCCAGACGCACAAAGAAGGTGTGTACAAAACCACCGTCCACGATGGGTTGAGGTTTCTCGTCTACCGGATGAAGCGAACGCCGCGGGGAGGCAGCCTGCACGAGAGCGGCGGGCGGATGTACTCGCATGGCTTGGCGTCGATCGCCTTGTGCGAAGCCTATGCCATGACCCGCGACAAAGGGCTCCAGGAACCGGCCCAGATGGCGCTGAACTTCATCTCCTACGCCCAAGACCCGGTCGGCGGCGGCTGGCGCTATGCTCCCCGCCAGGCGGGCGATACGTCGGTTGTCGGTTGGCAGATCATGGCCCTGAAAAGCGGCCACATGGCCTACCTCAAGGTGTTGCCCAACGTGGTGGAGAAGGCATACGCCTTTCTCGATAGCGTCCAATCCAACAGCGGAGCCAACTATGGCTACGTCGACCCCGGCAGCAGCCAGGCGACCACGGCCATCGGTCTGCTCTGCCGGATGTACTTGGGATGGGACCGCGACGACCCGCGGCTGGCGCGTGGGGCAAAGTGGCTCAGCACGCAAGGGCCCTCCAAGGGCAACATGTACTACAACTACTATGCCACCCAGGTCATACGCCACTTCGACAGCCAGCATGAGAAGGTGCTCTGGAACAAGTGGAACGACGTGATGCGCGACCAGTTGGTCCACTCCCAGATCAAGGCCGGCCACGAGACGGGGAGCTGGCACCAGAAGGGTGATCACGGGGCCGACCGCGGCGGCCGACTCTATGTCACCGCAATGTCGACGATGATCCTCGAAGTCTACTACCGCCATATGCCCCTCTACCAACCCCAGAGCACCGACGAGGAGTTCCCCAGGTAGTCGCGTTCGGCCAATCTCCTCCGCTTCCGCAGATCGAGCGGGCCGCCACGCTTGAAGCCCGCGGGGGCCCGTTTTTTCGTGGTGGTTCTTCCAGAGTCCCCATGGGAGCCTTTCTGATTCTCCCTTCCCGGTTCACCCCCCTGCCCTGCAATGTATTGCCGGAACTCGCTACTGCGTAATGATTTGCATCGTTTCCAAGGCGCAATTGGCCCAACCCAACGCGAGAACACCGGGGGTCGTCACCATTGGTGCGGACGGGTTTGGCCAATGCCTACGCTATAATTAGGGGAAGCCCGCAAATCCCCGACACCCGAACGAATCCGTGTCGGGAGCCCCTTTCTGCTTTTCGACCGAGTTACCAGTCGTGCCCCGCAACGCTTCCCTATCGCCGGACGTGAAATCCCAGCCGGTCATTTCGTTGGCCTGCCAGGCTCCTCCCGTGGGCGATGCGGTCGAGTCTTCCACCCCGATCGTGGATTCGACCATGGAAGCCGAAGGTGGGCGACGATGGAGACTGCTTCGTTGGGAACCGTCGGCCGGGTTCACCGTCAGCTTCGCTTTTCATCTGCTGCTAATGATGATCCTGGCGTTGTGTACCACGGGTTCGTCGACGCCGCGGAAACCGGTGGGTCTGTTGACCTCGGTCGGACCCCGTGAAACGCCGGATATGGGGCCGGCCGGCGGCGAACTGTCGCAGGCCGTCCGTTCGATTCCCGTGTGGAGTCCCGTGGTCGACTTCGATCCGCTGGTCATTTCGTCCGAACTGATGGAGCCGATCGATTTCCAGTCGGCCCGTGTTGCCCGATCGACTCGGCCCTCCGGCTCCGATGGCCTCATGGACGCGGATCTCTTGCTGGCGACCGATGCGGACGTGCGTGGCAGTCTTGACGGGCGTGGCCCCAATGCCCGGGGACGGCTGGCCGACGGTGAGGGCGGAAGCCCGGCTAGTGAAGAGGCCGTGGAACGGGCACTTCGATGGATCGCCGCGCATCAACACGAGGACGGCGGCTGGCGATTCAACTTTGCCGGTAGTTTATGCCGAGGGCAATGTCGCCATCCGGGATCGAACGTCTCGGGGACCGCGGCCACGGCCATGGCGCTGTTGCCGTTTCTGGGGGCCGGCTACACGCATCAGGAGGGCGAGCACAAGCAGGTGGTCGCCAACGGAATCTACTACTTGATCCGCCATGCAACACTGACTCCCGACGGGGCCGACCTGCAGCAGGGAACGATGTACGCCCAAGGGTTGGCCACGATCGCCTTTTGCGAAGCCTATGGGATGACCAAGGACCCGGCCCTGCGCGAACCGGCACAACGGGCGATCGATTTCATCGTCCGTGCCCAGGACGCCAAGGGGGGCGGTTGGCGATACACGCCCGGCTCGCCAGGAGACATGACCGTCACCGGTTGGCAACTGATGGCCCTGAAGAGCGGGCAGATGGCCGGCCTGCATGTCCCTTCGCCGACGATGATCGCCGTGCAAAGATTCTTGCGCAGCGTGCAGACTGAAGAGGGGGCATTCTATGGTTACAACAATACCCAGCCTCGGCTGACAACGACCGCCGTCGGGCTGCTCTGCCGCATGTACACCGGTTGGCAACGCACACACCCGCCGCTGGCCAAAGGCGTCGTCTATCTCAGCCGCCAGGGACCCGCCGAAGATAATATCTACCATAACTACTACGCCACCCAGGTGCTTCACCATTGGGGCGGCCTGCGGTGGGAGCAGTGGAATCTGCAAATGCGCGATCGCCTGGTTGCCGACCAGGCCACCGCCGGCCACGAGTCGGGAAGCTGGCACTTTGCCGGCGACTATGGGGCCGATCAAGGAGGCCGGCTCTACAGCACGGCGATGGCCGCCATGACCCTGGAAGTCTACTACCGCCACATGCCCCTCTATCGATCCGCGGCGTTTGGATCGCGCGAGTAGTCGGGACAGGGGTGCCCGGGGTCGAGCGCAGCGAGCCCCCAGTGCGTCGCGTTCTCGGGGCTCGTTGCTCGTTCCTCGCATCTCGACCCCAGACACCCAACTCTTTTCACCACGCAACGCCCGGCACAAGTGCCTGGGCTAAACGGCTCTCGCTTGCTACAATCGGGCCATGAATGCGATTTGCCTGGTGATCGATCGGTTGCACGCGGGGTTCTTGGGCTGCTACGGCAATGCATGGACCGGCACGCCGCAGTTGGACCGTCTGGCCTGCGAGTCGTTTGTGGCCGATTCGATGTTGATCGATACGCCGAAGCTGGAGACTCTTTGCCGGTCGTACTGGCAGGGAGCCCACGCGCTTCGGCCGGAGGCTGCCGATCCGGCGCCCACCCTGGCCGGGGTGCTGGCCGACGCGGGGGTGGGCACCGCGCTGGTGACCGACGAAGGGGCCGTCGCCCGGCATCCGCTGGCCGTGGAGTTCGACGAACTGATCGAACTGGAGTCGGTCGATGCGGTGCAGCCGGCGCGGCAGATCGACCAGACGCGGCTTGGCCGGTGTTTTGCCCAACTGATCGATCGGGTGGAGTTGGCCAGCGAACCCTTTTTTCTCTGGTGCCATTTGCGGGGGCTCGCCGCGGCGTGGGATGCCCCGCTGGAGCTTCGCCAGGCGTATACCGAGCCGGGGGATCCCGAGCCCTCGCTCTCGACCGAGGTGCCGTCGCGGCGGTTGGCCGACGATTTCGATCCCGACGACTTGCTCCGATTCACCCACGCCTACGCCGGGCAAGTGACCCTGCTGGATACGTGCATCGGCGCGCTGCACGAATTTCTGCGAACCAGTCGCGTGGGCCAGGAGACGCTGCTCGTGCTGCTGTCGGCCCGGGGCTTTCCGCTGGGCGAACACGGCCGGCTCGGCCCCTGCGATGAAGCTCTCCACGGCGAACTGGTGCATGTGCCCGCGCTGCTGCGGTTCCCCGACGAGATGGCCGCCGGTGTGCGCAGCGGCGCCCTGGTCGAGCCGGCCGATCTGATGCCCACGCTGTTGGACTGGTGGGGACACACCGAGCACATTGGATCCGGCCGTGACAAGAGCCTGTTGCCACTGATCCGGGAAGACGTCGACACGGTCCGCGACCGGCTGATCGTCACCGGGTCAGACGGCCAACGGGCCATTCGCACGCCCGCCTGGTATCTCCGCGCGGGCGATCCGCCCGAGCTATTCGCCAAGCCCGAGGACCGCTGGGAAGTCAACGACGTCGCCGATCGTTGCCGCAACGTCGCCGAGCGCCTGCAAGATGTGCTGACCGCCGACGAGCAATCTCTGGTGGCCGGCGAGCCGGTCGACGCGGCACCGCTGGAAGACGTGTTGATCCAGGGGCTGGAGTAGCTCAGCCCCCGGCTTTGCCGGGGGGTAATCTCGCCAATCGACTGTTTAGCCCCGGCACTTGTGCCTGGCGCGTCGGCCGGTTTTCCCGTCCGTGCGGATCTATTCTTCGATTACGCGTTACTTGCCTGCAAGCCGGGGCACACGGGAAAGTTCTTGACAGGGGCAGAGGGCAGAGGGGGGCAGAGCGGGGTCAGACTCGGGAAGAGCGGGGTCAGACTCGGGATTCGGGATTCAAACCCAGGAAGGGGTGTTTTTCTAGGTCTGAATCCCGAATCCCGAGTCTGACCCCGTCTTCCCGCGAGTCTGACCCCGTCTTCCCGTCTTTCTTCCCTTTCCCGTCTTCCCCGTCTTCCCGTTGGCGGGCTGGCCGCACTGATGGCAGGGTTGGGGC
>CAYUIQ010000365.1:0-5889 GCA_964444795.1 uncultured Planctomycetaceae bacterium
GGCAAACTGGGGGCTCGCTGCGCTCGACCGCCAGGCACCCGAAACAAACCCGACACTTGTTTCTTGCACGATCCTGAACGTAGCCAACTCGCCGGCCCCTCTCCCCGTGGGAGAGGGGGGAATCGTCCTCTATTCCGCTTCCATCACCACGCGGAAGCCGACGTTGTAGACGTGCTGCCAGGGGTGATAGTTCATGCGGAAGGCCGATCGACAGCGCTCGGGGCGATCGTACCAGGAACCGCCGCGCACCGTCTTCTTCCCCGCCGCGTTCGGGTCGTCGCGACCGTCGCTCCGATCGTAAGGATACGGACGGTAGGTCGATCGGGTCCATTCGGCCACGTTGCCGTGCATGTCGCACAGCCCCCAGACGTTCCCCTGGTAACGGCCGACGTTGGTGGTGACCATCGCGCCGTCGTTGAACCGCTCGTCCTTGGGATGCCACTTGGGTGAATCCCGCTTGGCGAAGGTGGCGAGGGTGGCGTCGGCCACGTTGGCAAACTTCGAGAAATCGGTGTCGAGATCACCATACGACATGGGCGTGGACGTACCCGCTCGGCAAGCCCATTCCCACTGCGCCTCGGTGGGCAGCGAGAACTTCTTGCCCGTCTCCTTCGAGAGCCACTGGCAGTAGGCCATCGCCTGTTGCCAGGTCACCCGGGCGACCGGTTGCGTGGCGCCGTTGATCCAATGGCCGCGGCTGCCCTGGTCCTTGTTGGTCATGCTGATGACCGCCGTGTCGTGACTCGGATCGAAGAGGCCGTACTCGGCGTTGGAGATCTCGAGTTTGGCCATGTAGTACGGCTTGTCAATCTTCACGCGTGCCGCGGGCCATTCGTCGACCGCGCCGCTGGTGTCGCCCATGACAAACTCGCCGCCGGGCACCAGCACCAACTGCATCTTCGCGCCGCCGGGCAACTCGATCTCCATCTCGGCCGGCTGACCAGCGTCGGCCTGACGCCGGGCTGCTTCGGCGGCGTCGAACGGCCAACCGCTAATCCGCGGCATGTCGGGCCTCTTCGGCTCCTCCTGGGGCTTCACAAACTCGACCACGGGCGTCTCGTGGGCGGCGATCTCCTCGGGGTCGTGATCCACGTGGGCATAGAGCGACCGCATCTCTTGACGGCGCTGGCGCAGATCGCCGGCAACGCCGCGATGCTCGCCCCAGGTGCCGTGGTCCGGCACGTTCAGGTCGATCCAAGTGACCAGCCGATCCCAGGCTTCGGTGTCGAGCTTCACGCCGTGATGGCCCTTTTCGAGCATCTGGATCAACTCGCTGGTGCCGGCGTGGAACTCCATCGGCTTCTGCAGATGGTAGTCGCTCTCCGGTCCAGGACGCCGGACATAGGGATGCAGGGCGATGTAGGAGGGCGTGAAGTTACGCCATCCTTTGGCCCCCTTGGCGGTGAAGTCGGGCCGGCCCTTCTTCTCGGGATTGTGGCAGCCGACGCAGTACTTATCCAACACGGGTTGCACTTCCCGTTTGAAGCCGAACCCGCGCGCCTCGCCATACCACGGCTTGATCTCCGAGGGAGCGCGCCGATTGGCCAGCGTCTGCCGCGACGGGGGCGTGCTGTTCTGGTCGTCGTGACAGCCGACGCACGAGACACTCTCGCCGGGCATGCCGGTGAACCAACTCCGCATGATCTGCACGGCCCGGCCGTCCGCGTCCAGCGGCTGCACGGCGATCGGCGTGTTGGCCGGGATCTTGAAGTTGGCCGAACCGTCCGACTCGATCGGTACGGTTCCCAGAATGCGACGTGCGTCCCAGGGGCCGTCGATGCCGATGTTGATGTGTCCACCCATCCGCGGATAGGCATAGTGGAATTCGTAAAGCCGCAGGCTCTTCACCGTGCCGCGCGGAACTCCTTTGAGCCCCGGGCCGGCATAGACGTCGGTCAGATAGACGGTCGCGTCGCGCTGGGCCAGATCGACGCGGTCGGGCACGGCCGGCGGTTTGGGCGTCGGGCGGAAGGGCACCGGCTCGAACATCACGAACCCCGGTTCCTCGTGCAGCAGGAGCATGTTGTCGAACGTATCGACAAGGTAGACGCCCCAGAGACTGGCGGAGGTCGGCTGGGCGGAGACAAGGAAGTAGTTTTCGCTCAGCGGATACGGATGGAGAAACTTGGGCCACGAGCCGTTGACCAGCCCGTCGGCCACCTTCGGTTCGACCTTCTGGCCGTAACCCGGGATGCGCTGCACGACACCGTCGGCCTCGCGGCGTCCCTTGGCCGGATCGAAAACGATCATCTCGCCCATTCGCGGCACGCCGTGGTGGCCGGAAATGATGCCCACGAACTTCGTCGGATGCCCGGGAATGGGCCGGGCGTAGAACGTCGAGTTGGGCCAGAGCGAGTTGCTGGCGTAATACTCCACCTGATTCGTACCGTCCGGGTTCATGCTGAACATCAGCCGGGTGAAATAGTGGGGCGAGTCGGAATACTCCCAACGCGAGTACAGCACGCGGCCGTTGTTCAACACCACGGGACACCAGTTGTGGTCCTGGTCGAAACAGAGCTGCCGCGTGTTGCCGCCGTCGGCGTCCATGATGAACAGGTTGGCCACCGTGTTGCCGCCGCCGACGCAAGGAACGCCGTGGAAGCATGCGGTCGATCCGAAGATGATCCGCTCGTCGGGTAGATAACAGGCGTCGTAGTTGTCGACGTCGGTGTACTCCCCTTCGGTCACCTGGCGCAGCCCGCTGCCGTCGGATTGGATCTCGAAAATCTGCCACCGGCCGTGACTGCCGGGCATCGAGAAGATCATCTTGTCGCCGTCAAAATGCAGGTCGACGTCGCCGACGAAGCGGTCGCCTTCCGGTTTGAACAGCGTGGTCAGCTTGCCCCGCGGAGTGACGGGCGAAAGGACCGCGATCTCGTTGTTGTAGCCCGTCTTGCCGATGGCACAGTTACCCTGCCAGTTCTGCGGAAGCCCCATCTTGCCACCCGCCTTGCGCTTGACCATCAGCAGGCGGTCGAAATTCAACAGTGGATTGGCCAACAGGGCCTCCTCGCGAAGCTTGGCCAGTTGGTCGGCCAGCGGTTTCAGCCGGCCCGCATCGAGCTTCTGGCCCTCGGCCACCTGCTGTTCCAGAGCCGCTTCCAGTTGAGTCAGTCGCTTCAGATACTCGGGACCCTTAGAGTATTTATTCCCGAAGGTGTCGGTCAGGTGAACGATCGCGCGGCGGAGCGGTTCGGCGCCCTTGAAAATGGCGGCCATTTCCTTTTGCTCGCGTTCCAACCTCTCGCGGGCAAGGGCTCGGGCTCGTTCGGCGCGGCGCCGTTCGATTTCCTCGCGGGTGACCATGGGCATGTCGCTCTCGTCGACGAGCACTTCCAGTTCGATCACCGCGGACCAATCGCGGCCGCCCTTCTTGGCCGGCTCTCCGGCGGCGACGTTGTAGGTACCCCAGATACGGAACTGCACCCAGTCGACCTTACCCGGCACGAGGGGTCCGCCTTTGTCGTCGACGAACGAACTGTGGAAGCCGCCCCGGTTGCCGCCGATGACCTTGTCGCCGGAAGTAAAGGTGGGCTTCTCGGGGAAGGCGGGTTTTTGGCCCGGCTTGGCGCTGTTGTCGACCAGGCGAACCTCGTAATCCTGATTGCTGCGGTTGTCGCCGTTGGCGGTGAACATGCCGACTTCGCGAATCGTCCGTGGCTTGCCCAAGTAGAACGTGAACACCGAGGGCGCCCCGGGAACCTGTACACGGCCGTCGCCCGCCAAGCGTCCCGCTTCACCGTCGGCGATTCCCTGGGCGTAGCCGACGCCGGGTCCGCCGTTGTCGACGATCTTCACGCCGGGGTGCGTCAGCAGGTTCACATCGGTCATCTCGCGAATCCGCGCGGCGAAATCGCTAAACGCCTGATCGTTGGCTTCCCAGTGTTTGGTTTGCATGGTCACTTCGGCGCCGGCCGACGCGGCCAACGCGATCAGAAGCATGGCAGCCAGTGCGGCGATCAGACGGGGGGCCTTTGTCCGCATTGCGATTCTCCTTGGTTTACGACAGCTTAGAGGGTGATTCGAAGTCCACGATCCATGGGGGTCGCGGGCAAGCGCTCTGGTGGACGGTGCGAGCCGCGTGGCGGCGTTGTGCAGACCGGCCGCGGCCGGAGGTTCTTGACAATTCTAACACCCTCAGCGGCACGGACGCCAGCGGAGTGCTCTAACCTGGGGGACGGAGCCCATCTGCCGGGGGGCTCACTGCAACTCCGGGGGCTGAATCAATATCCCCCAGTCGAATCGGCCGGCTGACATAAACCCCCACCTGATGAGCTACCTTGATAGCGCAAGACCATTCCGCTAGAGTACAAACGAAGGGACCCACGGGAGGAAGTTTCCCCGGGCAGGCTCCTTACTTTGCCATGTCTCCGGAAAGGCATGATTCTGAGGGAGGTGCGTCGATGACGGACCCAGGGCAAAGCGAACATCCGTCGGCAGAATCGCCTGCCGAGGAGTCGCAGCGGCTCCGCCGGCTCGTCGCAAGCCTGGAAAAGGCCGCCGCCAAGCAACAGGCCACCGCGGAGGCGCTGCGGCAGAGCGAAGAGCGATTCCGGCTTCTCTACGAAAAAGCCCCTCTGGGCTACCAGTCGCTGGACGAACACGGTTATCTGATCGAAGTGAATCAGGCGTGGCTCGATCTGCTCGGGTATACGCGCGCGGAAGTGATCGACCGGTGGTTCGGCGATTTCCTTTCGCCAAACCAAATCGCGCTTCTCCGCCAGCGATTTCCCCGGTTCAAGGAAGCCGGTGTGATTCAAGGCGTCGAGTTCGAGATGGTCCGCAAAGACAGTACCCGCATCACGGTTTCCATCAATGGCCGTATCGGCCGCGATGAAGAGGGCCACTTTCGCCAGACACACTGCGTTCTGCACGACATCACCCGGCGGAAGCGGGCCGAGCGGCAGCGCGAAGAGTTGCTTGAGGAACTCGAGGCAAAGAACGCCGAACTGGAGCAATTCGCGTACACCGTTTCGCACGACCTGCGAAGCCCGTTGGTTACGATCAACGGCTATCTTGCCTTGCTGGAGAACGACCTGAACCAGGATGAAGTCGCGGACGCCACGAAGCAAATCGCCACGAAATACATCGCCACGGTGACCGGCGCCACGGAAAAAATGGAGCGGCTGCTGGAAGGACTGCTTGCGTTGTCGCGAGTCGGCCGAACGGCGGGTGACCCAACCGACGTGCCCCTGTCGGAGTCGGTCGACGACGCGCTGGCCCTGGTAGCCGGCCCGATCGCCGAGCGCGGCGTGGAGGTGGCCGTCACCGCCGATCTGCCCACCGTACATGGCGACCACCTACGGCTGCGAGAGGTAATGCAAAACCTGGTGGAAAACGCCGTGAAGTACATGGGCGATCAACCCCACCCGCGGATCGAAATCGGCGTCCGCCGCGATGCCGGCCAACCCGTCTGCTTCGTTCGCGACAACGGCATCGGCATTGCCCCGGAATATCGCGATCAGGTGTTCGGCGTCTTCCGGCAACTCGACAATCGTAGCGACGGAACGGGTATCGGTCTGGCCCTGGTCCGGCGCATCATCGAGGTCCACGGCGGCCGCGCCTGGATCGAATCGGAAGGCATTGGCCAGGGCGCGACCGTCTGCTTTACGGTCGGGAGTAAGGGCGAACACCGCGGTAAAGTTTAGCCCCGGCACTCGTGCCCGGCGTCCCGTGGCAGGATCGGCATGGGCAACTGGGGGCAGAGTTCCCCGAGTTTCTCGGTCCGGATACGTAACGCCAGCAGGTTATCCCACCAACTTGTCCACAACGGGATGACTCCCGTCTCACGACAGTTCCTCCGCGAGCTCCGCGCGATCCCTTCTTCCCCACCGGGCTCGCCCCGGTGGTTTATTGGTTTGGCAACTACACGGTGCCCTTCTCGCAACC
>CAYUIQ010000366.1:0-5756 GCA_964444795.1 uncultured Planctomycetaceae bacterium
TCCACTGATCAGACTTACCTGGTGGAGGTGGAAATATTTGTGCCCAAGGGCGAGGAAATCTCGGAGAAGACCCTGAACAGTCGTCTGGGGATCATCGGTGGTATCTCCATCCTCGGGACCACCGGCATTGTCAAACCACTGTCCCATGATGCCTACATCGCCACCATCTACTCGGCGGTCTCGGTGGCCGCGGCCATGGGGGATCGGACGATGGGGGCTCGCAGCGCACGACCACCAGGCACCCGAAACAAACCCGACACTAAGTTCTTGCAGGATCCTAGAGAAAGCCTACGGTTTGCCGATGGCCGTGTCAACGATTGCTCCCACATCGCCCGCCGAAACGTCTGCTTGACACTCGGCGGGGCATCTGCCAATTTGACGGTGGGGCCGATCGGCGCGAACGAGAGAGCGAAGGAGATTCTCCATGAGCGGACCGTTACCTCGCGTAAATTGGCTGGGTTCGATGACGCTGACGGCCTTGGCGATTGCCACGGCGTTTGGCCCGCCAACTTCCCGAGGCGAGGAGCTGGACCTGCACGCCATGGTCGAGACCGACTGGGCCGCACAAGAGAAACGCGCCCGACGCAAGCCGGATAGCATCGAAGCCCTGCACGCGGCTCTGCAGCGGGCCGACCGTCTGTGGGCGAGTCTGTCGGCGATGGCCGATGCGCCCGATCTTCGGGCCGAGCAAGGCGTTCTGCAACGTCTGCGACGGCAGACCGACGACGCGCAGCAGATGACCGAGCCCGGGCGGCTTGCCCTGTATCATCAACTGCGCTGGCTTACGCGCGACATGGCCCTGAAGAACCCGCTGTTGGCCGGCCGGCCGGTGGCGTTCGTGAAGCGACGCCGGTTCATCTGTCAGATGTTGCACGAGTACATCGGGTACTATTACAACTACGCCGATCTGGCCGGTGGGGGTGTTTGCGTACTGGAGGAACCGGGTCGCCGGCTGGCGGTACGCGATCTGACGGCCGGACGAATGCCGCGCGGCAGCTTCGCCACGTTGGCCGCTTCGCACGACGGCCGCACGCTGTTCTTCGCCTTCGCCGAGGTGCGCGACATCGATCGCAAACACACCACCGGCAGCGACTGGACGATTCTGCCCTCGGCCGACGAGGTTCCCGCGGAGTTGAACTACTTCTCCGAAGGTCGGTCGGCGTTTCATCTGTTTGCGGTGGATGTCGACGGCAAGAATCTCCGGCAACTCACGTTCGGCTGCGAGGACGACTTCGATCCCTGCCCGTTGCCCGACGGGCGCGTGGCGTTCATGTCGTCTCGCCGGGGTGGCTTCTGCCGCTGCGACAACCCGTTCGAGCCCATCCCCACGCACACCCTGCACCGCCTCGACCCGGTCACCGGGGCCATCGAGACGCTCTCCTGTCACGAGACCAACGAGTGGCATCCTTCGCTGCTGGCGGACGGGCGGATCGTCTACTGTCGCTGGGATTACGTGGACCGATCGGCGGCCCACTTCCACGGCCTGTGGGTGAGCAATCCCGACGGCTCGAACCCGAGGATCCTCTTCGGCAACTACACGAAGGACCTCAGCGCCTGTTATCAGCCTCGGGCCGTGCCCGGCTCCAACCGGATCGTGTTTGTGGCCGGCGCCCATCATGCCAACGTCGGCGGCTCGCTGGTCTTGCTCGACCCGGCGCGCGTGCAACTTGATCGGCAAACCGGCGAGGATCGTTTTGAATCGCTCCAGCGGCTGACGCCCGAGGTCTGTTTTCCCGAGACTTCCGAGGGATGGCCGGCGAGTTTTTTCCATAGTCCCTGGCCGCTGTCGGAAGACTACTATCTGGTCGCCTTCAGCTTCGATCCGCTGCCCGGCATGGGGTCGGGAACTCGGACCGATTCGGCCACGGGCATCTACTACTTCGATCGCTTCGGCAACCTGGAACTGCTTTATCGGCAGCCGGGTATCTGTTGCATGGGTCCGATTCCACTGGCCCCGCGGCCGGCTCCGCCGATCGTGCCCGACACGCGCGACCCGGCGCTCGGCGACGAGGGCGAGTTCATTCTGGCCGACGTGCGATGGAGCTTGATGCCGATGCCCGAGGGACGTCCGATTCGGCAGTTGCGCGTCTTCCAGGTGTTGCCCAAGGAAACGACGCACATCGCCAATCGGCCTCGGATCGGATACGCCAACGCCGAATCGGCGCGGATGCTGCTGGGAACCGTGCCGGTCGAAGCCGACGGGTCGGCCTATTTCCGTGCTCCGGCAGGCAAGCCGTTGTATTTTCAGGCGGTCGATGCCCAGGGGCGGGCCGTGCAGAGTATGCGGAGCGTGACGTACCTTCAGCCGGGCGAGCGGCGCGGTTGCGTGGGCTGTCATGAGCGGCCCACCACGACCCCGCCGGCTCGGCCGTTGGCGGCGGTCGCGCGGGCGGCGTCGATCCTCCGCCTCGGCCCCGACGGCAGCTTGCCGATGAGCTTCCCGCGACTGGTCCAACCGGTGCTCGATCGCCATTGCACGCGGTGTCACGACGCAACGCCCGGACCGGGTAAGAGCCGGCTGCTACTTACCGGCGAGGCGGCCGGCTCGTTCACGCGATCGTACGAAAGTCTGCGCCCCTTTGTCCGCTGGTACGAATGGGGCGGACAGAGCATCCACCCGACGGTCACCCGCCCGGGCCATTGCGGCGCCGACGAGAGCCGACTGGGGTCAATCCTCGAAGACACCGACCACGCGCCGCACCTCAACTTACCCGATGCGGATCGTCGCCGGCTCGATCTCTGGCTCGACGCCAACGCCCCGTTCCACGGCACCTATCGACCCGCCGCGCTGGCCGAACAGCGTGCGGGCAAGAAGGTGCCGGCGCCGAAGCTTCAGTAGGCAACCGTGGGTTGCGACAGTGGACTGCCCCCAGAGAGCGAGGGCAATAAGCCGTCCAAGCCCAACACGATTCGAGGACTAATTGCCCGCTGTCACCACCGCCGCCGCCGGACGTTCCGGCCGAAACTGATAATCGGGCCAGAGGGGACAGTTCAGGTCGATCCAGCATTTCACACGGCGTGTTTCTTCCTCGCTGAGTTTCACGTCGTGATGGTCCTCCGCGTCGAGCACTTTCCAGAGCTTGCTCTGCAGCGTGCCGAACGTGCCGGCGGCCGCTTTGGTGTGCTCGACCGGATAGCGGCAGTCGAAATGGTGGACCCAACCTCCAGCGATGAGCGTGCGATACGAGGCCGGGATCCGGTCCGCGTCCAGCACGCCGGTCAGGTTGATCTGCTGCTTGTCCTTGGCGTCGTGACAGGAAACGCACTTGGCATCCAAGACGGGTTGGACGACGGTCTGATAGCTAAACGGGCCCGCACCCCACGGCGGTGGCCGTAGCGATTCCGGCTGGCGGCGCAGGGCGACCGCCTGTCGGACCGGGGGTGCCGAGCGGCGGTCTTCGTGGCAGCCGACGCAGCTTCGCTTTTCGCCGGCTTGAAGCTGCACGACGCTTCGCATCCGCTGCACCTCGTTGAACTCCGCGTCCAACGCCTGGAGATAGAGAACCTTGCCGGCAGGGGCGTGAAAATTGGCCGAACCGTCCTCCTCGACCGTGGCCAGTCCGAACGTCTCCTTGGCGACGTAACTCGGCCAGCCGTAGGGGCCGTTGACCTTGTGGATTGGCGTGGCGTACCAATCCTGGAACGGCGTGTGGTCGGCCTGATACGCGCCGCTGGGCAACTGGATCAGATTGCTACGCACCTCGCCGCAAACGCGAAGATACTTGATCGTGCCGCGCTGGACGGTAGTGGGCAAACCTTGATAGACGTCGGAAACAGTGAACTGGCCGCGGTCTTCTACGTCGGCGAGCGTTTCCGGCGGCGCGGCTCGCAGCACGGGCGGAGCCTCCGTCGGTCGCAACACGGTCGGACACATGCTGCCGATCGTGGGGTCGAAGTGCAGCAACTCCCGATTCCCGTAACGGTCGATTACGTAGAGCCCGAAACGGTCTTCCGGCGCGTGGCTGCAAAGGAAGTAGTCGCGGCTGATGGGGACCGGATCGCGGAAACACTGCCGCCGGGCCCAGTCCATGTGGTAATGGGGCGGCGAGTCGGGCGTAATGTTATGGACGGCCTCCGGGTTGGAACGTCCCTGGGCCACGTCGACCAGTGCGATCGGGCCGTTGAGATCGCCGCCGTGTGAGACGAGCGTGCAGCAGATTTCGCTCGTGCCGGGCACTTCCCGGCCGCCGGCGTAGCAGTGCATCGTGTTGTTGCCGAAAATCAGCTCCGGATGCGTACCGTCGGGTCGCATGGCCCAGAGCGTGTGGCCGAAGTTGGCGCCCTTGTCGAGATACTCCGACCGCATCCAGAGGATCCGCCCGTCGCGCATCATCGCCGGCGTCCATTCGCTCAGGTTGGCGTGCGACAGCGGCCGAACGTTGTCGCCGGTTGCGTCCATGCGAAAGAGCACAAACGCTTGCGGCCGCCAACAAAGAAACCGGGCCCTGCATCGCGTCGAAATAAAGGCCAATCCCCCGTCGGGCAGCGGGCAGGGATAGTAATCGTGAAACGGCCCGTCGGTCAGTTGCTTGCCGTCGCTGCCGTCGACGTGGATCGAGCGTAGATGAAAATAGTCGGCCTTGGTGGGGCGATAGCCGAAGTAGATCGTCTCGGCGGCGAAGTCGGCCACCACGTCGCGGGCGATCCCCTGGTCACACTCGAAGAGCCTGGCCACGGACGCCTCCTCCGGCAGCAGACGGCCCTCCTGCCAGGGTGTTTCCAGCACGCAGACGGCCCCGCCACCGGCCCCCTGCGAATCGAAAATCACGCTGTAGTTGTGCGACGGCAGAAACGGCTGCCGTTTGACGAAGAGAATGCGCTTCAGCACGGCGAGATCGGGCTCGCGGAAGAAGAGCCGCCGTTTGGCCATGCGGGCCTCGAAGAAAAGGGCCTGCTCCGCTTCGTCGTCCGCTTCTTGGGCGGCCACCAACGCTTCGTGTCGACCGGTCAACTCGGCCAGCGCGTTACGCTCCGCGGCCACGTCGAGCCCCTTGGCGGCGAACCGGCCGAGCATCTCCCGCATCTGCCCAAGCACCCGGGCCGTCGGATGGGAGTCGTCGATCTTGCGACACATCAGCCGTTCGCCGAGGAAGGCGTATTGCACCGGATCGCCCCGGTCCAGCGCGACGGCCAGCGCCTCGCCTTCGATTTCCGCCGCCGTCCGCAACACGGCCGCCCGATTCCATTTCTTGCCGTCGAGCGAGAGTTGAACTTCCAGGGAGATGGGAATGCGGTCCGAGTACCGGCCTTCGCGGTCGCGGGAGAAGACAATCTTGGCCACCTTGACCGCCGCGGGCAGTTCGATCTGGGCCCACTCGCCGGTCACGCCCGCGGAAATCCAACTACGACTATTGCCGTACTGGCCGTCGTTGAGATGCTCGATCCGGTGGATTGGGAAGCCGGCAATACACGACGAGGCCGTGGCCTTGGCGCCGCCGGTGGCCAGGGCCAGATTGCGATCGCCCGCCGGGCCGTAGACCTCCAGTTCGTCGATACACGGCGCCGAGGCGGACGACTTGTGGATCAGCACGCGGACAAACTTCGCGTCGGCCGCGGGAAAGACAACCGGGTTGGGCTGGTCCGGCCGGATGGTTGCCCCGGTGGCCGTCGCCGCGGTGATTGCGGCCATGGTAAACCAGGAAACAACCATTCTTGTCCAAATTCCGGGATACTCCCGCGGGCGCCGATACGGTACAGGGGCAGAGTACGGGTTCCTCTTCTCTGTTCATCTCGTCGGATCAGAGAAGAGGAACCCG
>CAYUIQ010000367.1:0-5584 GCA_964444795.1 uncultured Planctomycetaceae bacterium
TACGATGGCCCTCCGAGGCCGTCGGTGAAGTTGGTTTTTTCGACGGCCTCGGAGGGCCATCGTACGGATATTCCGGCAAATCGCAGGAAGGCAATCGTGCCCCAGCTTCGCAAAGATCCGATCCTCGACCGCTGGGTCATTATCGCCGCGGATCGGGCGAAGCGTCCCTACGATTTCGAGGCCACGCCCCGCCGGCCTCCGGACCGCTTCTGCCCGTTCTGCCAGGGCAACGAACAGGCCACGCCCCACGAAATCGCGGCCTATCGCAATCCCGACACTCGGGCCGATGAGCCGGGTTGGCGCGTCCGGGTGGTGGCCAACAAGTTTCCCGCGCTGCAGAGCGATGGCCAACCGTCGCGGCAAGAAGACGATCTCTTCACGACTGCCGATGGTGTCGGCGCCCACGAGGTGATCATCGAGTCGCCCCGCCACGTGGCCAGTATTACCGAACTGGGTGGCGACGAATTCCGCGACGTACTGGGCATTTATCTCGACCGGTTGCTCGATCTGAAGCAAGACGCCCGATGGGTCCACGCTCTGATCTTCAAAAATGTCGGCGTGGCGGCCGGGGCGTCGCTGGAACATGTCCACAGCCAACTGATCGCCATCCCCGTCGTGCCGACCGTGGCGAGGGAAGAAATGGCCGGCTCGCTTGAGTTCTTCAGCCGTACCGGATCGTGTGTCTACTGCGAGATGATCCGCCGCGAACTGGCCGAGGGCGGGCGGATCGTGGCGGCGCGAGGTGATTTCGTCGCTTTCTGCCCCTTTGCCAGCCGGTTTCCGTATGAAACCTGGGTGCTGCCAAAGAGCCACTCCAGCCACTTCGAGGAGCTGCCCCGCGACCAACTGGCCGATCTCTCGACGATCACCCAAAGCGTCGTGGCCAGGCTCGAAAATGTCCTGGACCGCCCGGCCTACAACTACGTCGTCCACTCAGCCCCCTTTGACACGCGATCCCTTGCGCATTATCACTGGCATATAGAGGTTATGCCGAGTGTGACGAAGGCGGCTGGTTTTGAGTGGGGTACCGGTTTTCATATCAATCCGGTTTCCCCGGAAGAAGCGGCGGCCCAATTGCGCCAAGCGGCAAAGTCGCCTGATCGGTCGAAACATATTTCGACCAGGGGAACTGGATAAACTGGGGTGTAGTTGCCGATTAAGGTGTTGTTCCTGGCACACCCCGCGATTGCACAAGCGGGATCCGACACACCTCCCCCAAAAAACCTGATTGCCCAACCATGACGAACCCGATCCGATTAGCCCTGGTCCTCCACAATCATCAGCCGGTCGGCAATTTCGATCATGTCCTGGAACAAGCGTACCAGGACAGCTACTTGCCGTTTCTCGACGTGTTCCGCCGCTTTGAGTCGCTGAAGATTTCGTTGCACACTAGCGGCTCGCTGATGCAGTGGCTCGATGCCCACCATGGTGAGTACGTCGACCGGCTGGCCGAGTTGGTGGCCGCCGGACGCATCGAGATCATCGGTGGTGCCTACTACGAGCCGATCCTGTCGATGATTCCCTCGCGCGATCGGATCGGACAAATCCGCGGCTACTCGCGCTGGCTGGAAGACCGGCTCGGAGCCACGGTGCGCGGGATGTGGATTCCCGAGCGTGTTTGGGAACAGTCGTTTACCAGCGATCTGGCCACCGCGGGAATCCGCTACACGGTGCTCGACGACTTCCACTTCAAGAACGCCGGGCTGGCCGAATCCGAGTTGCACGGCGGCTATCTGACCGAGGACGACGGGCACTTGCTGACCATTTACCCCGGCAGCGAGCCCCTGCGATACGCGATTCCCTTTGCCGATCCACAAAAGACGATCGACCATCTGGCCGGGGTCGCCGAGCAACACCCCGGCGCGGTGGTCGTTTTCGGCGACGACGGCGAGAAATTCGGCACCTGGCCCGAGACGAAGAAACACGTCTACACCGACGGCTGGCTGGAGCGCTTCTTCGACGCCCTGGTCGCCAACGGTGACTGGCTCAAGGTGACCACGCTGGCCGAGGCGACCGAGGAGGTTCCGCCGGTGGGCAAGATCTTTCTGCCCGACGGGAGCTACCGCGAGATGACCGAGTGGGTGTTGCCGCCGGAGCGGCTGGCCGAGTACGAACGGATGCGCCACGATATGGAGCACGATCCGCGCTGGGAGACGTTGCAGCAATTCACCCGCGGCGGGTTTTGGCGGAATTTCCGCGTGCGGTACACCGAAGCCAACGAGATGTACGCCCGGATGATGATGGTCAGCCGGCGTCTGGCCGCGGCGGTCGAGGCGGGTGCCCTGGGCGAGTTAGTCGACGAGGCGCGTGCCGAGCTTTACCGCGGACAGTGTAATTGTAGTTACTGGCACGGCGCGTTTGGGGGAATCTACCTGCCACACTTGCGAAACGCCGTCTATCGCCATCTCATTTCCGCCGAGCGCCTGCTCGATCGCATCGGCGGCCGTCCCCAGCGGTGGATCGAGGCGACGGTCGACGACTACAATTTCGACGGCCGGCCGGAAGTCCATCTGGCCAACGACAAGCTGGCGGCCCTGATCACCTCGGGCGGCGGCGGACATCTGTATGAGTTGGACGTCCGCTCCATCTGCCACAACCTGCTGGCCACGCTTCAGCGGCGGCCCGAAGCCTACCACCGCAAAGTGCTTGCCGGCAACCAGGGCAGTAACGGCGACGTCTCCAGTATCCACGATCGGGTCGTTTTCAAGCAAAAGGACCTCGACCAGCGGATCCAATACGACGACCATCCGCGCAAGAGCCTGCTCGATCACTTCTTCAGCCCCGACGCCACGCTGGAGTCGGTCGTCTCGGGTGCGGCTGCCGAAGAAGGCGATTTTCTCGACGGGATCTATGAAACCCGCGTGCGTCGCAATCCGGATCGCATTCAGGTGCAGTTGATTCGTCAGGGTTCGGCCGGCGACGCGCCGGTGCGGATTACCAAGGGCGTGACCCTCGACGCCGGCAGTTCCACCCTCGAGATTGCCTATCAACTAGACAACCTGCCGACGGATCACCCCCTGCACTTCGGCGTGGAGTTCAACTTCGCCGGCTTGCCTTCCGGCGCCAACGATCGCTTCTTCTACGACCTGCACCGCAAGGGGCTGGGACAATTGGGCACGCAGCAGGATCTCCGCGACGCCCAGGTTCTCGGCCTGGTCGACGAGTGGCTGGGGATCGACGTGGCGCTGAAGATGTCGCGGCCTGGCGGCATTTGGGCGTTTCCGATCGAAACGGTCAGCCAATCGGAAGGCGGTTTCGAACTGGTCCACCAATCAGTCGCCGTGATCCCCCACTGGCTGGTCGAGCCTGATGAAAACGGTTCCTGGACCGTCACCATGCATCTGGCCATCGACACCAAGGCGGCCGAGAATCACCTCCACGACAAAGCCATCGTGGCCACGGGTTGAATCGACCCGCCGCCGACCACCTCGCTTTTGAATCAACGCCCGGGGTTGCATCCCCCGGGTCGATCAGCCGTGTCAACCTTCCGGCTCTTCCAGCGTTCCCGATCCACGGGGTGCAACCCGTGGGGGTGGTTCCTGTTTGGTCGATTCTTGCGAGTCTCTCCCGCATCGCGCGATCAGGTAGTCGCAATTCCGAAAGACGCATAGCGGACCAAGGAGGCAGGCTATCTGCGACACTGTGATGCAACTTGATACCAAGGTCCAGTTTCCGAAGCGCGGGCCTCGGAGAAGCAAAGCGTCAATTGACGCGTTTTCCGCCGCCTCCGTGGCCACGGCTGTCACGGCCAGCAGCAGAAAGCGGAACACGGGGCGGGAATCGGCCAGCACCGCCCAGGCCGCTGCGAGCGAGAGTATCGACAAAGCGGAAGAGAACAGGGTCAACGGCAGCCAGGTATCCCGCATGGCCTGTGCCATATCCGGCCAGACCATGATCTCTTGGAGTTGCCCCAACGGCACGGCGATCACGGCCATCCACACGAGCATCCGGCCGATCGACAACTGGAAACCCGCACCGGTGGCTTCAACCGTTTGGTCGATCAGAGCAAACCGCCTAAACCGCGCCACAACCAGCGCCGCGAAAAAGGCGAGCGAATGTGTTGGGAACACGACCGAATGGACCCCGAATCCACGAAAGCCCTGCAACACGGCCGGATTCCACAGCAATACGACACACAGCCCCAGCCCCGCAGCCAGGATCAGCGTGCGCGCCGGGGTCATTCGCGTTCCCAGAACGGCCCACAACACCAGCAGATCGAACTGGCAATAGGTCAGCAGGCCAAGGAGCATCTGCCACCTCTGGGCCCCGACCGGGGGGGCCGCCTGGAGCAAGACGATTCCGTCGACCATGACGATGGCCAGCAGCAACAAGCCGATGAGCAACTCGCGGGATTTCATCATACTGCTATTATGGCTCGCCACGGGCCGCGTGTCTGCGGGAGGCCTGCTAGCAGCCCGTTGAAAAAGTCGTGTGCCACGGCTTGCTTGCAAGCAGTGTCGTGGATCCGGGCACAAAACCTGGAAAAAGGGCACTGCATGCAAGCAAGCAGTGGCACACGTTCCGGCAGAGTCCCCTTTTTCAACAGGCTGCCTGGGGCGTTGCATTTCGTGGCCGAACAGGCGAGAATGCCGCGTAAAGGAAATCTCCAGCCGGCCCGTATCGTAGCGGCCGGACGTCCTATCCTTGTATCCGGAGCCGTGCCTGCCGTGTCCAGCGAATCGGTCCAGCCTCTTCTCGTGCTACTTGGCCAGCCCGTGGGAGGGAACCCCACGCAGTATCTGATCGAGAAATCGCTGGCCCACCACGATCTCGATTGGCGATACCTGACCGCTGAAGTGGGCCCCGAGCAATTGGAGGACGCCGTGCGGGGGGTTCGAGCGTTGGGATTTCGCGGCGCCAATCTCGCCAATCCCCACCGCCAAGCGGCCCGTGCCTATCTCGATCGGTGCGACGACGTGGCCGGGGCCACCGGTGTGGTCAACTGGATCGGTTGGGAGGGCGACGAACTGTTCGGCCGAAATACCGAAGGCAGGGCGCTGGTCGAGGCGCTCGGGCGGTTGACCGAACCGGCCGGCAAACACGTCGTGCTGCTGGGAGCCGGAAGAATCGCCCGAGCCGCCGCCGTCGAACTGGTCGGAGCCGCCGTGGCTCGAATTACGGTGGTCGGCCGGACCGAATCGTCGGGCCGGGAACTTGTCGATCTGATCACCCGGCAGGGCGAAACCGCCGCCGACTCGGTCGTCTGGGAAGGCGACTATCCCCTTCCCGGCGACGCCGAGATCGTCATCAACGCCACGTCGATTGGGCACGAGGACCCCGAGGCCCGGGTGCCCCTGGCCATGGACTTGCTTCGGCCGGAAACGCTCGTGGCCGACGTCACGATCGACCCGCCGCGTACCCGACTGCTGGGCGACGCTGCCGAGCGTGGCTGTCCGGTGCTGGACGGGCTGGAGATCTTCCTCGCCCAGACGACGATCAATCTGGCGTTGTGGACCGGTGTCCAGCCCGACGTCGGCGTCATGCGCGAGGCGGCCGAAGAATTCCTCGGGTTGTAGTAGCTACCTCGCCGGTTCGTGCAGCGTGGCGCAGTGCCAGGCACCGAGTCCCCAAATCAGATCGACCG
>CAYUIQ010000368.1:0-5579 GCA_964444795.1 uncultured Planctomycetaceae bacterium
GCCGACGGTGCCTGTCCCCTTTTTCGGACGGGCCATTGGAGTGCGCCGTGAAAAAAGGGGACAGGCACCTCGCGGCAACCGTCTTGCCGAGAGCTTGACGTGCTTTCTGCTCGGAGCCAGTCCCCATTTTTCACTCCCGCCACCCGTTTGACACAACGTCCCCCCCATTCTAACATGAACGGCCGATGCTCGTAACCGGCCGGCCGACCTGAGAAAGAGCCGCCGGCCTCCATTTCCCGATCCACACGGAATCGCAATTCATGCTTCATTTCAAGACTTGGTCACTGGCAGTCGTTGCATGTTTCCTGCTGATGTCTCCCGCCGCCGGTCAAGATGCTCCGGTTGAGAACCCGCCCGAGAAGGCCGGCCCGCTCGTCATCCACGTCGACCAACACGGCCGAATTCTGATCGCCGGGACAGTGATCTCCCGAGAGCAACTCGGCGCGATGCTCGAGGAGATCGCCGAACAGCGCGAGCAGAACGTCGAAGTGGCCATTCGGGCGGATCGACGCTGCCAGCACCAGCACGTGATCCGTGTGTTCGATGTGTGTAAGAAGGCCCGCGTAGAGAATGTGACCTTCAGTACCAGCGCCGCCGGCAAACCAGGAGACGTCGAGAAACCCAACGTGCTGCTGATCCTCGTCGACGATCTGGGCTACGGCGACCTGAGCGCCTACGGGGCGACCGACCTGGAAACACCGCATGCCGACCGGTTGATTGGCCAGGGGATGCGACTGGACCGCTTTTACGCCAATTGCCCCGTCTGTTCGCCTACTCGGGCGGCCCTGCTCAGCGGTCGATACCAGGAGGCGGTCGGCGTGCCGGGCGTCGTGCGAACCCGTTCCCGCGACTCCTGGGGGTTTCTGACCTCCGATGCCGTGCTCTTGCCGGCGGTGATGAAGAAGGCCGGTTACCGCACGGCCATGTTCGGCAAGTGGCATCTGGGCCTGGGCGAGCCGAACTTGCCCAACAGGCGCGGCTTTGACCATTTCGAAGGTTTTCTCGGCGATATGATGGACGACTACTACAAGCATCGTCGCCATGGAATCAACTACATGGATCGCAACGGCGAGGAAATTGACCCGCCGGGTCACGCGACCGATCTGTTTACGGATTGGACCTGCCGTTGGCTGGAAGCGTACAAGGCCGAGCGACCTTTCTTCATCTACTTGGCCTACAACGCCCCGCATAGCCCCATCCAACCGCCCGACGATTGGCTTGCGCGTTATCGGGAAAAGCATCCCGACGTGCCGCTGAAACGGGCGAAACTGGCCGCGCTGATCGAACACATGGACGCCGGGATCGGCCGCGTGTTGGACGCGCTGGAGAAGTCGGGCCACGGAGACGACACGCTGGTCATCTTTACCAGCGACAACGGCGGCGCGCTGCAATTCGGGGCCAACAACGGGCCGACGCGCAACGGCAAGGGGACGACCTACGAGGGCGGCATCCGCGTACCGATGTGCGCCCGCTGGCCCGGCAAGATTACGCCGGGCAGCCGCTCGGACGTCGTCGCGCTGACGATGGACCTGTTTCCCACGATCACCCAAGCGGCCGGTCTCTCCAAGCCGCAAAATCTCGACGGCGTGAGTATCCTGCCGATCCTTCTGGGCAAGGCCGAGATCCTACCGCCGCGCGACGTCGTCTTCAGCCGTCTGATGCCCCCGGGCCGCATCTACGCCCTGCGTCGCGACCGCTACAAGGTGCTCACCCCCGCGGCCGGTAAACCGCTGGAAATGTACGACCTGGAAGCCGACCCCCTGGAGACGACCGACCTGTCGAAAGATCGCCCGGAGCTATTCAACCAATTGCGCGACGCCCTGGACGCCCATATCGCCCGCTTCGCCGAAATCCCCTATCGCCCCAAAGGCGGCGTCGCCGCCGGCGAGATCGGCCCGGCGCGGGATGGGCAGTGAGGTCGGTTTCTCGGCTGGGGTTGTCCGTTATGGTGTTCCACAACTTGCTTGTAAGCACCGATGCCAGCAGATCGTTTAACGCCCAGCCGAAGGCGCCGGCTCTTATGCTCTTCCAGCGCTGAATGACTCTCCCGTTTCTGCTTTGTGGCCTTGGTGTCTTCGTGGTGCTACACTTGCCCTGCCGTCTGTCCGGAGCGGATTCACCACAAAGGCACGAAGGGCGCGAAGGAAGGACGATAAGGCGATAATCGATAACTGGCCCAGGAGCCGGCGCCTGCGGCTGGACGTTAAACGGAGTGAGTCCCGGACACAGGATAATTGACCCGTGGCCCCACATTCCGGCACTGCTTGCAAGCAAGCAACGGCACACGGCCCCGCATCCCCAACGCGACGGGGTGTCTCCCACCCCCTTGTGGCGGCTGTGGCGGGGGTCTACAATTCGGGACCGGCTTTGTTTTCCTTTCATCGCAGCGTTCTTCGAGAGGGGCCCCATGGCGCGTCGATTTGTTAATCAGTTCGGTCAGCAGGAATCGGTCAATGAGGTCTTTTTGGCCTCGGATAAGCAGTTGCGCCCCAACCGCAACGGAAATCTCTACCTCCAGGTCGAGCTTTCCGATCGCTCCGGGGCGATCAACACGCGGATGTGGAACGCCACCGAGTCGCTCTACCGCACCTTCGAGAACGGCGATTACGTCCGCGTGGAAGGCAATACGCAACTGTTTCAGGGGGCCATGCAGCTTATCGCCACCAAGCTGACCAAGGCCGACCCGAGCGACGTCGATGCCGACGATTTCCAGCCCTTGGCCGCCGTGGAAGTCGACAAGCTGGTGGTCCGCATGGCCGAGATCCTGCGCGGGATGAGCAACCCCCACCTGCTCAACCTGGCCGAGTGCTTTCTCATGGACGAGCAGTTCATGGCGAAGTTTTCCCGCGCGCCGGCGGGCATCAAGACCCATCACGCCTATCACGGCGGTTTGCTGGAACACGTGGTGACGCTGATGGAAGTCGTGTTGCGAATCGGCCCTTGTTACGAACAGATCGACCGCGATCTGCTGCTGGTCGGCGCCTTTCTGCACGACATGGGCAAGATCGACGAACTGAGTTACGAGCGCGAATTCGCCTATACCGACGAAGGCCAACTCATCGGCCATCTGGTCATGGCCGTGCGACTGCTGGAGGAGAAGGCGGCCGAGGCGGAGAAGCTCTCCGGCGAGTCGATTCCCGAGGAAACGCTACTGCGCGTGAAACACATGATCGTCAGCCATCACGGGCAGTACGAATTCGGCAGCCCCAAACTGCCCATGACGCTCGAAGCGGTGGCCCTGCACTATCTCGACAATCTGGACGCCAAGATCGGTACCTTCAGCCAGCAGATGCGCGACGACCCGAACGTCGACAGTCCGTGGACTCTCTACAATCACAATCTGGGCCGCAAGCTGTTCAAGGGCCACCGTGAGACGGAATAGTCTCTCGTTCCAACGCTTCGCGTGGGAACGCAAGGTTCGACGCTTTGCGTCGCTGAAGCAGAGCACGGTTTGTCGCCATGGTCCGCACTGATGCCCGGACGCGGAGCGTCACGCGGATCCAAGCCATTTTCTTGATCCCGCGCTCTGCTTCCTTTGTGCCCTTGGTGTCTTTGTGGTAAGTCCAATCCGAACCGACCACAAAGCAATGTCAGCACCACCAAGACACAAAGGCCACAAAGCACGAAGCGTGACGGAAATGGCATTCCACGGTTTCCCCCGTCAGACTGAACTGACCCGGCCAGTTCGCTGGGACAGCACGGCACACCTCTAGGGTTTGGCGGTCGAATAGAGGTGTTCTATCCACTCAGCCGCTCCGTCTAGTGGGGGAATCACCACTGAGTCCAGGTGTCGTTTGGCCAGACCAGTTTCTGCATTCTCAAACGTGTCGTCAAGTGCTTCGATTCTTTCGAGTGACCACCATTTGTCGAACGTCTCCATTCTAACGGATGGGTATTCCAACAGCCCAACAAGAAAACTCTGAAACTCATTAGTTGGTGATCCCGTATCCGGCAGATAGTCAGAAGCAAGGTTCAGCATGAATAACAGCTTCACTTGCGCCTCACGCAGATCGACCCATGTGTCAATAGGCAACGCAATGCTACAGCCCTCCCCGCGAGACCATATCGTTGTCTCGTCGAGAAGGCCCGCCCAGTCATGACCGCTTGCGTCAAGAAGCTGAGCCAATCTCTCGGCAGGCCTGATCACATAGTAGGCTGTCTGGAACATCGCTTTCGTCCCCCCTTGAACAACCGCGCCTCAGGCTACGACCCCCGTCGCGTTTCATAACGCTTGCGCATCGCTTCGATGTCCAGCGGCTTGTTGGTTCTTCGGCTCCACCACTGGTCTGCCCGTTGGGGATCGTACTTGGGGTTGACGGTCGGCATTCGGGCGCCGACCCGCTGGCGCCAAGCGGCCAACTGCCGCTGCAATTGCTTGGCCTTTTGCGGATCGGCGGCGGCGAGGTCTTTCGCTTCGCCGATGTCGTCCTTGAGGTTGTATAGCTCGAGCGAGCCGTCTTCGAAGAATTCGATCAGCTTGAAGTCGCCGGCGCGGATCGCGCTGGCCGGGCGCGAGTGGTGATAGTGGGGGTAGTGGAAGTAGATCGCATCCCGCGGAAGCGCCGCAGCCGGGTCCTCAAGCAACGCCACCATGCTCGACCCGTCGATCGGTTGCTTCGGCAGTTTGGCCGACGCCATCTGGCAGAAGGTGGGCAGCAGGTCGGCCGTGGTGGTCGGTTCGTGGCAGACACTGCCCGGCCGCACGACGCCTGGCCAGCGGACGATCATCGGGACGCGAATACCGCCTTCATAGAGCGTCCCCTTCTCGTCGCGCAGCGGGGCGTTGGTCGAAACGATCTCGCCCACGCCGGTGTAAATCTTCCGCAGTCCGCCGTTATCCGACGTGAAGACGACGATCGTGTTGTCGCTCAGCTTCAGCTCGTCGAGCTTCGCGAGGATGCGGCCGATACTCGTGTCCAAGTCCTCGACCATCGCGGCATAGACGGGATGGTTCACGCCTTTGGCCGGCTTGGGCTTGCCTTGGTACTTGGCGGTCGTCGCGGTTTGGGCCTCGACGGGAATATGGACCGCATGGTGCGAAAGGGTGACGAAGAACGGCTTGTCCCGGTTCTGCTCGATGAACCAGAGCGTCGCGTCGGTGAGAAAGTCGATCGACTTGGGACCGCGCGGCTGGGGACCGCGCCAGCGGCGAAAGTCGTCGCCCAGTTGGCGTTCGGTTACGGCATAGCCGAGCTTCTCCGGCGCCGGGCCCAGATGCCACTTGCCGAAATAGCCGGTGGCGTAACCGGCCGCGGCCAGCACATCGCCGGGTGTCTTGACGCCATCTTTGAGTTGATGCTCGATCGGCGGCACGACCAGCTTCTCGAAGGGGCGGTAGTGTCCGGGAATGAAATCGGTGATACACGTACGGGCGGAGTACTGGCCGGTTTGGATGGTCGACCGGGTCGACGAGCAGACCGGCGTGGCGGCGTAGAAGTCGGTAAACTTCATGCCCTGTCGGGCCAGCCGATCGATGACCGGCGTTTCGTGAAAGACGTGTCCGTAGCAGGCAACATCCGGCCACCCCATGTCGTCGATCAGCAGGAAGACGATGTTCGGCTTCTTCCCGGCGGTATCTT
>CAYUIQ010000369.1:0-5423 GCA_964444795.1 uncultured Planctomycetaceae bacterium
ACTGGGGGCTCGCTGCGCTCGACCCCAGGCACCCCGGTTACTAACTGCTACTATACGCGCCAAATCAAAACAACGCCCCAACCGTTCCAAAAGGTATCTCCACGCAATGTCCACCGCTTCATCGCAAGAACTTCCCACGCAGTACGACCACGGCGCGGCCCAAGAGCGCTGGTATCGGTTCTGGGAGGAAAACGGCTACTTCAACAGCGAGCCGAATCCCGATCGCCAGCCCTACACGATCGTCATTCCCCCGCCCAACGTCACCGGGGCCCTGCACCTGGGCCATGCCCTGAACAGCACCCTGCAAGACATCCTCATCCGGCAGAAGCGGATGCAGGGGTTCGAGACCCTCTGGATGCCCGGCACCGACCACGCGGGCATCGCCACCCAGGCGGTCGTCGAACGGCGGCTCTTTCTCGAAGAGAAGAAGACCCGCCACGATCTCGGCCGCGAAGGACTCGTCGAGCGAATCTGGGCGTGGAAGGAAGAGTACGAAGCACGGATCCTCGGCCAACTCAAGGCGATGGGATGTAGCTGCGACTGGCGACGCACTCGGTTCACGCTCGATCCGGTTTGTGCCCGGGCGGTGCGACATACGTTCTACCGTCTCTTCAAGGATCGGCTCATCTACCGGGGCCAGCGGCTGGTCAATTGGGACACGGCCCTGCAAACGGCGGTCAGCGACGACGAGGTGTTTCACGAAACGGTGGCCGGCAACTTTTGGCATTTCCGCTATCCGGTCATCGATCCCAAGCCGGGTGAACCGACCCATGTGACCATCGCCACAACACGGCCCGAGACGATGCTGGGCGATACGGCCGTGGCCGTGCATCCGGATCCGGAAACCACGCTGGACGGTGTGGAAGCCGGCTTGTTGGAGAAACTGGCCGAAGTGCCGGAGAAGCAGAAGCCCGAGATTCAGACCCAACTCGACGATCTGGCCCATCGCCGCCGGACACTGCTGCCGGAGCTGCTCGTGCTGCGCGACATGGCCGCCGACGGGCGCCGGCTGATGCTGCCGCTGGTCGACCGCGAGATTCCGCTGGTGGCGGATCCTTGGGCCAAGCCCGAGTTGGGCAGCGGCTGCGTGAAGATCACGCCGGCTCACGATCCCAACGACTACGAGGTGGGCCAGCGTCAGGATCTGCCCATGGTCAACATCCTTAACCTCGACGGCACGCTCAACGCCAATGCGGGCCCGTACGAGGGACAGACCATTACCAAGTCGCGGGCCAACGTGGTCGCCGACCTGGAGAAACTCGGCCTGCTGGGCGAGATCGAGGATCGCGAGATCGAGTTGGCCCATTCCGACCGCTCGAAGACGCCAATCGAACCGCTGTTCGCCGACCAGTGGTTTGTGAAGATGGCCGATTTATCGCAAACGGCCATGGACGCCGTGTCCGACGGCCGGGTGACCATCCGGCCCGACCGTTACACCAAGGGCTATCACGACTGGCTTAGTGAGAAACGCGATTGGCCCGTCAGCCGGCAGCTTTGGTGGGGACATCAGATTCCCATCTGGTACGCCGAGACGGCCACGGAGGCCGATCTGGAAAAGGCGTTCGCCGGCCGCGATGACGTCGTTTGGCAGCGCGACGAGCAATACGGGCAGTGGTTGATCTGTGCCCAGGAGGAAGATCTGGCCGAAGACGCGATCCCCGGCCACAAGATCGTCCGCGAGGAAGACGTGCTGGATACCTGGTTCAGCTCGGCCCTCTGGCCCCATTCCACGCTCGGCTGGCCGGAACAAACCGAGGAGTTGAAATACTATTATCCGACCAATGTGCTGATCACCAGCCGCGACATTATCACGCTGTGGGTCGCCCGAATGGTGTTGTCGGGCCTGCAAAACATGGGCGACATTCCCTTTACCGACGTCTACATCCACCCGAAGATTCTCGACGGTTTCGGCGAGGGGATGTCGAAGTCGAAGGGTAACGGGGTCGACCCGGTCGACGTGATGGAAAAGTTCGGGGCCGACTCGCTCCGCTTCGCCCTGGCCTACATCACGACCGAAACGCAAGACGTGCGGATGCCGGTCGAGTTCGAGTGTCCGCATTGCCAAACGCACATCAAGCAGACGAAGAAGAACCGGGTCCAGCCTCGGGTGAAGTGTAAGAAGTGTGGCGGCGAGTTCTCGACCCAATGGGCCGAAAAACCGGAAGATACGGCCCTGCCGCGTGGACCGGTGGTGAGCGACCGGTTCGAGTTGGGTCGAAATTTCTGCAACAAGCTGTGGAACGCGTCGCGGTTCGCGCTGATGAATCTCGAAGGCTACACGCCCGGCGCCGTGACCGACAAAGCGCTACGGGTCGAAGACCGCTGGATTCTCAGCCGTCTGGCCACTGTGACGGAGCAGGTGACCGGCGCGTTGGCCGAGTACAAATATGCCGATGCGGCCCGGGCGCTGTACGACTTCGCCTGGGACGAGTTTTGCAGCTTCTTCGTCGAGATGGTGAAGAACCGTCTGCAGGACGCCGCCGCCCGGCCGGTGGCTCAGCGCATATTGGCACACACGCTGGACAGCCTCCTGCGGCTGTTACATCCGATGATCCCGTTCGTGACCGAGGAAGTCTGGCAGTTGCTCGGCAAGGCGGCCCCGGCTCGTGGTCTGGCCGATCCGCAACCGGCGGCCGAGAGTGTGATGATTGCTCCCTGGCCCGAGTGCGAGACGGCGCGGCAGGATCCGCGCATCGAGGCCCAGTTTGCCCGATTCCAGGAGGTGCTCCGCGCGGTGCGCGACATCCGCGGCCGGCAGAACGTGCCGCCGAAAACGAAGATCGAGTTCGCCGTCCGCTGCGACACCGAGGTGGCCGAGTTGCTACAGCCGATGGAACCCTACTTCAAGTCGATGGCCGGCGCCGTGGCCACCGGTTGGGGGCCGGATGTCACGGCCCCGGAACTCAGCGCCAATGCCAGCCTGTCGGGCATCGAAGTCTACGTCGATCTGGCCGAGTTGATCGACCTGGAGGCCGAAATCGCCCGAAAGCAGGCCGAACTGGACAAGCTCGCCGGCTTCATCACGGCCAAGGAGAAAAAGCTGGCCAACGAGAACTTCGTCAGCCGCGCCCCCGAGGCGGTGGTGGCCAAGGAACAGGCAAGTCTCGAAGAGTTGAAGGACCAGCACGCCACGACGAGCGCCGTTCTGGTACAATACATCTCGCTGAGCGCCCGGAAGAAACCGCAGTAGGACTGGTGGGGTCTGTCATGAATAAAGTGACGGGTTGGGTGCCACTGGCGTTTCGCCAGTGCTTCTTGGAATCGGAGCTTGGACTTTGCCCACCAAGACAAGCCCCTGCGGCAATCGACCCCGCGGCTGGAAATCCGACATGTGGCAAGACTGCGTCCTTGAAAGCCGTCGAGCACCATCTGGCTTTGCGGCGATCCACCTCGCGGAGTGTTTCTCGGTCATTTCCAACTGCAAGCTACGGGCCGAAGAAGCACTGGCGAGACGCCAGTGGCACCCGACATCGCCACAATCACAACGGTTTCACGCTCGTCGAGCTTCTCGTCGTGATCGCGATCATCGGGATCCTCATCGGGTTGCTGCTGCCGGCGGTGCAGTCGGTTCGCGAGGCGGCTCGGCGGGTCCAGTGTTCCAACAATCTCAAACAATTGGGTTTAGCCTCCTTGGAGCACGAAGAAGCCCACGGGTCGTATCCGAGCGGCGGTTGGGGGCACCGATGGGTAGGCGACCCGGACCACGGCTTCGGACGCACCCAGCCGGGCGGATGGACATACAGCATCCTGCCGTTCATCGAGCAAGACGCCTTGCACGGGCTGGGCGCGGGAAGGCCGGCCGCGGAGAAGAAGGTGGCCGCCGAGACGTTGCAGACGATGCCGCTTTCGATGTTCTGTTGTCCCAGCCGTCGACGGGCCATTCTCTATCCCTTTCGCGTCGACGCGGTCAGTTGGAACCGGCCCTTCAACCCGGGCATCGACGGCGTGCAGGTCGATCCCACGCCGATGATCTCCAAATCGTGCTACTGCATCAACGGCGGCGACCAGTATCCCGGCTACCACGGCGGCCCCAGCACGATTGCCAAGGCCGCGACCCACACTTGGCCCACGCCGGGCAGCAACGCCACGGGCATCGCGTTTTGGCGCAGCGAAACCACCACCGGCGACGTGCGCGACGGCATGAGCAACACGTACCTGATCGGCGAGAAGTATCTCAACCCCGACAAGTACTCCTCCTGGGACGGCGGCGGCGACGCGCAGAGCATGTTCATCGGATTGGATCCCGACTCGGTGCGCTGGGCCGGTCCGCAATACCCGGTGCTGCAAGATCGCATGGGCGTCTCGTATCACGTCAACTTCGGCGGGCCACACGCGTCCGGATGCCAGTTTGTCTTCTGCGACGGTTCCGTGCGCACGATCAGTTTCTCAATCGAAGCCGAAACCCACCGCCGGTTGGGCAATCGGGCCGATATGCTGCCGGTGGATGCATCGAAGTTGTAAGAAGAAGAAAGGGTTCATCACTGTAGCATGGACCCCCGGCCCGTGTACTCAACGCCAAAAGTGTAACTCTCGCGGCACGGGCCGGGGGCCCATGCTACGTGGCTAGCTGCCACCGGCGCCCGACGGGCAGGGCGTGACGGACTGCCCTCCCCGCCACAGGGGGTCACCCATCGTGATCGTAGCCGGTTGCCCCTTTGGCCGGCGAATTGCGTTTGGCCAGACATCACGCTTTGTCCGAAAACTCGTACGATGGTCCTCCGCGGCCGTCGGAAAGTCTGGCTCGCTCGACGGCGACGGCCTCGGAGGGCCATCGTACAATTCCGCCAGATCACTTTATCCGTGACCAACCACTAGCGTCGCCCGACCATGCGGCATTATAATGAACTCTGACGTTCGTGTTCTCGTGCTGACGGTCTTTGGCCTTTGCGGCGAGTGAGGATTCGGGTCATGCCCGTCCAAATGGAATTATCGCGGATTATCATATCCGAAGTAAACGATCAGCAGGTCATCTACCTTAGGGAAGTTGACGGCGATCGCACGTTTCCGATTCTTATCGGTATCTTCGAGGCGACCAGTATCGATCGCCGCGTGAAGGGATATCCTTCGCCCCGGCCGCTGACCCACGACCTGATCGTGGGCGTGGCGGAGAACATGGGCGGCCAACTGCAGGACGTGGTGATCAACGACCTCCGCGAGCACACGTACTTTGCCCGGCTGCGCATCCGCCGCGACGGCGAACTGATCGAGATCGACGCCCGGCCGTCCGACGCCATCGCGGTGGCCGTGACCTGCGAGCCGGTGTTGCCCATCTACGTGGCCGAAGGCGTGCTCGACGAGGTGCTCGGCGAGTAGAACGCTGGGGTGCGCCTAGTACTCAGTAGCAGGCCAATGGATGGGCGGGGTGCCTGGGGTCGAGCGTAGCGAGCCCCCAGAACGCAACCAACTGGGGGCTCGCTGCGCTC
>CAYUIQ010000370.1:0-5413 GCA_964444795.1 uncultured Planctomycetaceae bacterium
GCTACACTTCCAACTCGCCCAGCCGAGCCTGCAACTCGGCCTCCATCTGCGCGGCGCAGTCTTGATATCGGTGCAGGGGACCGCCGATCGGGTCGGGGACGTCGGACCCGTCGCTGCAGAGCAGGTGCGTGCGTTCGGCGGCGCCGGGCCACTCGGCCACGATCGCCTGGCGATGCGAACGGGTCATCGTGTAGATGACGTCGGCATGACGGATCAGCGATTCGGTCAGCGGTTGGGTCTGATGGCTTCGCAGGTCGAGCTTGTGCTGGGCCATGACGTGAACCGACTCCTCGCTGGCCCGGCCGCCCATCATCGCCGCGATACCCGCCGACATGACGATTACGCCGTGGTCTTCCACCTCTTCCGGCGGGCACTTCAGCTTCTCGGCCAGCGCCCTGCGGGCCAGTGCCTCGGCCATGGGACTGCGGCACGTATTGCCCGTGCAGACGAAGAGGACCAGCAGGCTGAGCAGCCGCTGGATGGTTCGCTCGGGCACGACGCCGGTGCGGAGGATCTCATAACCTTCGCCTTGCACCCGAACCACCGACGACGGCTGGCCGAAACGAGCCGGGCCGTCGGCCAAGACCAACCCCACGTCGTCGCCCAGCGCGGAAACCACTTCTTCGGCCGTCAGCGCCTCGGGCTGGCCCGCGCGATTGGCGCTGGTCAACACCAGCGGACCGGCGAGCATGCGCAGCACTTCGAGGATCACCGGATGCCCCGGCACGCGCAGCCCGATGGTCGTGCTGGGCGAGACGGCCTCCCGTACCAGCGGCGGCAGGCGCTTGACGAGGCTTTCCGGGTGGGAGTTGTCGACCACCAGCGTGACGGGGCCGGGCCAACATCGCCGGGCAAGCCGCTGGGCCAACCGGCTCATGTCGGGAGCATAATCGCGGGCCTCGTCGGCACTCTTGATCGCCAGGGTCAAAGGATGGCCCGTCTGCCGCTGTTTCACTTCCAGCAGCCGGCGGACGGCCTCCTCATCCATCGCACTGGCCGCCAGACCATAGACCGTTTCGGTGGGGAACGCCACCAACTGGCCTTCGACCAGTCCTTGAACTGCCCGGTGGACGACGTCGCGTGAATCCTCGGCGGCTTGAACGTCGATGACCAGCGGCACCATAAACAGGCCGTGCTTTCTCTTGCCAGGGATCCCACTTTTTCGAGAGCGACTTCTCCGTCGACGTCCCGATAGACCTAATGACTTACTATATCAGGTCTTACGCTCGATCGTCAAGCCCCCTCGTTATTACCCCCCCGGCCACCCGATGCCCCGGGTGTGCTACCGCTGGTAAGATACGCGAGAAACGGGTACGCTCAACGAGACCCGATTTCCCGAGACCTCGCGATGAAAATGTTCGTTCTGACTCACCGGACTTACCTCTTCCTGGCGGTCGCGGTTGCGACGGTCGGATGTGGGGGACCGTCGGATTCGATCGGACGATTCGACACCCTCTGGGGACGGCGGGGGATCTCCGAAGGACGTTTGCAGAAGCCTCGCGCCATGGCCATCGACGCCGAGGATCGGATCTACATCGTCGACATGACCGCGCGAATCCAGGTCTTCGACACCGACGGCCGCTTTCTCCACGGCTGGCGGACGCCGGATCACGAGAACGGCAAACCGACCGGCCTCTCGATCGGGATCGACGGCAATGTCCTGGTGGCCGACACGCATTACTATCAGTTGCTGGTGTATTCGCCTGAGGGAGAGCTCCTTCGAACCATCGGCGGCACACCCGGCGAGTTACCCGGCCAGTTCGGCCTGGTGACCGACGCCGTGCAAGATTCCCAAGGCAACTACTACATTGCCGAATACGGCGAATACGATCGGATCCAGAAATTCTCACCCCGGGGCGATTTCCTCCTTCAATGGGGCGGCCACGGTTCGGAGCCGGGGCAATTCATCCGCCCGCAAAACCTGGCCATCGACTCCGACGATCACGTTTGGGTCGCCGACGCCTGCAACCATCGTATCCAAATCTTCGATTCCGAGGGAAAACTGCTCGACTATTGGGGAACCGAGGGCAGCGAACCCGGCCAACTGTATTATCCGTACGATCTGGTCTTCGGCGAGGACGACGCGTTGTATCTTTGCGAATATGGCAACCACCGCGTGCAGAAGTTTACCCGGCAGGGCGTGCCGCTGGGGATCTGGGGAACCCACGGCCGCGGGGAAGGCCAGATGCACAACCCCTGGGCGCTGGTCCGCGACACCCGGGGAAGAATCCACGTACTCGATACGAACAACCACCGCGTACAGCGGGTGAAAATGTAACGGCTTCGATACACCCATGTTCGACTACCACATCGCATTCGACTCGCCCGGCTACCTGGCGCTCCTGGCATTGCTGCCGGTGCTCTGGTGGTGGGGGTATCTTACATGCTCCGCACTGGGACGCAGCCGGGCCATCGCGGCCATCGTTTTGCGTACCGTCGTCTGGGTGCTGTTCGTGGCGGCCGTGGCCGATACCCAGATCGTGCGTCGTAGCGACCGCGTTACGGTGATCTACCTGCTCGACCAGTCGCTGAGCATCCCGCCGGAACATCGCCAGTCGATGATCCGATACGTCAATCGGGCGATCCTCCGCCATCGCCGGGACAAGGACCGGGTGGGAGTGATCGTTTTCGGACGCGACGCGGCATTTGAGGTGCCGCCCTACGACGACGACGTGCAAATGTTACCCCGGGTCGAAAGCGAATTGGATCGGGGGCACACGGACCTGGCCCGGGCCATGCGGCTGGCCCAGGCTTCCTTTCCCGAGGACGCCGCCAAGAGAATCGTCATCGTCAGCGACGGAAACGAGAACCTCGGCGACGCCGTGGACCAGGGGCTGGGGATCGCCGCCGCGGGGATCGGCATCGACGTCGTGGCCGTTCGCCGTCAGAGCCGCGCCGAGGTGACCGTCGAGCGCGTGGCCCTGCCGACCGACGTTCGCAAGAACGAACCGTTCGACTTGAGGGTCGTGGTCAGTAACACGGCCGTGGCCACGGCCAACGACCCGGGTAACGTGCCGGGAACGCTGAAGATTACTCAGAGGACCCGCGACAGGGAGATTCTGATCAGTGAGGAGGAAGTGGACCTGCCGCCCGGCAAAAGCGTGTTTGCGCCCCACCGGTTGCAGATTACGGGCAGCGGGTTGCACGAATACACCGCCGAATTTTCTCCCCTCCGGACCGAAGACGACGCCACGCCGCAAAACAACCAAGCGCAGGCCGTGACCTATATCCGCGGCTCCGGACAAGTGCTCCTGATCCACGACGGGGAAGAGACCTCGGCGGCGTTCTACAAGGGCTTCGCCGGGATGCTCGAAGAGCTCGAAGTGACCTGCCGGTCGAGCGATCCGGCCGAACTGTTCACGCGCGTACAGGACTTGATGCCCTACGATGCCGTGGTGCTGGCCAACGTGCCACGCGAGGATTTTACCGACCGGCAAATCGACATCCTCGTGCGCTATACCCAGCAGATGGGCGGCGGCCTGATTATGCTCGGCGGGCCGAGTAGCTTCGGCGCCGGCGGGTGGGCCAATACCGAGCTGGAAAAGGCGATGCCCGTCGATTTCCAGATCCAGAACACCCGAATCGTTCCCGTCGGCGCGCTGGTCATGCTGATGCACGCCAGCGAGATCGACCGCGGCAACCACTGGCAGAAGGTCATCGCCCGCGAAGCGCTCAAGGCCCTGGGACCGCGCGACTATTGCGGCGTGGTACATTGGAACGGCACGGAGCAGTGGCTCTGGGACCCCGGCTTGCGTACGGTGGGCGAGGACCGGAACCAGATGCTGGGGCGCATCGACCGCATGACCCCCGGCGACATGCCCGAGTTCGACCCGGCGATGCGCATGGCCGAGCAGGGATTCCGCACCGTGCCGGACGCCTCGGTCAAACACATGATCGTGATCAGCGACGGCGACCCCGCGCGTCCCAGTCAGGCGGCGATCCAAGCGCTGAAGAACCTGAACGTGACGGTCTCGACGGTGGCCGTGGGCGCGCACGGTTCGATCGAGCGGAACGTGCTCTACAATCTGGCGAACGATACCGGCGGCACGTACTACCCGGTCCGCGATCCCAAGACCCTGCCGAAGATCTTCCAGCGGGAGGCCCGCAAGGTGGCCCAGCCGCTGGTCTACGAGCCGGGCGTCGAGTTCTCGCCCCGGCGGACCGACTTTCACGATGAAATGACCAGCGGCATCGAACGGACGCTGCCGGGGATCCGAGGCTTTGTTCTGACCAGGCGAAAGGAGAATACGCTGGTCGAGACGGCGCTGGTGTCACCCCGTCCGGCCAACGAACGAAACAACACGATCCTGGCCGGGTGGCGTTTCGGGCTGGGTCGATCGGTTGCCCTGACGACCGACACGGGTCAACTTTGGGCGGCGACATGGCCCGGCTGGTCCAACTACGCCAAGTTGTTCGACCAGACCGTTCGTTGGGCGATGCGGCCGCCGGGAGATCCGGACAACTTCACCGTGGCCACCGACGTGGCCGACGGCCGGGCTCGCGTGATCGTCACCGCCCTGGATAAGAACAGCGATTTCCTCAACTTTCGCGAGATGACGGCCCGGGTGGTCGGCCCCGATTTGAAGCCGTTTCCTCTGTCGATGCGGCAAACGGCACCGGGCCGCTATGAGGGCGACTTTTCCGCGCTGGCCGCGGGCAGCTTTTTCGTCACCATCGATTCGGGTACGGATGTTTCCGCCGAAGAAGGCGACGCCAAGACGGAGCGAACGCTCATCCACACCGGAATCAGCGTGCCCTACAGCAACGAGTTCCGCGATCGGGAGACGAACATGCCCCTGCTCACGGCGCTTCACCAAATGGAACCCGAAGGTGCCGCCATGCCGGGCCTGCTGGTGGATCCGCCGGAAGATCTCCCGTGGATCGAGTCGGTGCTGGAGGCCGACATTTTCCGCCACACGCTACCCGAGGTGACCAGCAGTCGCGACGCCTGGCACCTGATGGTCTTGTGGGGCGGTTGTCTATTTTTCTTCGACGTGCTCGTTCGCCGCGTCGCGATCGGCTTTGCCTGGGCGGGACCGCTGATGACGCGCCTCGGCGATTTCGTGCTCCGGCGTCAGCCGGCGCCCGTGCCGGCCGAACATATTCAGCGATTGCGCGCCCGAAAAGAGGAGCTTGAAGAGCAACGCCAGCATCGTCAGGCCGGCGCGCGTTTCGATCTCTCGGACGATTTGGAAGGGGACCTGTCCGCCTTGGAGGAAATCGACGCCACCGAAACCCCGCGTGCCGACACGGCGAAGCCAACCCCCACCCTAACGCCCGAGGAAGAAGAGGAAACCTACACGGCCCGCCTGCTGCGAGCAAAGAAGGACACCTGGAAACATCGCGGAAAGGATTAGCTTTGTCGGAGAGGAAATCCGGAGGAATTGTACGATGGCCCTCCGAGGCCGTCGAG
>CAYUIQ010000371.1:0-5368 GCA_964444795.1 uncultured Planctomycetaceae bacterium
AGGGGGAAGACTTCTCAGTAGTTTGCCGCGAATGAAGTGATGCGTAGGGTGCAACTGGCATTGGTCTCCCGGCAAGCCACGCTGCTACGGTTCCGTGCTGACGTCAACCATTGGCGGTGGCTCCGGTGTCGTGGGTGAACGGTTGGCGACGGCAAAGGACTCCAGCGACAGATTTCCTCTTGCCGATACTCATGCGATGGCCGATAATTCCACCATGGAAGAGTAGCCCGTCGCGAAACTCGACGTACCGGTGAGCATTATGCCCAAGAGAACCGCGGAGGAGGGACGGCCAGAACCGGCGGAGCCGCGCCGGCTGACGGTTCGCCGCCTGGCCCTGGTCGGGGCCGGCCTGATGATCCTTCTGGTGTGCGCGGGCATCTACTTCGTCGTGTTTTCGGGCCAGGACAACGGCGATGCTACGTCGGCCGTTTCCGACTTCCCCGGCATGGCCGGCCCGGGGTCGGAACGCGATAAACAACTCGGCCAGATGGCAGTCGGAACGTGGCGGGATTTCTACCAAGGCAAGCGGACCATGACGCTCCGGCCGGATGGAACCGGTTTAATGGTCATCGAGTTGACCGGCTTGAAGGCCAAGCTGTTTACACCCCGGCTTGAGTTGGATATCGCCTGGTCGGTCGACAACGGAAAGATGCATCGCCGCACGCTTGGCGGCCGCCCGCCGGACAAAGTCGAGTTTGTCAATAAGCTTGCCGGCGTCGAGATCGCCGATACAATCCTCGATCTTACGGCGGATCGGATGATCCTGCTCGACCAGAACGGATCTCAAGAATACTCCTGGCAGCGCGTGGATTAGCGGCCCAAATTCGCCTCGGCAAGCCCGTTTCCATTACAATAGACTCACGCCCGAGGGCGACGTAAGGCAGTGACGGCGCACCCCCGACTGTTATTGGATGAGACAACGGTTAGTGAACCACACCCAAGGAGAGATGAGATGTGTGACAGGAACACATTGCTAAGATTCACGATCGTCATCGTCTGTGCGGTCGTTGGCACAACGATTGTGTACGCGGCGGAGCCCCTTTCAAACATTCGCAGCCAGGACGGCCCCGGATTCGTACCGCTGTTCGACGGCAAGACACTTCAGGGGTGGAAAGCCGCCGATATGTCCTGGTGGTCGGTGGAAGAGGGTGCAATCACGGGCAAGATCACGAAAGAAAAGCCCTGTAAAGACAACCAGTATCTATTCAGTGAAGTCGGCGAAATGAAAGACTTTGAACTCAAGCTAGTTCACCGGATCCGATCGCCGCACAGGGTCAACTGCGGATTCCAGTATCGCAGCGAGCACTACCAGGGCGACGACTGCAAGGGCTATCAGATCGACAACAACCTGCCCAATATGATCCGCTTGTACGATGAGTTCGGACGCCACACGCTTGCCCATCGCGGTCAGCGGACCGTTTTCGACTCCAGCGGAAAGAAGACCACGACCGAGATCCCCGAGGCCCAAGGCGAACCCTGGTTCGAGCTGACCGAGTGGCATGAGTACCACCTGATCTGCCGCGGTCCGAAGCTCACGTTGCTGGTCAACGGACGTCTGGTGGGCGAAGTGATCGACAACGACCCGGAGAACCACGACCTTGCCGGCCTGTTCGCACTGCAACTCCATTCCGGTCCCCCCATGACGGTCCAGTTCAAGGACATCCGTTGGAATCCGCTGGAGCCGGAGGAAGAGGTTAAACTGCCCTGAGAACTTATACCGAACCGCATGGGCGGGAATGCGGCCCGCCGGCAAACACCCTTTGTTCAGGAGTATCAGCTATGCCAATGCGCCGTGTGCTAAGGTCCCTTTTCGTTTCCGCGACGTTGCTGATGACGACGTTGCTGATGACCGCAATGATCGCCGCGGCGGAACCGATCGAAATGAAGTTGTGGCCCCAAGGCGTGCCCGGCGAAACGGATGAACCCGGCCCGGCCAAGGCACAGGCCGGCGACGACGGCGTTCTTCGCGTGACCTATGTGGGCGAGCCGACGATCACCGTCTATCGAGCCGCCGAGAAATCGGCCAGCGGGTGTGCCGTCGTGATCTGTCCCGGCGGAGGATACAACATCCTGGCGTGGGACAAGGAAGGGACCGAAGTCGCCGAGTGGTTGAACTCGATTGGGGTGACGGGGATCGTGTTGAAGTACCGAGTCCCGCGGCGCGACAAGGACCAGCCCCACAAGGCGCCCTTGCAAGACGCGCAGCGGGCTATCCGCCTGGCCCGCGGGAACGCGGAGAAATGGGCCATCGATCCCACGCGGATCGGCATCCTCGGGTTCTCGGCCGGTGGCAATTTGACGGTCATGGCGGGTACGCACTGGGACCGGACAACCTACGAGCGAATGGACGAAGCCGACGACTTGAGTTGCCGCCCCGATTTCATGGTACCCATTTACGCGGCCTATCTGGGCGACAAAGACGACCCTTGGACACTCAGCCCCTTGGTGCGCGTGACCGACAAGACGCCACCGACGTTTATGGCCGTCACGCAGGATGACAAACAGCGGGGTGCCCACGCGGCGCTGCTGCTGGTCGCACTGAAGAAGGCGGGCGTTCCCAGCGAGCTGCACGTTTACTCACGAGGCGGTCACGGCTACGGCCTGCGCCGGTCGAACAATCCGGTATGCACCTGGCCCAACCGCTGCGAAGACTGGCTGCGAGTCAGTGGGCTGTTGGAATCGGGGAAGCGTGCCGCCCAGTAGCGAGATGCTTGCCGAAGACCCGGGGGCCGAGCTTTCGCCCGGCCAAGCCGCATTTCCGGGGAAGTATTTCGGCAGCCGTATGAGGGCGACGTTCTGCCCGAGATGGCCGACAAGACCGGCATCATCTCGAGAACGGTGTTCAATACCGTCCAGCGGTGAGCGCGGCCCAAGGGCTATTCCAGCCGCGTGTTGTGCTCGCCGATGTTACCAAGCATCTTGGCTTGAGCACCGCCGGCGGCTCCCGGGTTTCTTTGTTATGTCCCCGAGGTCGCCGGCCCTTTGGAAACAAGGCGAGGGAGCGTCGGTCGATTTGGATTTTCGCCAATCACGGGGGAGTGACGTAATACGGCCGGCTCTCTTTTTCTTCCGAGATAGGACTACGCCGCGCGTCGTCTCCGACGCCATGCGATGGCCAGGCCCATGAGGCCCATGCTGATTAAGGCGACGAGGGTGGAGGGTTCGGGGACGGGATCGACGGCCGTTATGCCCATGATTCTTCGCATCTCAATAATCGGAAGTAGTTTTGATTTCCCATCAAGACTGGTACGGAAAGTGGGGAGGTCCCCAGGCTCGGTTATCCAATAGCTGCCTGCTTGATCGAACGTCCACGTGAAAGAAAGAATGTCCCCTGAGAATGTTGCCAGGTCGTCGGGAAAATCACCTTGATCAGGCCAGTCGCCGGCTTCAGCTAATAAATCGACAGATCCAGAAGTCTCCGTAATCGTGCCAATCCCCAAATCATTGGTTAAGTCGGAGATCACCGGCGACCCGGTGGGACTTCCCGTGGCAATATTCACGTGAAGTTCATCCCATTCATAACCAGTCGGCGGCGTCACGGAGCCGTCGAAGGATACGGTGAAAGTTAGCGAATCACCAACATTCACCGTGGCCGGAATCGGATCGGGCGAAGAAAGGATGACATCGCCATGACCGACGCTGCTCAATGCGAACACCAACCCCACCACACCTACAACCAACTGCCTCATAGCTTCTACCCTCCGAGTTGTGGCCGATGAATCATCCCGGGAATCCGAGTCAGTGCCCCCCACCATAGCAACCCCCACTCCAATGTCAACAGTTTCGGGGCACATCCCCCAAGAATCCCGAAATTGCGCAAACCCGCAAGAAATTTGCGGTAGAGCGAAACTCTCAGGCAGGGAAACACCCACTCGTCGTCAGATGCCGCTAGGGGCCGATCTGGGGAATCTGAGGGGCCACTCTGGCCCATCCCGTGCAACGGCTGGGTTTCGATCTTCCTGAGAATTCGTCTGGCCACATTCCGTGCAACGTGGAATCAGTGTGTCCAGTTCAGATTGATTCGGATTGATTTCTAGCGTTGCACCACCGTTGCACAGAGCCCAGAACCTCCGTTTGGGCAAAAAGAAAGCCTCTCATAACTCGTTGTTATGAAAGGCTTACCGAGTCGGGGCGAGAGGATTCGAACCTCCGACCTTTTGACCCCCAGTCAAACGCGCTGTCCAGGCTGCGCCACGCCCCGAGTGCGGTGGATCTTCGAGTCCGACCGCTGGGCCCTAGTATGGCAGATTGGGCCGGCTCTTGCAACGGGCGAAGAGGCCGAACTGGGGCCTCCTGTTGGTTTGACCCACCAGCGGGCATAATGGAACCGGTGTTTCATCGGAAGGTCCGTGGCCGAACGGGGAATCTCGCCCCAAGAACATGAGGATTCACGACTTGCATTCATTTTCCGATCAACTCGACCAGGCGGTGCGCCGCCGGGGTAATCCGGTTTTGGTGGGACTCGATCCGAGGGCCCAGATGCTGCCCGAGGGAATTCGGCCCGCCGATGGCGTAAGTGCCGATGAGCAGGCCGAGGCTTACCGGCAGTTCTGTCGGGGGGTGATCGACGTGGTTGCCCCACTCGTGCCGGCCGTCAAGCCACAGGCCGCCTTCTTCGAGCAGTTGGGCCCCCCGGGCATGTCCGTCCTGGCCGACGTGATTCGCTATGCGCAAGAGAAGGGTCTCCTGGTCATCCTGGACGGCAAACGAAACGACATCGGCTCCACCGCCAGTGCGTATGCCGACGGGCTGCTTGGGCGGAAGAACCCGGCCGGATGGGGGGCTGACGCACTGACGGTCAGTCCGTATCTGGGCGACGACAGTTTGGCGCCGTTTGTCGAGGTGGCCCTCGAGCGCGGGGCGGGGATTTTTGTGCTGGTTAAGACGTCGAACCCTGGCGGCGGGATGTTTCAGGACCTCGTGGCCGAGGGGGTGCCCGTGTATCGTCACGTTGCTCGGTATGTCGAGCAACAGGCGGCCGCAACCGCGGGCACCAACGGCTACGGGGCGGTCGGAGCCGTGGTCGGAGCCACCTATCCGGCGCAATTGGCCGAATTGCGAGCCGAGATGCCCCACACATGGTTCCTCGTGCCCGGTTTTGGCAGCCAGGGAGGAACGGCCGGCGACGTGGCGGCGGCTTTTGACGAGCAGGGCACCGGAGCAATCGTGAACAACTCGCGCGGTATCATCTTCGCCCACGCACGACCGCCCTACAGCGAGAGATTTCCAGAGGTTCGATGGCAAGAAGCCGTCGAGGCGGCCACGCGCGACATGATCGAACAACTTCGCACGGAGACTCCGGCGGGCAGGCTTTGCCCGTGATTCAGGAGCTGCGGGTGCCTGGCGGTCGAGCGCAGCGAGCCCCCAG
>CAYUIQ010000372.1:0-5313 GCA_964444795.1 uncultured Planctomycetaceae bacterium
GAAAACGCGGTTCTGGGGGCTCGCTGCGCTCGACCGCCAGGCACCCATGTTACTTCTTCAACGGCCTGTTAGCCTGGTCGCCTGCGACCGGAAGCCTGGCGGACGGCACACGGAGTATGCCTGCCACCAAACTCAGCGGATGTCGCTCATATCGACCGGCAACTCGTCCTTGCGGTTGCCCAGGCGGCGGTGGATTTCCGGGTCGATGGCGTAGCTGATCACGTGGACCGAGCCGTCGCAGAAGACGCTGTGGAAACCGGGTGAGTGGGCGCTGCCGAAAATCCGCCAATAACCTACAGCGGGCGTGTCCTGACGCGGTCGGTCGTTCAGAGTGGTCCAGCCGTTGATGTCGTAGTCGTCGCCAATATAGGCGCACTGATCCTGGTAGCCGGCCCGGCCGTCGTAGTAGTTGTCGGGGTTGATGTACTTTTCGCCGATCATGTAGGTCGTGCTCAACCCGTCCTTGATATGGGCCATCGTGGTTTCACTGCGGAGAAACGAGATCCCGGTCGAGGCCGACGGGGGCCACGGCCAACCATAACTGGGATCGAGTCCTGCTGCCAGCGTACCCGGACCGCCGCCGCATTCGTAGGTCCGCGTCTGATCGCCCGCGTTGACGGCGTAGTCGGTCCGGCCGACCATCGTCACGGGGTCCGTGTTGCGGAGGTTGTAACCGGTCGGATACGCCCGGGCCTTCCGCCGCGAGGGGCAGTAGAGCAAGGGCACGGGAGTCTGGATCATCACGGCCGCCTGCGTCCGTTTGTCGCTTTCCGACATGCCTTTGCCCAGGTCGTGCAACGACTGTTGTTCGATGTAGGGCAACACGTTGTAGACCCAGCCGCCGGGCTGTTTTTCGCCGCTACCCTGGTCCGGATCACCGCACCACAGGTAACCCCATCCGCCGGTAGGGAAATGCTCCTTCTTGGCCACGTGTTGAATCATCCCCGCGCCCAACTGCTTGAGGTTGTTCTTACACTGGGTCCGCCGGCCCGCCTCCCGTACCTGTTGCACGGCCGGCAGGAGGAGCCCCATCAGAACACCGATGATCGTAATGACGACCAGCAGTTCGACCAGAGTAAAACCGGCGGAAACCGTGCGTCTTGGAGACATAGCGCAACTCCCAATTGCAAACCGAGGGCGGAGAAAAGATCTGTTCCGATAGGAATTTCTTGCCCTGTCACTGGGGATTATACTGTAAGGAACCCAAAGGTGTCAAAAGCACTGCCGGGGGGCAAACGGTTGCGGCATGGTTTGCCCCCCGGCAGAGCCGGGGGCTGAGGGGCGTGTTTCCCGAAAAGTGGCTACTTCACGAGAAGAACCCGTCGATCCCCTGGGCGTCAAAGGCGCTGGGAAAGTGTTCGACCCGCGGGCGGCGGCGATCCTCCGGCCAAGTCACGGCGACGACGTCGAAACGGGCTGGATACTCCAGCAATCGGTGGCGTTTCAGATAGGCCAGCGCCAAGCGAGTCAGGCGTGCCTGTTTGCGCTGGTCGACCGCTTCGCCCGGATGGCCCATCTGGTCGGTTTGCCGGGTCTTGACCTCGACAAAGACGACGGTGCGACCGTCGACGGCCACGAGATCCAATTCCCCCAAATCGCCCCGTTCGCCACGGGCGACGATCTTGTAGCCGCGCCGACGGAGAAACCTCGCGGCAACGGCTTCCCCGCGACGGCCCAACGGCCGCGAGGGAAACAGCCGATTGATCCATCGGCGGAGCATGGCGGGCGGTTACTTCTTCTTCTGGTCGCGCCGGCGTTCACGAAGCCGGGTGGCCTTACCGATCCGATCGCGAAGGAAGTACAACTTCGCCCGGCGTACGATGCTGGAGCGGGTGACTTCGATCTTGGCGATCCGCGGCGAGTTCAGGGGAAATTTGCGTTCCACGCCCGCGCCTTGGACGATCCGGCGGACGGAGAACATCTCGCGGCTGCCGGAGCCGCTTCGGGCGATGACCACGCCGGTAAACACCTGGATGCGCTCCTTCTCGCCCTCGAGTATCCGGCAATGCACGTCGACCGTGTCGCCGATCTCGAACTGGGGCACCTCGTCTTTGATGCTGGACTGCTCGGCCAGCTTCATCAGTTGTTCGCTCATGATCATGTCCTTTCGTTTGCTCGGTCCCCCGCGGGTATCTCGGCAAGCGACCGCGTCGCCGGATGGGGGCCGGTTTGTTTCAGGTTCCGTGGATTACTCGGTTTTTTTCGATGGTCGAGGTGGTTTGTCTTGGTCGGTCAACAAGTCGGCGCGTCGCTGGGAGGTCCGCTGGCGGCTGTTTTCGGCCCGCCATCGGGCGATTTCCTCATGATTCCCGCTGAGCAATACCGGCGGGACCTCCAACTCCCGGTAGACGCGGGGCCGCGTGTACTGGGCATACTCCAACTGCCGCTTGGGGAGCGAAAAGGAATCGTTGCCACTACTCTCTTCGTCGCCCAAGACGTCGGGGATCAGCCGGATCACCGTATCGATCATGGTCATGGCGGCGACTTCCCCTCCGTTGAGGATGTAGTCGCCGATGGAAATCTCCTCCGGTTGCAGCGTCTGACGAATCCGCTCGTCGAACCCTTCGTATCTTCCGCACAGCAACAGCAGCCGCTCGTGCCCGGCGAGCCGCTCGACGGTTTCCTGGTCGAGCCGCCGCCCTTGCGGGCTGAGCATGACCAGATGCCCGGCTTGCGGTGCCTGATCGCACACGGCCTCAACACAGGCAACGACCGGCTCGACTTTCATCACCATGCCAGGACCGCCGCCAAAGGGGCGATCGTCGACACAGTGGTGTTTGTCCGTCGCCCACTGGCGAATATCGTGCAAATGCACGGCCACCAACTCGCGCTCGATCGCCCGCCGCAACAGGCTTTGACCCAAGTAGCCCTGAAATATCCCGGGAAACAGGGTCAGGACGTCGAAACGCATCGGCAGTTACTCGCTGCTAGCCTCGGGCTTGGTCTCTTCAGCCGGTGCCTCAGCGGCCGGTGCTTCCGCAGCCGGTGCCTCGGGAGCCGGTGCTTCGGCGACGGGTGCTTCAGGTTTCGGTGCCTCGGCGGGTGCCTCTTCAGCGGGCGTCTCGGCGGCCGGTTCCTCGGGGGCTTCCGCCGGCTGAGGCACGTCGACCACCTGACGGCGCCGCGATTCGGCCAACCGATCCAAGGCGACTCGCTGCTTGTCCAGGTGCGTTCCGTCGGCCCCGTACTTCTTGATCAACACGCTGACTTTGTCCGACGGGGTCGCACCAACGCCCAGCCAGTGCTGGATGCGCTCGCCGTTGAGCACGGCCCGAGCATCGACGTCGCCGATCATCGGGTCGTAGGTGCCCAATTCCTCGAGCACGCGACCGTCGCGGGGTGTGCGCTGGTCCATCGCACAAACCCGAAAGAACGGCCGATGCCGCCGACCGAATTTCTTCATCCGAATACGTACTGCCACGATTTTCTCCTCGTACACTACCGCAGTGTCTGTTGCGTGAAGGGTTCTGGTTCGTGTTTACTTGCCGGGCGGTTTTCTGTTGCCGGGCGGTCGTTTTTTTTCTCTTCTCTTTCTTCTCGCTTCCTTTTCACGAAGCTTCTTGGCTTTGGCACGTTCCTTGGGGGTTAGCCGCTTACCCGTGCCAGCCTTCTTCGAGGTCAATCGCCCGCTGGGGTCGGCCATGCCTTGCTTGCTGATATCCCGCATCATCTTCATCCGCTCGCGAATCCCCATGCCGGCCATTTTCTGCATGACCTTGGCCATGTCGTCGAACTGCTTGACCAGTTGGTTGACTTCATGGGCCTCGACCCCGGCTCCGGCCGCGATCCGCCGCCGCCGGCTCGTGTCGATCATGCCCGAGGGATTGCGGCGTTCGTCGGGCGTCATCGAGTCGATGACGCCGACCAGGCGTCGCATGTCGCCCTCGACGTCGGCGTCGCCCATCGCCTCGGTCATGCCCCCCATGCCGGGGATCATCTTCATGACCTTATTCATCGGCCCGAGTTTCTTTGTCTGGCCGAGCATCTTCTTGAAATCGTCCAGCGTGAATTGACCTTTGCGGAGACGCTCTTCCTGCTTCTGCATCTCCTTCTGGTCGAATTCCTCGCGGGCTTTCGTGGCCAGGCCGACAATATCGCCCATGCCCAGGATCCGCTCGGCCATGCCCTCGGGCCGGAATTCCTCGATCTCGTCGAGATGCTCGCCGGTACCGATAAACTTGATCGGCACGTTGGTGATCGCCTTGACCGACAGCGCCGCGCCGCCCCGGGCGTCGCCGTCGAGCTTGGTCATGATCAGGCCGTCCAGTTCCAGCGCTTCGTTGAAGGCTTTGGCGCTGTTGACGGCGTCCTGGCCGGTCATGCCGTCGACCACCAGGTAGATCTGCTCCGGCTCGATGCGGCGGTCGATACGCCCGAGTTGGGCCATCAGTTCGTCGTCGACGTGGAGCCGGCCGGCCGTGTCGAGGATGACGATTTCGGCGCCGATTGTTTTGGCGTGTTTGACCGCGTTCTGGCAAACCTTGACCGGGTCGCTGGCCTCGGCTTCGGTGTAGACGGGCAGGCCGAGCTGCTCGCCGAGCACCTCCAATTGCCGAATCGCGGCCGGGCGCTGGAGGTCGGCAGCCACCAGCAGCGGCTTGCGCCCCCGCTTGTCGATCATCCGCCCCAGCTTGCCGCAGGTGGTCGTCTTGCCCGAGCCCTGCAGACCGCAGAGCATGAGCACCGTCTGCGGGCCGCGCAGATGGAGCGACGAGTCGACCGGGCCCATCAGGTTGATCAGTTCCTGATGGATGAACCCGACCAAGTGCTGCCCCGGGTCGAGCGACTTCAGAACGTGCTCGCCGAGGGCCTGCTCGGAAACGCGGGCAATGAAGTCCTTGACGACCGGCAAACTGACGTCCGCCTCCAGCAGCGCGGTCCGCACCTGCCCGAGCACGTCGCGCATATTCGCTTCGGTCAGCTTGCCGCGTCCGCGGAGGCTGCGAAAGGCCGAACTCAATCCTTCCTGGAGCGATTCGAACATCTAGTCAGGCAGATTTCTCGGTTGTGTTTCCGGGTCGAACGTCCCACCCGTGCGATGTGGCCACATGCAGGGTACGAACGGCGAGGGGGTTTGATCGAACACCCCGTCTGGGCGGGGCCAGGCGCGGGTAATCCACTATGATACCGGAAAACGCCCCTGCCTGGCAATGCTCCCCGAGGATCGATCGGGGTCAAAAAACGACGAGGTCCATCAGGGGAGTCGACACCCACTTGCAAGAGCGGGTCTTGCTCCGTTGCTTTGGTAGCATGGGCCCCCGGCCCGTGGGACTGTCGCTACGCGAGCCACGGGCCCGGGGCCCATGCTACTTC
>CAYUIQ010000373.1:0-5251 GCA_964444795.1 uncultured Planctomycetaceae bacterium
CTCTTATTCCGCTTTCGGCTTTCCGCTTTCCGCTTTGAGTTCCCCGCCGTCCACGGTCATGGAGACCTTCGCCGGATCGTTCTTCCAGCCGTACTTGTTGGCGAACTCCTCGGGGGTGAGCGTCTCTTGGCCTTCGTCGGTTTGCACGACATAGACCAACTCCTTCTCAACGCCGGGCGAACCAGTGAAGTGGCCCTCGGAACCGATCAGGGCATACTGCTTGTCCGGCAGAGCCAGAATCGTCGGCGGGGATTGCCCGTCGGCCAGCCGCTGAGGCCGAATTGCATTGCGGTGGACGTTGTACTGGGTTGCAGCAGATGTCGAGAAAGTGCTTGCGTCGAGATCGTCCGCTTGCGCTACTTCGTTCGATGGCACGTCCCAAACGTGGCTGTGGTCCTCGCCGTCTTTGGCTGCAATCCGGTGATTGTCCAGCCAGACGAGATGTTGAACGTCTTGAACCGGGCACGTATTGACCAGCTTGCCCGACTTCACCTCGAACAACGAAAGCCGGGAGTCATCGCCGCCGGCAACCAGCATCGTTCCGTCGGGCGACCAGGCCAAGGGCCCCTTGCCGCTGACCGGGAGTTGACGCAGCACTCGGCCGGAGGCGGGCTCCCAGAGCCGCACATTGTCGATTCCGACGGCGACCACGCGGCCGTCGGGCGACCAGGACAATCTTCGGATCGCGGACCCCAATTCCAGTTCCTGCAACCTCTCTCCCGAACGCACGTCCCAAACCGTGGCGATCCGATGATCGGCGGGCGCTACGAAGTGCGACCCGTCGGCGGAAAGGGCACAAGGTTTGTCCATGTGCCACTGGGGAACGGAGATTCGATTGATGCAGTTTCCGTTCTCCGCCGCCCAGAATTGAACGACTCCGGTGTACGATGTCGTGACCAGCACCTTGCCGTTGTCGGACACCGCCGAGGTCTTCCAATCCAGGTAGGGTGGCGAGAAACCGTATGCCGGAAGGGGCAACTTGGACTCGCGGAACGCATCGACACTCTTCCAAGACCGTAACGTCCCTCTGCCGCCCGCGACGACCACCGCGTCCGTACCGGGTATCAACACGACATCACGGACAGCACTCATTTCCGTCGGCTTGAAGTGCTGTTTCCCCAGCAGTTCACCCGTCGTTGTCTCCCAAATCGAGACGTCGAAGTAGGAACCGACGCATAACTTCCCGTCCTGGGACCAGGCGGGACAAGGTGGATAGGCGTGGTTGCTGCTGGCCGGAAACGTCTTCAGCAGCCGGTAGGTATCCGCCTCGATCAATTGAACGACTTCTTCGGGACTACCGTGCGTTGCCCCCGCGGCAACCAGGGTCTTCCCGTCGGGCGACCAGCAGAGTTTCCAGACAGACCCCGCACACACCTGGCTGTGAAGGAAAGTGTGGCGCAAGTGGCCGTCGCCGGGGTCCCAGAACCTGACGCTTCCATCGTCGCCGGCCGAAACGAGCGTCTTTCCGTCGGGCGACCAAGCCAGCGCCTTGACCTCTCCCTCATGCCCGCGGAGCACGCCAACCGTTTCGCCCGAGGCCACGTCCCAGAGGTTCACGTTGCCCTCCGCTGCGTTGGCCGCAATCAGCCGCCCGTCGGGCGACCAGGCCAGGGCGTTGAAATAGTAGTCCGTGCGCAATGTTTTCAGCAGCAGGCCACGATCGACGGCCCAAATGCGGAGCGTCCTGTCATGCCCGCCGGAAGCCACGAACCGGCCACACGGCGACCAACTGACGTCGTAGATCGCTACGGTGTGCCCCATGAGGATTCGCAAGAGCCGGCCGGTCTGGGCATCCCACAGCCTGACCTGGCCGAAGTAGCCGCCGGTGGCCAGCACCCGCCCGTCGGGACTGCATGCCATGCACATGACGTCGCCGCGGAGATTGCGTGTGTCCAGCGACCACGACCGAACGCCTGCGATCCGTGCCGGCTCGGGAACCAAGGCCAGCGGCAGGGCCTTGCCGGCCTCGAAAGGCAGCGGCTCGGGAGTGATCTCGATTAGTGTCTCGTGGCGGATCCAGCAGTCCGGCAGCGCGGCCCGCAGGTCGGCAATCCCGGCGGGTGTTACGCCGGTTCCGCAGAGGTCGAGCCTCTCTAGTCCACTGAGCTTCTTCAGGTGTCGGAGCCCTGCATCGGTGACCCGTGTCTTGTCGAGCATCAGTTGTTTCAGGTTGGGCAACCGTTGGAGTTCCGCAAGCCCCGCGTCGCTTACGCGAGTCGAGTAAAGGTTGAGGTGCTTCAAGCTCGTCACGCTGCCGAGATGTTTCAGCCCCGCATCCGTGATCGACGTGCCGTTAAGTTCCAAGACGCCGAGGTGCTGCAAGCCTGCCAGGTGGCCGATGCTCTGGTCATCCACGGCCTCGCGGTCATTTCCGAAGACGCAGAAAGTAATGGCGGTCACTTGGAAAGGCTCGTCCGGAAGCTCGGCGATCGCCGTAGAGCGGCCCAGATTCGTGCCCACGTTCGCCCCAATCCCCAACGCCCACTCCGCCGCAAGTCTATCCTGGTCTGGAGGTAGACGCTGAATCTCTCCGACGACGCGGAAGCCGACGTATTCGGCCCGGGTGGCCGGGTGGAAATGGCGCCGATGTGCCGCCCGCAACTCGTCTGGGTAGCCGTAGGCTCCACCACGCAACACGCGGCGCTCGCCCGTCGGGGGACCCATCGGGTCCGACGGCGGCGACTGGCCGTAATAGTCCGGAGCCCACCAATCCGAACACCACTCCCAAACGTTGCCGTGCAGGTCGTGAGCCCCCCACGCATTCGGCTTCTTCTGACCCACGAAGTGCGCCTCTCGTCGCGCGTTACTGTGACACCACGCATACTCCGCGAGCATCGCGGGATCGTCGCCGAAAGAATATACCGTTGTCGTGCCGGCGCGGCAGGCGTATTCCCATTGGGCCTCGGTCGGTAACGAGTACTTTATTTCGGACGCGGCACTCGCTGTCTTGGTGGACGGCACACGGAGTGTGCCTGCTGTGTTGAGTTTAGCCAAGAAGGGCTGAACGTCGTCCCAGCTTACCATCTCCACGGGATTCGCCGGGGCCTTGAACTGGGACGGATTGCCGCCCATGAGCGCCTCCCACTGGGCCTGCGTCACCTCGTGCTTGCCGAGGTAGAACGGCCGAGTGATCTTCACGCGATGTTGCGGTTCTTCCCCTAGAATCCCTGAAATCCTCATCGTGTCGTTGAAGGCCTTCGCATCTTCCATCGACGCTTGCCGCTCGGCCTCCGGCGAGCCCATCACGAACTCTCCCGGCGGAATGAGCACGAATTCCATCCCCATCGAGTTGGTCCACTCCAGCGGCAGGCCGAGGCGGTCGGCCCAGGCTTGCTGGTGCTCTCTCGCCGAATCCGCGTCCAACGGCGCGGTGGCCGGCGGTGGTTCGCGACGGCCCGCTTTCCGCTCTCCGCTTTCCGCTTTGACGAAGACCCGGACGGTCACCTTCTCGTCCCGCCGCAGAGTAAACTCCGGCGTGTCGACTTGCAGGCCGGCGTCGTCGCGAACCACGAGGCCGTATTGGCCGGTGGGCAAGCGGGTCCCGCCGGGCTGAATCGTGTAGGTGCGGCCCGACTTGAGGTCCTTGATCGTGAGGCTGTCGGCGGCGATCTTGGCCTCGATGGCCTGGTCGTCGATCTCGACGATCAGCGTGCCTTTGTCGGTTTGGAACGTGAGCAGCACGCCGAGCAGGATGATTCCGGCGAGGCTGACGGCGGCGATGAGCGGTTTCCACGGAACGCGGCGACGGGGTGGAGTTGCGGCGACGGGCGCGGGTGATACCTCGGACGAGGTGTTGTGCAGCGCGGAACTGGCGTGGGGGGCGGTGCTGGTGGAGCGTTTGGCGGGGGCGATGTCGACCTGCGGTTCCTCAATGCCACGGGTTAAGAGGGCGGCGAGATCCGTGTTGGTGGCGGCCCTCACCCCGGCCCTTTCCCGCAGCGAGAGGGGGGATAGCGCCTCGGCTACTTCGGCGGGCGTGGCGAAACGGTCGTCCGGATCGCGGGCCAACATGCGATGGACCACAGCGGCCAACTCGGCCGGGATCTCCGGGCGGAGCGAATCGATCGGATCGGGATCTTCGGTGGCCAGGGCCATCATTTTCTTCACCGGCGTGTCGTATCGCTCGCCGCCGAAGGGTGTTCGGCCGGTGAGCAGTTTGTAGAGGGTGGCCCCGAGGGAGTAGATGTCGGCCCGGATGTCGACCTGATGGCTGTCGCTGCCCTGTTCGGGGGCCATGTAGTCCAGCGTGCCCATCATTTGGCCGGTGGAGGTTAGCTCTTCCGTGCCTGGCGCGTGCATCTCGTCGAGCAGGGCCAGGCCGAGGTCGAGGATCTTTACACAGGGCTCGAAGCCCTCCCCCCCGGCCCCTCTGGCGGACGGGGGAAGGGAAAGCATGATGTTCGAGGGCTTGATGTCGCGATGGACCAGGCCGTTTTGATGGGCGTATTGCAGCCCGACGGCCGCTTGGCGGGTTAGTTCGCAGGCCTCGGCCACGGGTAGCGGCCCAAGAAACTTGACCAAGTCGGAGAGGTCCAGCCCCTCGACGTATTCCATGACCAGGAAAGAATTTCCGTCGATCTCCCGGGCGTCCAACGCCTGGACGATATTGGGGTGGTTTAGCCGGCCGACGGCCTTCATCTCACGCTCGAATCGGGCCACCGTGCCCGGGTCGTCCATGCGGCTTTTGGGCAATACCTTCAATGCCACGATCCGGTCGAGCTTTGTCTGGCGGGCCATGTAAACGGCCCCCATACCGCCCTGGCCTATTTTCTCCAGCAGCTCATACTCGCCCAACTGCGTCATGCCCTCCGGCACTGCCGACTCGCAGAGAAGCGAGGCCATGCTTTCCATGCCCCGGACCGCCTGGCGACAGTGCGACTCGTCCTGATAGGGCTCCGGATCGGCCGGGGCCGACTGCCGCAGGCGTTCTTGCAGCGTGTCGTCGGCCCGATCGAACGTTTCCAACTCGCCCCGGCAGGTGGGACATTCGCTCAGGTGCTCCAGAATCGGTTCGGCGGCCGGTTCGGGAAGCGTGCCCCGATGCAGGGCAACCAGTTGTTGGCGGTCGGGGCAACTCGAATCGGGCATCGGTGTACTTCCTTTTTCCGGCTCGGGGGCAGTCAATCATCCTCTACAAAGAACATCGCTGGAGTTCCATGCGACTTTTTTGATTCCGGTAGCAGCCCGTTGAAGAAGTGACTTGGGTGCCTGGCGGTCGAGCGCAGCGAGCCCCCAGAAAACGCGGCTCTGG
>CAYUIQ010000374.1:0-5222 GCA_964444795.1 uncultured Planctomycetaceae bacterium
TCTTCGCGGTCAATATGCTCCGCAGAGCAAGACGTTCGGTAAGGAAATGGGCGGTTGGCCCCGGCCGGCCACAGTGTTTCGGAAATGGTCCCTTTCCCGACGCATCTCTTCTCCAAGCCTAGATTTGCTGCATTTCTGCACGTTGGCGGTCCGAGATTGCCGTCTCGAAAGTCAGCGCTATCAGAAACGGGGAATCACCCCAATTTCTGCGCCATTTCATTCCGCCCCGACGCGGCCGGCTTGGCGGGCAAAGGATGCGACCAGCGCACAGGATGGTAGTCAGCACCGAGTAGATGCTATTCCGAGCTACGGGTGCCTCCATATTTCGCGACGCTGCCGTCGATCAATGAGAGATACAACCCCCCGCCGGCCGTGGACATTCCGTCGAACACGGGAAAACTGTCCAATTTGTACTCGGCAATCTTGCGGCCGTCCTCCGCGGAAACGACCCACAGCAGGCCGCCCTTCTTGCCTCGCCATGCTTCTTCCTGCGCATGGAGTTCGCGGTTGATCGAATCGTCGGCGCCAGGCAGAAATCCCAGCATCTTCGTTTCATCCGCCAAATCGGGTGGCCCGGCGATGAACAGGTTCTTGCCACCCAGAGTCATCGCGTTTACCAACAACGGAAGGTCCGCCACCTGCCAATGGACTTTGCAGCCGCCGAGGCTGCCGTCGGCGCTTCTCGCCTTTTTTGCGCCGGCCCTTGGGGCCTTCCTTCGATCGCCGGGATCGCCCCGCTTCGGAGGCGCTACGCTCGGGTCCTTGTCGGCCGCGTAGAGTTGATACTTCGTCCGGGGATGCAGCATGTTTCCCAGCGGCTCGCTACGAAAGGCGAACGCTCGCGAATCGTCGAAGACCATAATCCGCCCGCACGGAGTGTTTCTTCGTGTTCCCGCGTAGGCGCCCCATCCCTCGCCGCAATCGGAGCCGTAGATCCAGAAGGATCGGTGAAACCACACGTCGTCGAGAAACCCGGTCTGGCAGAAGAGGTGGCGTCCGCCCTCGGCGTTGTGCTCGCTCGGCGCGATATCCAGACGCTGGCCGCCCAAGTCGAACTTCTGCTCCTGCATGTACACGTATTTCCCATCGCACGAAAGCAGGTCGGCATTGGCGATCGGCATGTACTTCGCCGAGATCAGCGTTTGCAGGTTCTTTCCGGTCCGCGGATCGTTCTCGTCCATCACGGTTTCCGAAATCAGGCGGCCGGTGGTCGGGTCGAGCCGCACCAGTCGCAGCCCGCCGTCGAAGAACATGTTGCGGCCGGCGAGGCAAAACGCCACGTCGTCGTGGATCAGCACGCTGCCGCTGACCGGCCAGACCGATTCGATCTGCTGATAGGAGACGATTCGCTTCGCTTCCGGCGCGACAAGGTATCGCCACGCCAGTACACCGCTGTCGGCGTCCAGACAGTAAACCCAACCGTCGGCGGAACCGAACAGCACGGTACCGCGGTAAAGGGTGGGTGAGGAATCGATCCTACCGCCCGCCGTGTACTGCCACACGGCTTCGCCGGACTCGGAGCCCAGAGCATAGAGCGTGTGTTCGTCAACGGCGGCAACGAAGACCTTTCCGTCGGCGACGACCGGCTGCGTGAGTTTGCCGCCGAGCCGCACCGTCCAGGATTCTTCAATCTCCGAAGGCACCGGCGACGGACTGAACCCGCTACGGGTCGTATCGCGGCGATACATGGGCCAATCGCCGAAACCGGTGGTCCGCCGGCCGGGCTTTCGATCTTGGAGCCCATCGTACGCGGGCCCCTTGAGCAGCCTCTCGTTCTCCGATACGGGCCGCTCGCCGCGCCGCGATTGCGGCGCCAAAGCGCAGAGATAATCGAGTTTCGACTGGTAATAGCAGGCACAGGAATCCGGCGGCTTGTAGAGGAGCCCGTTGCTTGGCATGATCCCATAGATGCAGCTTCCGCGAACCGTGTGATTGATGTCCACCGTACTCTCACCCAGCCGATAGAATTCCGTACCCATTCCGTTGGTCATGATGTACTTGCTCGTTGCCCGGCTCGGGTAACATCTCGGGTGCATCGGAAAAGCCGGAAGGTTCTTGGCGACAAAGTCCTTCTCGATCTCGCCGGTATGGAGATCCATCGCCTTGAAATGGGTGCCGTTCTTCTGGGGTACGCCGGTATTAGCGGACCAGACGACACCGTCGATCACGAACAGGTCTTCCGGACAGTGGTGACTCGTCTTCATCAGCGAGCCGGTCCACAGCGGCTCGCCGTCCTTCTCGGCGAAGGCCGAAAGATTCGTGCGGGAGGCAAAAAGCACGACTCCCTCGGACACGACGACCCTCAGCGAACTGCCCGTGGGCACTTTACTGACCGGGGGACCCGCGGTGGTCCATTGCGGCGATGCCGCCTTTCGGTCAATCGCGACCAAGCCCTCGCCGTTGTGGTAGAGCACCTTGTCGTCGGTGACGGTTAGCGTCAGGGGCGCGACTTGCGCGGGATGTTCCCACAAGACACGGCCGGAGTCGGTCTCGATGGCCTTGACGATCCGCTGGGGATTCTGGGGCGACCAGGCCCAGCCGCTCTCGGCACGGCCGATCTCCTTGTAACTGGTGGCCTCGGCCCGGTAGTTCACCGGCGGTATCTTGGGATCGACAAGCAGGTAGAGAACGCCGTCGGCCAGGATGATCTCCTGCGTGGGCTTCGTACCCGCATAGGTGGCGACGAGCTGCCCCGTCGCCGCGTCAAAAGCTTGCACGGGTTCGGTCAACCCGGCCGCGACGTAGACTCGATCGCCGACGGCGACGAGTTTGCGCGGATTGTGGCCCGGGCCGCTCTTCAAAGGCCAGTTGTTCGGATGCCAATCCTTCAGCGGCTTCTTCCACAGGATCGTTCCGTTGAACCCATCCCGGGCGATCAGCGTCCATCGAGCCGGCAAGAATATGTGGTTGCGAAGTCCTTCATCGATGACGTAGAAAATGCGGCCATCGGCCGATACCATCGCATGCAGGCTCGACATGAAGTCATGGTTCCGCAGCCACTTCGGTTCGCCGAGCCACTGAATCCTGCGCGGCGGGCCAACGATTTGGTCTTGCCCGACCATTGTCCCTTGCGGGTCGTGATGAAAGTGCGTCCACTCGTCGATCTCATCGGGCCACGGCTTGACCGTCTTCTTCCACCTGCCGTCGGACTTGATGAATGCCACGCCCTTGGGAGATAGCACCCGCATAACCTCCGATAAGGCGATCTCGCCCGAATCCTGCGAGACGACAAGGTTCACCATGTTGTCGGCGTAGGGCAGACGTCTGCCGTCGAACGTATCGACGGACATACAGCCATACAGCCCCAGCGATTGGATGTGTGCGCGGGCCGCGGTGACGTTGACCGAACTGGTATCCAGGCCGTGGACGAGATAGCGATCGTTGTCCCGCAGCGTGGCGGTCAGCTTACCGTCGCCGCAACCCAGATGGACCACCAGCCCACCCTCGACTCCGGCGACTTCGAGTATCTCGCTGCCCGGCGTCGCGGCAACGGCCGAAGAAGCGGTAAGACAAAGGGCCGTGACGATCAGGACGCCACAAAGGGGTAATCCAAGACGGGCGTTTCTCATCGGACTTTGCTCCTGTTCTCTATATCGTACAGCGGGTTTTGAAATGGCATTCAAGCAAGGCCCGGCCTGGAAGGCGTGTCGCTGCCGTCTGGCAACAAGCGGCCGAGATTGGCCACGTTACGGAATTCCTGCGCGGGTCTATCAGTTTAAGCTATTCGAACGAGCGGTGCCAAGCGAGGCAAATCGAACACTCCTCACAATCCGCCCAGCAATCTCTCCTGCCCCTGCCTCGCGTGGGCCAGAATCTCGGATGGGGTCTGTGGGGAGCCCGAGTCTCCTCTCCGCAACCCCTGCCAGAAACGGCGTTCTGCGTGGGACAATTCGGCGAGAAAGGGTGATTCTGCCCGCCTGTGGGGCCTTCGGGCAAAGGAAGCGAATCGGTTGCGGCTCGGCAGTTCCGGCGTGTCCGTGACGCCGATGAGCAAATCCCCCCAGCAGGCTAATGAACGTTCGTCACGTTGGACGTGATCTGACCCTTGGCTGTGGTATGGTCGGTTTCGCTGTGGCTGCGGACCAGCACCGTGAAAAGCCCCCAAGGAGGGTTCTTTTCCGGGCTGCGGAGACCACCATGACCGAAGATTCTGCCGCGATAAACATACCCGAATTATCCGCAATCGAAGCGTCTCGTCAAACGCGGATCTTTCCACTACAACGCGTTTCGCTTCTTTCGGGACCAAAGATCGGCGGCTTTCCGTGAAGCCTGGAAAGATGGACTTGTCCCAGCGGAAAGTGGCCACGCGGAGCCCGGCCGCATCGTCGCCTTGGGCCGGCGCCGTCAGGAAACAAACGGCGGCGGATATCAGCAGGATGCCTTGCATGGTGAAACGATTCATCGGCAACTCCGCAAGCGGGGAACGTAGCGCCTACTGCCGTCAATTCTGGGCGAACCGGCCGGCAGCGTCAAGCGCCGGGGCGGGAGTGGCTACGGGCCGATGAGAAAACCCCGCCGGCGGCAACCGATGGGGCTTGGATGTTCGGGGGGGGGTGATAGGGCTATGCAGCCTGCTTGCGTCGTCGCCGGCCGTACCATCCCAGTCCCAGCAGGCCGAGGGCGGCCAGGGCGAAGGTGGAAGGCTCGGGAACGGCCAGATTGGCGTTGGCAAACGCGACGTTGTCGACCACAGCGCCGACCGTGCCGCCGTTGCCGCGAAAACGAACGGCAATCAGGTCGAAGTCGCTCAGATCCTCGGCAATCGGAAGACTGAGCAGCCCGGGTGTGAGGTTCGACTCGTCGACCAACACGGTCCACGCGGACCCGACAATGATGTTGCTGGGGGGCAACCCGTCGCCTCCCGTTGTTACCACGTTCTGGTCGATGAGGTTGTCGCCGTCGTCCAAGCCGGCAAACACCTGCACGCGCGTCATATTGTCCTCAGACAATTCGAACTCGAACGACCAACCGTCTCCGGTCATCTCGCCGGCGCGGAAAAGCTGCACCGCCCGCGTGGCCGAGCCGCTGTTGCCGATCTGCACCAGTTGCCCGCCGGCAATCTGCCAGTTGTCGGCCGTGCCCGGGTCATTGTCAAACGCGTTCTTGGCGACCCAGCCGCCGGCCAGGTCACCATATTTAGCGTTGCCACCGCGGACAATCGTCGGATCGCTGCGACGAAGCCTTTTCCAGAACGGTGTCAGCGCGTCGCCGCCGCGACCGTC
>CAYUIQ010000375.1:0-5217 GCA_964444795.1 uncultured Planctomycetaceae bacterium
GTCGATTTACCCGGGGCACGTTGGAATTCGACGGGCTGGGAAGCCCATCGTACGAATGTCAAAACTCGTTCTCAGTTCGTAGGATCGCCCGCCTTCTCGGGCTCCGAACCGCTGACCGCCGACGGCGCCAACTCCCAAGCGACGGCTGTCCTTGGCGGAAGCGTGAGTTCGCGCTGGAATTCCCGCCGCGCGGTGAACGTCTCGCCTTCGCCCTGGCTATCGATCGTAACCACGCGGACTGTCTCGCCCGGAAGTCCGTACTCGGCCGTGTCGAACTTCAGCCGCGTGGCGATTGGCTGGTCGCCGACGTTGACCATCAGCAACACGGTTTTGTGCTGGCCGGGAATTTGCCACGCGCCGCTGTAGGCGGCCTGCGTGGTGACCGGCCAGACGCCACTCCATTGCCAATCGGCCGTAACGGTCGGTATGTGGCCGTGCAGTTTCGGCGGCCGAGCCATCTGGCCGGCATAGAAATAGCACCGCAGCCGCCATCGCAAGTGGACGATCTTCTTTAGAAAGGCAAAATTCTCTTTCTCCCGGACCACGCCCGGGTCGATCCAGCCGATCTGCTCGCCGTAGACCAACTGCTGGCCGGCTTTCATCCGCAAGGCCAGGTCCTTGGTCGATCCGCCGCGATACGCCCGGCCGAACATCGCAATCGCCCCGCCGTAGACGGCCGGAAACGCCGGCACCTGACCATCGTATTGCCAGTGCCAGGTGAGATAGCCGTCGAACCACTTGATGTACGGCTCGGCATTGCACTCGGTAGTGAGGATCCGATCGTCGGGCATCTCGCGGCGCACGGCCTCCAGTAGTCGCCAATACGATTCGGTCCACCAGTGACCGCCGCCTGCCGGATGGCCGTGGTTCGGGTCGAAGCACAACTGCGGCTTTGCCGCGGCCACTTGATCGATGTACACGCCATGCACACCACATTCGTTGACCAGCCGCGAAACGATCCGCCGAACCGTATCGCGCCAGAGATCCGTGCTGGGACACATCGCGGCCAACTCGACCTTCTTGCCGTCGATCTCCTTGCTGCCGTAGGTCTCGATGTACGGCTTGCCCGCTTCGGTCTTGGTGGTCGACGGCATGGCCCGATTGGAAAACTGAAAATCCTCGGCGGCCCGGTCGTGCATATCCCACAGCCGGCCGTTGATGTAGGGCATCACGTGAATGTCCTTCGCTTGCAGCAACTTCACCGCCTCGGTGAAACCTTCGTCAGCGGGGAAGTAGTGGGGGTAATCGTTGTCGAAGGGAATCTGGTGCCAGTTGTACCAGTGAAAGCCGACCGGCAATCCCATTTCCCGGGCGAACTCCTGCAACATGGGCAAGCCGGTCTTGGGGTCTCCGCCGCCAAGCCCCCAGACGGCCAACTCGCGCATCCAGCGGGGCGTGTCGGCCCGACCTTCGGCCGTGAGGTCCGGATACCACTTTGCTTTGTCCCGAACCCAACGGCGATAAATCACGGCCGCGTCGTACCAATCGCCACGAAAGAGCTGCCATTGGGCGTGTCCACTTAACTGGAAACGGTTACCCGGTTTGCCCATGTCGGGGACCGGGTGATCGAACGACAGCACGACGCGATGCCTCTCGGGCTGGCTCTCGGCCGCGAGTTCCTTCGTGCCGCCTGTCGGATCGGCGGCGGCCACGTAAAGACCGGTCGAACGGTCCGCCGCATAGGCGGCCATGTATTGCATGCTCGTCCAGCCGCTGGGGTAACGCCCGGCGAAACGAAACCCGCGATGCCAGGCATTCTTTTCCACCTGTCCGGCCGCCCGGGGCACGAAGAGCCGCGAGTCGGGCCCCAGTTCGTCGACCGCCGCGTTGGGAAAGACGACCCGCCACAGGGCCCAGTCGTTGTCTTCGCTGGTGACGGACAACTGCCAGGTGATCGCGCTGGTCGCCGTATCCGGGGCCGCCTTGGCAACAACTTCCAGCGGACCGAAGCGTTCGTCCAGCGGCGTGCTCCATCGCAGTTGGACTCCCGGCCCGTCGTCGATCGAAGCGACTTGTACACGTCCCCAACCGGCGTCGGCCGTCAGGCGAACTTCCTCTTTGGTCCCCGCATGGCGCAGGGTCAATTCAAACAAAGGCACACCGGCCGACGAGAGCAACTGCCGACCGGCGACTGTATCAAACAGGCTCAACACCGAGATCCCCTCCCGGCCCCCGGCGAGAAACAGGCCCAAATCACCAGCGGAAAGAACCGTCCAGTGGGCCGGTTGACGGCCTTCGGCCGTATGAATCGCTTCCTCGAACCGTCCCTCGGCGGCAAGTCGCACGGCTCCGGCGGCGTGCCACCATGCCTGCTGCCGGGCGGTGCCTTGCAACGTTTGCCACCTTTGGCGAGCCGCCCGGATTCGTGCATGAACCGACGCCGTGGTGACCTCGACATGGGCCATGCTGGGCAATGCACCGGCCGCCGTGCGAATCGTCCCGGCCAGATCGTCGGCCGTGCCAATCCACAGCCAGGCCGACCACTGTTGCGTCGCCTCGGGCCACGCCTGCCACGCCCGGTCGCCGTGGGCATGTAGGTAGCTGCCACCGCGGTGATCGTAAAACAGGGCCCGGCCGCAGTCGAGCATGGCCAGCGCATTGTTTCCGTCGACCAGCGCGCCCCATCCGTCGAAATGAAAGCTCTTGGTCTCGCCGGTGAACTGCCCCCGGCCCGTCGGCTCTCCACCGGCCCACGCGGGAAAATCGTCACCGGGAAAGTTCAGCTCCAGGAAATGCGACTCGCTCCATGGTTGCGGCGGTTGTTGCGTGACCGTCGCGGTGACTCGCACCAGGGGCAAGTCGTTCCAATAGCACCACTGGTAAACGGCCTTCGCTTTCGAGTGGGGCTGCTTGCCGTCCGATTGCATGTACCCCGCACCCACGCGAACCACCGTGGCCAGCGGGCCGGTTGAAATTCGCTCGACTCGCGGCCGCGGGTCGTTGGCCAGATTAAATCCGCCGAGTTGGCGGTCGTACAAGCGGTCGTTCCACCGAAACTGCTCGAAGACTTTGCCGGAGGCGGCGAACTCGAAGCGGCACGGCAACCCGCCCATCTTCGCCGCGTCGTGAACCGCGCGGTATGATTTGGTTGCGACCGTACCGTCGAAGGGCTCTTCGGGCGATGAGGCATCGGGTGACGGCTTGCTCGTATCCATCGAAAGCCGAACGCAAGCGGAGCCGCCGGCGGGCAGCTTCATGAGCATGGTCCCGACGATGTGCCTCTCGGCATCGAAGCCATCGGCGGGCACAAACTGCGCGGCAACGGGCGCGCCGTCCGAAACCCGCTCAGCGCGAATGTTCCCCGGCACCACCGGCCCGAGCCGACAGAACCGGGCCGCTTCGGTCAAATCGATCGAGCAGGCCACCAGCCCGTGGTCCGGCACGTCGTCGGCGACCAGCAACACGTCGTCGGCCTTCGCGTGGTGATACGATAGGGCAAGGACGGCAAGAACCGTCAATCCGGCGTTTTTTCGACTGACCAACACGGTAATCCTCCTATCACCTTCTTCCCGGAAGTCACACCGCCGTCGATCCTAGTCGCTGCGCAAACTTTGTCAACATACGGACCATTGAAAACGGCCGAACCCTTGCACATATGCCACGCCGAGAAGACAATGGGGCATCGGACTTCGATGTTTTGGAAGCCAACATGTCGCCAGAAAGGACGTCGCCATGAAGAAACATACTCACGATTCCGAGTTCGGATGCGGCTGCGATTGCGGTTGCGATCGGCGGGACTTTCTCACCGCCGCGAGTCTGGCCGTCGGATCGGTCGCCTTGACCTCGATCACGGCCCAGGCTGCTGAAGATGCGACGCCCAAGCAAAAGAAAAAGGGCGCCGTGGTGCGGGCCGTCTTCCTGTATCCGCCGTCAAAATCGTTCGGCTCCCATCCCGACGGCTGGTGGAGTTGGCCGGGAAACGACTATGATGCCGAGGGGCGACAGAAGCTGTACACCGCCGAGTTGGCCAAGATCGAAAAGAAGCTCGGCATGACCATCGCCGTGGAACACCGCGCCGTGGCCAGTCGCGACGACGCCGCCCGAGTGGCGGCCCAACTCAAGGACGAGAGTCCCGACGGGCTGTTGCTGATGATGTTCTACAACCGCAGCCTGACCGAGGCCGACCTGTTGTTGAAGGCTGCCGAAGAAGCCGATATCCCCGCCATCTTCTACATCGGGCTCGGCGTGAAGCACGGATCGATCAGCCGCTATCGCCGGCCGGGGCTCTACTTCATCCAATCGCTGGAAAACTTCGATGCCATCGAGTACGGCGCGCGGATGATCAACACGAAAAAGCTCCTCGGCCAGAGTCGCCTGTTGAGCATCACCGAAGCGCCCGCGGTACGAGAAGGCACCGAATCGTTCTTCGGTATCAATGTTCGCGTCATCCCCTTCGACCAATATGCCGAGCGATTCGAGAAGATCGCCATCGACGAGAAAGCGAAGAAGTTGATCGGCCAGTTCACCGCCGGCGCCAAAGAGATTCGCGACGTGACCCAGGAGGCCCTGGAAAACGCCGCCCGGGCACACTTCGCGCTAACACGGATGATCGAGGAAGAGGAAGCCGACGGTGTGACGATGAACTGTCTACGTCGCGGCATGCTCAAGCCGTGCATGAGTTTCGCCACGCTCAACGGTCAGCTCATCCCGGCGGCGTGCGAAAACGATCTGCCGGCCGTCTACACGCAACTGATCGGCCAGTTGCTCACCGGGCGTCCCGGGTTCCAGCACAACCCGGCCTTCGAGACCGAACGAAACCACTACTACGCTTCGCATTGCACGTGTCCCAGTAAGTTGCAGGGGCCCGAAGGCCCGGACACGGAGTACCTGCTGCGTCGTTTTGCCCACGCCAACGCGGGCAGTTGCGCGATCCAGGTATTCTGGAAACCCGACGATCCGGTGACCATGATGCGTTACCATCCCGGCGCGGAACCGGCCTTGGACGTGTACGCCGGCAAGGTATTCAAGTCGCATCCCATGCCGCCGGCCGGTGGTTGCACGACGAACGTCGAGATCGAAATCACCGACCGGGCCGACGCTTGCATGGTGGGTGGGCATCACAACCTGCTCTTCTCCGGCGACTTCGCCCGAAAGTTCCGCCTCTTCGCCCAGTTGTACAAGATGCGCCTGGCCGAGACGGGTTACGAGGGGGCCTGGCCTGTGTAGCGATAACTCATGTAGTTGTTGAGCAGCCTGTTGAGAGAGAGTGAATTGTGG
>CAYUIQ010000376.1:0-5194 GCA_964444795.1 uncultured Planctomycetaceae bacterium
CCAGAGCCACGTTTTCTGGGGGCTCGCTGCGCTCGACCCCAGGCACCCTCCACCAATCGCCTCCTTTTCAACGGGCTATCCTACACCCTCCCGATGTTCGTCGTACGAAACACATGATTCTCCTGGAAGTCGAAGGCCTGCGAAAGCATTTTGGCCCCGAGCCGGTATTGGACGGGGTGACGCTCGATGTGCGCCCCGAGCACAAGATCGGTCTGGTCGGCCCCAATGGGTGTGGCAAGACGACGCTGATGCAAATCCTGGCCGGGCGTGGGGACGCGGATGCCGGAACCGTTCGATGCCACGGGACCACGCGCATCGGCTACCTCGAGCAACAGCCCGAGATCGCCGCCGGACGCACGCTTTGGGAGGAAGCCGAGGATGCACTGGTCCATCTGGTCGACATGGCCCGACAGGCCGAAGAGGCGGCTCATGCGATGAGCCAGGCCGACGATCCGGCCGAACGCCGCCGTCTGGCCTCGCGATACGACCACCTGCAACACGAGCTGCATCGCCACGACGCCTACCACCTCGATCACAAGATCGAACGGGTGCTCGCCGGGCTCCGTTTCACACCCGACGTACACAAACAGCCGGTCGATTCGCTCAGCGGAGGCGAGCAGAACCGGCTGATGTTGGCCAAGCTGTTGTTGGCCGAGCCGGATCTCATGCTCCTGGACGAACCCTCAAACCACCTCGACGTCGGCGCTACCGAGTGGCTCGAAGACTATCTGGCCGAGACGTCCGCCGCGCTGATCGTGGTAAGCCACGACCGTTACTTTCTCGACAAGGTGACCAACCGCACCCTGGAGCTTTTTCGCGGCACGGTCGATTCCTACCCGGGCAACTTCTCGGCCTATTGGCGTCAGAAGGCCGAGCGGTTGGAGGTCGAGCGGCGGACCTACGAAAAGCAGCAGTTGGAAATCGCCAAGGCCGAGGACTTTATCCGCCGCAATCGTTACGGCATGAAACACGCGCAAGCCGAGGACCGGCGGAAGAAGCTAGCCCGAATCGTGCCGGTCGAACCGCCCCGGGAAATCACCATTCCGCCGATGGCCTTCGCCGAGGTCGACCGCAGCGGCGATATCGTGCTCCGCGCCGAGCGTCTTGCCAAGGCATACGACCGGCCGCTGTTTGCCGATCTGGAGGTCGACGTCGAGCGCGGTCAGCGATGGGCCGTGATGGGCCCCAACGGCTCGGGCAAGACGACCCTCTTGCGCTGTCTGCTGGGGCAGATCGAAGCCGACCGGGGACAGGCCACGATCGGCCACGGCGTCGAGGTCGGATACTTCGATCAGCAACTGGCCGCCCTGGACGACGCCGAGGACGTGGTCGACGCGATTCGGCCCGAGGGTCGAGAGTTTCTCTTCCAACAGCGCCGCGACCTGCTGGCCCGGTTCGGGCTCGTCGGCGATACGGCCTCGCGCAAAGTTGCCCAACTCAGCGGCGGCGAACGCTGCCGGGCGGCACTGGCTCGGCTGGCCGCCGCCGGGGCCAATCTGCTGGTGCTCGACGAACCGACCAACCACCTCGACCTCTGGGCACGCGACGCCCTGGAACACGCCTTGGGCCAGTTCAACGGCACCGTGCTGATGGTCAGCCACGATCGCTACTTCGTCGATCGTGTCGCCGACCACTTGCTGGTGCTCGACGACGGTCGGGTGCGTGTCTTCGAGGGAAACTACTCCTCGTACCTGCATCTGGCCAATCAGCGGTCGATCGAGACGCCCGGCGCGAAAGAAGCGTCCAAGAAACGCGCCGCGCAGCCGGCCAAAGCGAACAACTCGGCCCAGTCCGGTCGGGCCAAACGCCGTTTCCCCTATCGCAAGACGGCGGAAATCGAAGCCGATATTCACCAGCGAGAAGCCCGCATCGAGGAACTCCACCGCCTGTTGGGTCTGCCCGAGACTCACCGCGACGGCGCGGAGGTACGGAAGCTCAAGATCGAGGTCCAGCACCAGACCGAAGCGGTCGCGGAGCTGTACGAGCATTGGGAAGAGGCGGCCGAACTGAATTGGTAGAAGAATCGGCGGCGCCCGAAAAACCACTCCAAACCGCTTTTCTATCCCAATACGAACGACCATCACCGCTCCAGACATGCCTTCTGCCGACGCGATCCGCCTGGCGTAACCTAGTGTTACGGGGAAGCAGAGCCGTAGCGAGGGCCTTATCGTGGTGCAGGCATTTTATACGTTCATCGTCGCCGTGCTGAATCTCTGGCTGGGATTTGCCGTGGCCGTCTGTCTTGCGCGACGGTACAAGTCGATGCCCCACTCCCAAGACGATGGTTGGGCGGAGGTCGACGCCTGGGCGAGGGTCGGGGGGCTATCGGACAAGGAAACGGCGGACGAGAAAACGGCGGACGAGAAAGGCGCGGACGAGGAAGACGCGGACGAGGAAGCATGGTTCGATGCCCTGGCAGCCAACGGGTTTGCCGATCTTCCAAGTGACGAGGCGCCGAACGAGGAGTCGGCTCTCGACGTACCGCCGAAAATGGATCCGGACGAAGCCGATTCGGAAACGCCCGGCGATGCCCTCCCGCCAGACGACACCCTCTCCCATGATCCGGCCGCCAACATCGCTCGGGAGCGGAGCGAGAACGAACTCTCGGTGGAAGACTTCCAGCAGGCAATCGAGCAATACGGCGGGAAAGTTACGGAGATCGACGGCCAGTTGCGCCGCCTCGCCGAGTCACCCGACCCCGGCGAACTGAAGTCTTGCTTCAACGAACTCTCCGAAGTCAACTCCGATTACTCCGAACGACAACAGGCTGCCTACGAGCGATTGGAGGAGCACCGCAAGGAGACTGAGCACTTCGATTCGCTGCACGACGACATCCGGACAGCCATGGCCCGCGCGGTCGATCGTATCGATGCCATCGCCGAAACCCTCGATTCGATCGACGATGATGACGACGGTAACCTGGACCAAACCCGTGAAGCGGTGGCCGAGCAGACGACCGGCCTGATCGACGCCAACCACCGCACGCGCGACGTGCTGACTGAAACCTTGACCGCGATCGCGAGTATGGAAGGCTGGCTGGACGAAATGGGAGGTGAGGATCAGCGGGATTCGCTGACCGGGCTTTCCGATCTGGCTTCGCTGCACCGCAAGCTGTCCGAACACTGGCGACGCGACCCGCATCGGACCCGATCCATGGCCATGGCTTTGATCGACGTCGACGAGTTCGCCCGCGTCAACGCGAAATTCGGAACTCCCGTGGGAGATCGCGTGCTCGGTAGTCTGGGGAAGTTCCTGGCCGCTGAAATGCGAGAGCACGGCGGCGCCTTTCGTGTCGCGGGAGAGACATTTGCCCTGTTCTTTTCAGAAAGTGACCTTCGCTTTGCCACCGACGTCGCCGAACGCATTCGCCAATCGCTGGAACTGACTTCCTTCCAGTACCATGATTCGCAGTTCCGTGTGACCGTCAGTTGCGGAGTGACTGAAGCCCAAGCGGATGATTCACTGGAATCGCTCATCTCTCGATTGAAAACGACCGTGCATGAAGCAAAACGCTACGGACGCAACCGCACTTTTCTCCACGACGGGAAATTCCCCACTCCCGTCGTGCCTCCCAACGTGCCGCTGGAAGAACGACAGGTCGCCGTCTGACGCGTACCTGGTCGCCGTTGCCGGGAGTAGGCACGCTTCACACGGATAAACCTGACGGCCGATGCGGATACCCTCCGCGAATCCTCAGCATGGCGGTCACCACCCCACCGACTCGCGGGATTGACTCGGCAGGTAGAACGGTATGATTAGTAGCGGGAACAAACCGACTTTTATAGACATCGCGAGCAATAGACCATGGTTCAACGAAGAATCATCCAAATCGATGAGGGGAAATGCACGGGATGCGGCGTGTGTGTTCCGTCATGTGCCGAAGGGGCAATCCAGATTGTCGACGGAAAAGCACGCGTGATCTCCGACGCTCATTGCGACGGCCTGGGCGCCTGTCTGGGCGAGTGTCCGGAAGGAGCGCTGGAGATTATCGAGCGAGAAGCCGACGCCTTCGACGAGGAACTGGTGCAACAGCATCTCGCCGCGCGGCAATCCGTCGCGCCGGGTCCGTCCGCCCCCTCACCCCCGGCCGGTTGCCCCGGCTCAAGAGTCCAACTCGTCGACGTGCAAGGAAGCATGGCCAGCGCCGACGGCCCGTCGACTCGGCCCGCAACCGATCCCCAGCATCCCTCCCAACTGCGCCACTGGCCCGTCCAACTGCCTCTGGTCCCGGCCGGCGCGCCGTTCTTCCAAGACGCCGATCTGCTGCTGACCGCCACATGCGTGCCGTTCGCCCATGCCAATTTTCATGAGCGATTCTTGAGCCAGCGGGCCGTGGTTATTGGCTGCCCGAAGCTCGACGACGCCGGAGCCCATCTCGAGAAACTCACGCAGATCCTTCGCTCGGGCGCGCCGAAGAGCCTGACCGTGGTTCACATGGAAGTGCCCTGCTGCACCGCCCTGGTGCGAATCGCGCAGGCGGCGATCGCCGCATCGGGGCGAGACATGCCCCTGGGACGGATCAAGATTTCCGTTCGCGGCGACGTGCTCGAAGAGACGGCCTAACAGCCCGTTGAAAAAGGAGACGGGCACCCCGGGCTGTTGCACTCCGTCGGCCTAGCCGATATCGTGAACACCGGCCGTCACGACCGCGCCGGGACGCAAGTGCCTGGGCGAAACCTATCCGAAAGAACGAGCCCATGATCGCCCCTCTCCTAACGACAATTGCACCCGCCGCGATGCTCGCGATGGCAGCCGTCACACAGGCTTTCGCCAATCCCCCCACCCACGCCCGCCCGGCTGGAGCCGATGAGGACATCGTCAAGACGGATCCGGCCGAAGCGGCTCGTCTCGAAACGCGCCTGGTCACCGGCACGCGGCAACTCACCTTCGAGGGACGCCGAGCCGGCGAAGGATACTTCAATCCGGCCGGCACGGAAATGGTCTTTCAGAGCGAGCGCGAGCCGGGCAATCCGTTCTTCCAGATCTACGTGATGGATCTCGAACTGGGTGACGTCCAGCGTGTTTCGCCCGGCTATGGGAAGACCACGTGCGCTTGGCTGCATCCCGACGGCAACCGCGTGCTCTTCTCGTCGACCCACCAGGACAAGCGAGCCCGGGCGAAGCAGACCGAGGAACTCAAGCTGCGGGCCGAGGGGAAGCAGCGCCGCTATTCCTGGGATTACGATCCGCACTA
>CAYUIQ010000377.1:0-5042 GCA_964444795.1 uncultured Planctomycetaceae bacterium
GGCTGGGGTCGAGGCGTGAGGAACGAACGCCGAGCCCCCAGGGATTCTCTTTCTGGGGGCTCGCCGCTCGTTCCTCGCATCTCGACCCCAGCCACCCATGAATTGACATGGCACCCAGAGCGGAATACCTCAACTCCGCGTGCCCCCCGGGCCGAAGAAACTTGATGGGCCGCGTTGACCCCCGTCACCGCCGCGCCTACCATTACCGTGGAGAGGCGATTCACTCGAGGGGACTCCAGACCATGGTTTCCGATCACCGGTTGGGCTTGTGCTGCCGTCGGTGCCTCTGTCCGGGTTGACCGGACTCCCTCGAACTCTCTACATACCGCCTCGTTTCTTTCTGGATCCTCAATGGATGTCCCCGAGGTTGACCTTGCGCCTCGGGAGGCAAAGGATACCGGCAACAGTCTCTTCGTCGAGCGGGAGTGATTTCTCATGGCCACCGACTTGCGACTCAAAGAGCAACTGCCCGAGTTGACCGAACGCATCGTGCGAACCTATTCGGCGGTGGGCACGATCAACCATCTGGGCCATTGCCCGTTGCCCAACTACGACGCCGTCGTCGCGGCGACCCGCGATCTCAAGGAGATCCTCTATCCGGGCTACCAGAGACGAGATGGGCTGCACTTGGGTAACGTGACCTACTATGTGGGCGACCTGATGGAACGCCTCCACGATTCGCTCACCGCGCAGATCGCCCGGGCGATGCGGCATGAAGCCCGCGAGGGCGCCGAGTGCGATCCGGGCGAGGCCCCCGATTTCGAGGCCCAGGGTCAAACCAAGGCGATCGCGTTCCTGCAGCGGATCCCCGACTTGCGGGAAGCCTTGGCCAAGGACGTGCAAGCGGCTTTCGATGGCGACCCGGCCTGCAAATCGCTCGACGAAGTGGTCTCCTGCTATCCGGGCCTCGAGGCGGTGACCGTCTACCGGTTGGCCCACGAGTTGCACGAGTTGGGTGTCCCGCTGGTCCCGCGGATGATGACCGAATCGGCTCACAGTCGCACGGGCATCGACATCCATCCCGGCGCCACGATCGGCGACTATTTCTTCATCGACCACGGAACCGGCGTGGTGGTCGGCGAGACCTGCGAGATTGGCCGCTGGGTGAAACTCTACCAGGGCGTCACGCTGGGGGCCCTCAGTTTTCCCACCGACGACCAGGGGAAACTGGTCCGCGGCACCAAGCGCCATCCGACGATCGAAGACCGTGTGGTCATCTATGCCAACGCCACCGTGCTAGGCGGCCAAACCCGCGTCGGCCACGACTCGGTCATCGGCTCCAGCGTCTGGCTTACCGAGCCGGTCGCCCCCAACACGACCGTGGCGCTGGAGAAGCCCAACCTTCGCATGCGGGTGGAGTAGGACGTCGATCGTGCCGGCCCGGTCGGCGAGCGACCGGCGGAAACGCGGAGAATCCCGTCGCAGCCGAAAGGGCTAACAAAGCAGAAGAGATCTAGCAACATGCCGCCAACGGACGGGTACACTGTGGGCCTGCCATCGCCCGGCTGCTATAGTTAGGGGGATACGTGACGCCAACAACACTGGCTCGCCGCGAGGGCAAAGCATGCGATCACTCTCTTCCAAGTTGTCTCTGAAGATTAGCGCGCCGGTCGTGCTCTCGCTGCCAGTACTGGTAGCGGTAGCCGTTCTTTCGCTGATCGCATTCTGGCAGGCCCGATCGGCGGCAAACAAGTTGGCTCGCGGTCAACTCTCCGAGATCCATGGCCGGATCGACCAGCGGCTCGACGGCTTGTTCAGAATGCCGGCGCGCATCAACCGCATCAATGCCCGGTTGATCGACGAGGGCCGAGTGGATCTGGCCGACCTGCGAAGCTGGCGCGATTTCCTCTACGAGGAGGCGATGGCCTTTGACATGCTCAGCGGCATGATCTGGGGTTCGTCCCAGGGCGAAGTGGTGTGGATGTACCGTTATCCTGGCAAGGAGGGTTACGAGTTCGGCATCAAGGACGGCGAAACCGGCGAGGAAGTGCTCGAGTTCCGCATGGAGTCCGAGGGCCGGATGACCTCCGAACCGGTGGGCCGCTACGTCTACGACCCGCGCAAGCGTCCCTGGTATCAAGACGCCGCCGCCGCCGGCCAGGCCACTTGGACCGAATACGCCTGGGTGAACGAGGACGGTTCGGAGACAACCTACGGCTTGGCCTACCCGCAGCCCTACTACGACACCCGTGATACCCTACTGGGCGTGCTCGGCGCCGAGATCAGCCTGCACGACGTCTCCCGATTTCTCGCCTCGCTGCAAATCGGCGAAACGGGATCGGCCTTCCTCATGGACCGCCGCGGCAATCTGGTGGCCAGTTCCGTTGACGCACCGGTCCACGACGCCGAGTTGAACCGCATTCCCGCAAGGTCATCCGAGCACCCTTCCGTCACGGCTGCGGCGACGGATCTCGATGAATCCTTCAAGTCGCTGGCCGCCTTCGAGGGGATGCACTACAGGATGCTCGATATCGGCGGCGTGTCGCACCTGATGATCGTTTCCCCGCTTCAAGAGGGCGCGGGATTGAACTGGCTGATTGTCACGGTCGTACCGGAGAGTGATTTTCTCGGAGAGGTCTACGCCTTCCGACGCCGCAGTATCCTCTTCGGCGCCATGGCCGTCTTGGCCACGCTGCTGCTGGGCATTGCCCTGGCTTCCCTGTCGGTCCGTCCCATCCTGGCGCTGGCAGCCCACGTCCGCCAGATTGGAGCGGGCAACCTCGACGATCCGTTGCATCTCGAATACTCACCGGAGTTCGTTCAACTCTCCGACGAAATCAACGCCATGGCGGCGGGCTTGCGCGATCGTATGCGGTTGCGTCATTCGCTGGCACTGGCCATGGACGTGCAGCAGCATCTCCTGCCGTCCGGAGCACCAGAACTCGATGGGCTCGACATCTCCGGGCACAGCACGTATTGTGACGAAACGGGAGGGGATTACTACGACTTCCTGGACGTAGCAGGACTCTCCGACAAGGCCGTTGCCATCGCCCTGGGCGATGTCATGGGACACGGCGTTGCGGCGGCCATGCTCATGGCCACCGCCCGTGGCATCCTCCGCAGCCGTTGCGAGGAACCGGGATCGCTCAGCGATCTATTGAATCACATGAACCGGCTGCTCGCCGAGGACACCGGCGGCGAGCGTTTCATGACGATGCTGCTGTTGACCATTGACACGGAGCATCACGAGATCCGTTGGTCCTCAGCCGGCCACGACCCGCCCGTCCTGTACGACGCGCAGCTAGGTGAGTTCGTCGAGCGGGAGTGTGACGGCAGTCTGCCGTTGGGGATTCTCGAGGAAAGCCGCTACGAAGAACGCTGCGCCAGTGACGTCCGAAGCGGGCAGATCTACATCGTCTCGACCGACGGACTATGGGAAACGGCCAACGATCAAGACGAACTCTTCGGCAAGGACCGCCTGTATGACTTGGTGCGACGCCATGCCGATCATCCCGCGGACGAAATCAGTCGTCGAATTCACGCTGAACTGGCCGCCTTTCGCGGCCAGTCGAGCCAGGACGACGACGTGACTTTCGTGGTCGTCAAGATACTGTAGCAGCGTAACCTGTGTGCCTGGAGCCCAAGTGCCCCGAAAGGGCGAAACAAGGGAACCATTTCCGCGCGGTCGGCGTCTCAACGGTGAGGACCGTCCAAGGCGGATACGACCGGACCGTCCATTCCGAGGGGTGCATGATGACCAGATTTCTTCTCGCGGCGTTGGCTTGCACGCTTCTTTGCGGCACACTGAAGGCCGAGGTGATGCTCAAAGACTTCCCCTCGCCTGACGGGAAGTACGAGGTTCGGGTGCATTGGATGTCGGAAGCCCCGGATTTCACCGTCCGATTCCTGCGCGGGAAGACGACCCTGGGCACCTTTCACCCGGACCCCGAGGACAAGTCGCTGCGCGTGTTCTGGAATCCCGGTTCGTCGGCATTGCTGATGGAACACGTGACGCGGCACGGTGAGTGCCGACTGTACCTCATCCGCATTGCCGGCGACCATCTGGCCACCTACACGATCAACGTGGACCCGGAGATCGGGCTTTTGTCGATCGTCGACGGCAGCGTGGTCTGGAATCGCAACGGTCCGATTTCCATGACGGCGCGAACCGAGGGCGACCAAGAGAAGGCCATGCGCATCGAGCATTCTCAACGGTTGCGGCCGGAGTGAACGGCGGGCGTGGAAATGTGTTCCCATTTCTTCTGCCCTTCTTCGTTTCCTCCTGTTCAAGAAAGAAGATTGGAACAGGAGGAAACAGAGGAAGGAGAGTGTTCTGTTTTCGCACCGGGTGTGATGAGGAATGTCCCTCTGGCTCACCCGATGGCAGCGTATGTTGCGTCTGGAATTCGTGATTGCCACACGAGCTACGTTTCTGGTTTCCCCTCCGCATGATTGCGCCACGGGCTGACATACCGGATCTCTTTGGGGCGAACACGTCGTCTGGCCGCTCTTTCCGTCCAGAGTCCCCAGACGATCAGCAGAATCCAACTCAGCCCGCTGAGCGTGACGCCGTAGCGGTAGCTTGCCGGGCGGTAGCGGTACTGGAGCCGATAATCGCCGGCCGCCAACCAGGCGCCGCGCATGACGCGGTTGGTTCGCAAGATGGGAACGGCGCGTGGCTCCTGCCCTTCGCCGATGGCTTCGAGTGTCCAGTCGGGATCGTATTGATCGGCCAGCACGACCAGCCCGGGCGATTTCAGGCTGACTTCGAGAAGCACCTGACCCGGTGAGTGCCCGATGATGCTGCACGACTCCCGCCGGGTGCGCGGTCTCTTCTCGGCGGCCGGCTGCAGCGCTGCATCGGTCTCAACAACGGCCGAGCGACGCCAGTTTCTTGCTCGGCCCTCGGGAAAGAGGACCTCGGCGGTACGTTTTCGTATCGCGTCGGGGGCATCGGTTGCCAGCGGCCGAAGCACGTCGACCTCATGTACGATCCACGCCCAGGGTAAATGACCTGGGTTGTACCAGAGGGATACGTCTTCCGGCGAAAAAGGGGTCAGGACCCTTTTGCCGGAACGGCCCGGAGGGTGCTTCGCACAAAA
>CAYUIQ010000378.1:0-4995 GCA_964444795.1 uncultured Planctomycetaceae bacterium
AGCCCCCAGAACGCGACGAACTGGGGGCTCGCTGCGCTCGACCCCAGGCACCCCATCAATACCACTGTTGCTGACTAGCAGTCTACACCGCAACCATGGAGCTTCCACTCATGCATCACACCCAACTGACCAACCGATCCGCGACACGTCCCTTCGCATCGTTTTTCATCGCCTTGCTGCTGGCGGCTCTGCTGGTACCCGTTGCCCAAGCCGAACGGTTCACCTCGCCCGATGGGCTGGTCGCCGTTTCCTTCGACGTTCGGGAAGTCGGCCAGGAGCCGGGTGTCCCGGTCTACGGCGTGAGCTATCGGGGTAAGCCGATTCTGGCCGACTCGCGATTGGGATTCGTCCTGAAGGACGCCCCGCCGCTTTCGGCCGATTTCAAGGTCGTCTCGATTGCCCAAACCGAGCACGATGCCACCTGGAAACCCGTTTACGGCGAGCGGAGCGCAATCCGCGATCATTACCATCAGGCCGTTGTCGATCTGGAAGACTCGCAGACGCCGCCGCGACGGTTGCGTTTGACCTTCCGGCTATACAACGAGGGGGCCGCTCTCTGCTATACGTTTCCCCAGCAGCCGGGTCTCGACGCGCTGGTCATCGCCGAGGAGAAGACCGAATTCCGCTTCACCGCCAATCACACGGCCTATCCGGTCTACTCGGCCCAGGGTGTGTACAGTATTACGACGCTCGACAAGGTCAAGGCCAACTGCGAACGGCCCCTGACCGTTGAAATGGCCGACGGCCCGTGCGTGGCCATCGGCGAAGCGCGGCTGGTCGACTACGCCCGAATGCGGTTGAAACCGGTTGCCGGAAAACCGTATACGCTGCAAAGCATGTTGGCCGGCGAGGTGAAGGTTTCGACCCCCTACACGACGCCCTGGCGGGTCGTGATGATCGGCGAGACGCCGGGGCAACTCATCGAGCGGAACTACCTGATCGAGAACCTCAACGATCCGTGTGCCATTGCCGATCCCTCGTGGATCAAGCCGGGTAAGGTGATTCGCGAGGTGACGCTGACGACCGAAGGCGGCAAGGCGTGTGTCGATTTCGCCGTGGCCCGGGGGTTGCAGTACGTCGAATACGACGCCGGCTGGTACGGTCACGAATACGAAGGCGCCTCCGACGCCACGACCGTGACCCGCGACACGAAGAAGTCGGGCGTTTCCGGCGAACTCGACCTGCACGAAGTGATCCGCTACGCCGGCGAGCACGGCATCGGTATTCTCGTCTACGTCAACCGCCGCCAGTTGGAACGCCAGCTCGACGAGATCCTGCCGCTCTATCAGAAGTGGGGCATCAAGGGCGTGAAGTACGGGTTTGTCAACGTGGGCAGCCAGCAGTGGACCACCTGGCTACACGACGCCGTGCGCAAAGCGGCCGAGCATCGGCTGATGGTCGACGTCCACGACGAATACCGCCCGACCGGCTACAGCCGCACGTATCCCAACCTGATGACGCAGGAAGGCATCCGCGGCAACGAATGCATGCCCCCGGCCGAGCATAACCTGATTCTGCCGTTCACGCGCGGTTTGTGCGGGGCGGGCGATGCCACCGTCTGTTGGTACACGACGCGCATCCAGACGACGCACGCCCACCAGTTGGCCTGCCCGGTGATCTTCTACAGCCCGTGGCAGTTTCTCCACTGGTACGACCGGCCATCGCAATACAAGGGCGAGCCGGAGTTGGAGTTCTTCAAGCACGTGCCTGCCGCATGGGACGAAACTCGCGTTCTCCAGGGCCGCATCGGCCACACCATCACGATGGCCCGGCGTAGCGGCCGCGAGTGGTACGTCGGTACGCTCAACGCGCGGGAGCGCCGCACGGTCCGCATCCCGCTGGACTTCCTCGAGCCGGACGTGCGGTACGACGCGTACATCTACTCCGACGGCTCGCCGGAAGGCGACGCACCGTTCGACGTGAAATGCGAGCAGCAGACCGTCGATTCGACCGTTGCGTTGGAAGCCGACATGGCCAAAAACGGCGGTCAGGCGATTCGTATTGTGCCGAAGTCGGGGCGGTGAGGTATAGTAGCCATCTCGCTCCGCGAGATGTAGCCTTTCTGCCCAGGGGGTTGACGACTGGACTCCTAATGGTTTCACTGGACGTTACCGCCTTCTACTTCTTGAGGGCATGACCACGGCTGATTCCTGCCAGCCGAAAAGGAGAGTGCCATGACACTGCAAAGACCATGGGTGTTACCGATGAGCTTCCTGCTGTTCGTCGGTCTGGCGGGTTGTGGGGGCGAGGCACGGCCGGTTGTGGATCAGCCGCAGCCTGGCGTGGCCGCGCCTCAAGCCGAAGCCAACTCGCCGGACAACGGGCAAGACGCGGCCATTGCCGAGATCAGGAAGCTGGGCGGCTCGGTTACGGTTGACGAGACAAATCCGAAGAAGCCGGTGATATCTGTGCGGCTCAGGGGCACGCAAATCACCGATAGCAGCCTGAAGCACTTGAAAGGATTGGCCAGCCTCAAAGAACTATACCTCATCTCTTCGCAGATCACCGGCGCCGGGCTGGAGCACTTGAAAGGACTAACCAAACTCCAAGTGCTGAATCTCCATGGCACGCGAATTACCGACGCCGGGCTGGAGAACCTCGCGGGGCTAACGAACCTGCAAGAACTGGACCTCGGCTCTACGCAGGTCACCGGCACTGGACTGGAGCGACTCAAGGGGCTGACCAACCTCGAAGTGCTGGACCTCTCATGCACGCAGACCGGCGACGCGGGGCTGGAGCACCTTCAGGGGATGACCAGTCTCGAAAAGCTCCACCTCTTCCGTACGGAGATTACCGATGCGGGGCTAGAGCACTTGGAGGGACTGACCAATCTAAAGGAACTGGACCTCATCTATGTCAATACGAGCGATGTCGGACTGGAGCATCTCAGGGGGCTGACCAAGCTAGAGAAGCTGTACCTCTCGGGGCCGTATGTTACCGACGCCGGGCTGGCGCACCTCAGGGGGCTGACCAACCTTAGAGAACTGCGCATCGGTTTGAGGAAAGTGACCGACGCCGGGCTAGAGCACGTAAAAGGCCTGACCCACCTCGAAACGCTGGACCTCAGCTCTACGCAGGTGACAGATTCCGGGCTCCTGCGATTGAAAGGACTGAAGAACCTCCAAAGGCTGCACTTCCTGGATACGCAAATCACCGACGCCGGACTGGCGCACCTCAAGGGGCGAACCAACCTTAGAGAACTGGACCTCAGGTCAACGCGGGTGACCGATACCGGGTTGGTGCATCTCGAAGGGCTGACCAACCTCGAAGTGCTGTACCTCGCTCAGACGCAAATCACCGACGCCGGGCTCGTGCATCTCAACGGGCTGACTAACCTCGAAGAGCTATGGGTCTACCAAACGCAAATCACCGATGCTGGATTGGCGCACTTGACGGGACTGACCAATCTTCAAGAACTGTTCCTCGTGAAAACGCAAATCACCGACGCCGGGCTGGTGCATCTCGAGGGACTGTTCAACCTTAGAAACCTATTCCTCGACGGTAGGAAGGTAACCGTTGAAGGCGTCAAGAAGCTCCAGGAGGCATTGCCACAATGCCGGATTTCTCGCTGACTGTAGCCCTGTTCGCGTGGTTAGCTGTTTGGTAATCTGGGGATTCCGGTTTCCGCTATACAGGGTGTTGCCCTGGGTTGATATGTTTGGCCCCTTCAGGGCAGACAGGCTACATCTCGCGGAGCGAGATGGCTACTATACTACTTCACCAACCGCGCTTCGAGCCAGTCGGCGTGGTCTTGCTGGTCGGCGCGGTCGGCGTATTCGACCAACAGGTCGAGGCGGCGGGCGCCGGGGATTTCGACGGTGATCGGCAGCGGGGTGTCGCCGCCGCGGATGATGCCGCTGGCGTACTTCTCTTTGCCGTCGACGTAGACGCGGAATCGCACGCTGCCGCGGCCCTTGGTGCAATCGTCCACGGCCAGCGTTGCCTGGAAGCGGCGGTAGGTGCCATCGGGTGAATACTTCAGTCGGGCGTAGCTGTGGACGGCCAGGCCTTTGAGGAAGAGTTGTCCGCCGGCGCGGAGGTGGCCGCCGTGCAGGTTGCGATCCGTGGCGTAGGGCCAGGCCCGGGTGAGGTACGGCTCGGGATGAAACTCGGCCACGGGCAGGTCGGAAAGATACGTCACGCGCCCGCCGGTCGGTTGCAGGTAGACGAGGTCTTCGGCCAGTACCTGCCAGGCCCGGCCGGCCGTGGTCGTCACTTTCATTGCGGAGGAGTCACCGACCAGACTCGTGGCCACCAGCCGGCTGCCGTCGGCGAACCCGGCCACCGCGTGCAACCCTGCCGGCGACTTCCGCCGCAGCAGATCGGGGTTGAACACCACGGCCGCGGTCCGGTCGATGGGAATCTCGACCACGCCGGCCATGCTCCGCAGTCGCACGTTGACTTCGCCGATCGCTTCGATCGTGCCGGTCAATTCGTCGCCGTTTTCCAGGATCAGCCGATCCTCATGACCGGTCGCCCGGGCTACCCGACCGATGAGCCGATCGCGCCGCAGCGGTTCGCCGGGCAGCCACGGCACGATGCCGACGACCGACTCCAGAGGCAAGGATACCGGCCCGAAGACGGGCGAATCGCCCGAGAGCTTTTCCCGATCGGCCTGGATGACGTCGACTCGCAGCAGTCCGCCGTCTGCCAGCAGGACAAGCGGCCCGCGCCGAGCCTCGGGACAACGTCCCCAGCGGACGAGGTCGGCCGCCCCGAGCACACGCGGCGGGCCGTCGACGTCGAAGGTTAGTTGCCACTGGGGGTCGATGGCTGTCAGTGTGCCACGAAAGGGCTTCCCATCGACCGGGACGACGACAGGGGTTTCCGATCCCCTGGAGGTCACGGTGAGGGTGAGAAGGCAAGCAAAGACGACGATTCGTTGCATGAGCGGGACTCTTAGGGACGATTGGAGAATAGCTGTCATATTTGGGTGTCTGGGGTCGGACTGCGAGGAACGAGCAGGGAGCCCCCAGATCGCCACCAACTGGGGGC
>CAYUIQ010000379.1:0-4990 GCA_964444795.1 uncultured Planctomycetaceae bacterium
ATCGTACAACGCTCCCCAAACCCACGGGATGCAACCCGTGGGCGTGGCAAAAGGTTGACTGAAGGCATCCTTACTTCTTCTCGGCCTTCACGCCGCGGAGTTGAAAATCGTCCCAGTTGCCGTTGTCGTCGAACGAGCCGATGCCGACTTGGCCCCAGGTGAACGTCTTGTCGACGGCCTGCATTACGGGCTTGTCCATGTCGTCGAAGTAGATCTCGATGGTCCCGTCACCCGTCTTGCGGACGATCTTCACCTGATGCCAATCGTCGTCCCAGGGGATGCCCGGCGACTTGTTCTTGGTGATCATTACCCGCGGCTTGTCGTTGACGATCATGATCTGGCTGGAGTGCGGATCGGGCCGATGACCCAGATGAACGTAATAGAAATGGGCCGGGTCCTGGTAGTTGAAGAACAGGCACATGTCGCGGTGCGCACCGGCATTCCGGTTGGTGCTCTGCACTTTGACCGTCAGCACGAAATCGCCGACGCTGACGTCCTTGACCAGCGAGATGTTGTAGGGGCTGCGATGGGGCGGCTTGTACTTGCTGTTTTGGAACTGGTTGTAGACCTTGTTGCCGTCGGCATCGGCGATTCGCCACGCAGCCGTATCGGTCGGCTGCCAGGCATCGGCCCCTTTCTCGAAATCGTCCTCGAACACCAGCGGCAGGTCGGCACCGCAAACGGCTGTCACGCCAACGAGGAATAATCCGAGTATCGCAAGGGAAACAGATCGTAACATGGTCGCGTCCTCCTGGGGGGTCAATCGATCAGTTTGTTCAGCGGGTATTCGACAATACCACGGGCGCCGGCCGATTTGAGCCGGGGGATGATCCGCCGGACGACCGATTCGTCGAGGATCGTGTTCACCGCCGCCCAATTACCATCGGCCAGATCGGAAACGGTCGGGTTCTGCAACGCCGGCAACAGGGAAAGGACCTTGGGCAACTCCTCCCGCGGCACGTTCAGCATCAGGCCGACTTTCCCCTCGGCGGCCATGGCCGCACTGAGCATCAGGGCAATGTCGTCGATCTTCTCTTTCTTCCAGGGATCGGCGTAGGCCTGTCGATTGGCGATCAGTCGGGGGGTGCTCTGGATCACTTCGTCGACGATCCGCAGGTTGTTCGCCCGGAGCGAACTGCCCGTCTCGGTCACCTCGACGATCGCGTCGGCCAGCTTGGGTGGTTTTACTTCGGTGGCCCCCCAGCTAAACTCGACCTTGGCCTCGACCCCGTGGCGCGCCAAGTATTGGGTGGTCAGCCCGATCGCCTCGGTGGCGATCCGCTTGCCGGCCAGATCCTTGACGCTTTGGACCGGCGAATCCTCGGGCACGCAGAGGACCCAGCGCACGGGCCGGCGGCTCACTTTCGAGAAGACCAACTCGGCCACCTCGTGGACGTCGGCCCCCGTTTCCACGACCCAATCGTAGCCGGTCAGCCCGGCGTCCAACACGCCGTCGTCGACATACCGGGCCATCTCCTGGGCACGGATCAGCAGGCAGTCGATTTCCTCGTCGTCGATCGACGGGTAGTAGCTGCGCGAGCTGAATTTGATCTTATAGCCGGCGCGGCGAAACAGTTCGGCCGTGGCCTCTTGAAGACTGCCGGCGGGGATTCCGAGTTTGAGCAGGTTGGGCATGGTGGTTCGACGTGGGTTCGGATGGGGTGGGGGAATAAAGGTGGCTGTCACCTTCATTCCCGGGCAGTCATTTCTTGTACACTTCGTCGGGATCGAAAACTTTCTTGCCGACGACTTCGAGCCCCTCGGGAGTTACGCGGCGATAGAAACAACTTCGGTAGCCGGTGTGACAGGCGGCATCGCCAATCTGGTTGACTTTGAGCAGGATCGTATCGTCGTCGCAGTCGAGGAAGATGTCGCGGATCTCCTGGACGTTTCCGCTTTCTTCGCCTTTTCGCCAGAGTTTCTGTCGGCTTCGGCTGAAATAGACGGCCCGGCCGGTGGCCAGTGTCTCGGCGTAACTTTCGGCGTTCATGTAGGCCATCATCAGAATCTCGCCCGTTTCGGCGTCCTGAGCGATGGCCGGCAACAATCCGTCGCCTTTGGCAAAATCGGGGACTTCAGACACGATACTACCTGAATGAGCGGAGGGATGATGGCTCCGGTTTCCGGATAGCCCGATCCGGGGGGATCCGAGCCGGAGATTCCCAGATCCCGAGACCCCCCAGCATAATCAGCCAGAGACCGACTGACCAGGGGCCCTGCAGGGGGAGTATGGGGCAATCGGGTCTTTCGCAGCGTGGGGTAGGTTTCCAACCTGCCCGTACACTGGCAGATCAGAATTTCCGGGTTTACGACAGGATTCTTTCAGCAGCAACACCCCGTGTCGAGGCGAAAGCGGTCTGGCGCGGGGAACTGAAGAGGGATCTCCCGAAAGGGCTTCCAGCCAAGCTCTGACAAAACGGCGGAAGTGAGAGAGGTGGGAAATGCTATACTTCCAGGAACTCGCAGCCGTACAATTCGGGCACGGTTCCCTTCCCCTTGGACACCGGTATCGGGAATCACGGTCCCGCAATCCAATGGCGCCACACACACAAACTCGCCTCAGGAGGCAATTATGCGAAATCTGCATCGACTCTTCGTCGTCGGTCTTGTTTTCGGCGTCGCGCTGGCCGTCAAGCCGGCGCTGAGCGACCAACCCAAGCTGGGTTTCAGCGGTACCTTGGTTCAGATGCGCGGAGACAACGAACCGTTTCGCGGCTACCGCGTCGATTCGGTGAGTCGGGGTTGGCCGGCCGCGGCGATGGGCGTGGAGAAGGGCGACATCATTCTTTTCATTGGCCGCAACATGGCATTCACCACGCGCGAGGCCTACCTGTATGCCCTGCGGCAACAGGGCCGCACGACGGACATCGGTCTGATCAATATCCGCAACGGCAAACTCACCTGGCGCCGCTGCCGGCTGAACCACAACGCCGAACCGCACCAGATGGAAGACCCGCCGCCGGGCGTGATTATGGTCGATTTCGCCCGCGACATGGACTGACGCGGGGGCATGACTCCCCTTACTGGTGGGCCGTGCATTCCGAACGACCGCGCCGGTCGCTATCAGTTGCACAACAGGCCGTTGCGGGACAAGTCTGATGACCGAAGGTCTTGCCGTCCGATTAGTTATGGCGATAGCGAGACGAATTTCTCCCGGGACGCGAAAGGAGACCCTGTTGGCACGTTCACTGAGTGTCCTGTTGCCGGTCCACAACGCCGAGTCGCAGTTGGCCGAGCAGGTTCGGGAGATTCTGGAGATCATTCCCGAACTGACCGCGCGTTTCGAAGTTCTGATTGTCGACGACGGATCGACCGACGCGACGATCGAGGTGGCCACGGAGATGGCCGCCCAATTCCCTCAAGTCAACGTCGTTCGCAACGGTTGCCGTCAGGGGCGTGCCGCGGCGATTTCGGCCGGCCTGCAACAGACCAGCGGCGACGTGGTTTTCATCGAGGATGAAGACTCCCGCCTGCCGTTGGACGAAGTCCATCGCCTCTGGAAGGCGGTGGGTGAGCACGAGATGGTCGTGGGCCGGCCGCGCCACGGCGACATCGAGCGTTGGAAGCGTTGGCTTCCGGAAAGTCCGATGGAGCCGGCCGGTTATCAGATGGGCATTCGCCGGGCGATCACGTCGTTGGGCGAGTCGCTGGCGCGCCAGTCGGCCTTGCTGGAGGAAATGGCCCGCCGCGGTCATCCCTGGCACGAGATCGAAGTGCGTCCCCGAACCGCCGCGGGTGACACCACCACGGCGTCGCGGCCGACCGCCGAACCCGACCCGACTCCGGCGGCCCCCCCGGCAATTACGAGTCGGCCGAAGCGTCCCAACTATCTGACGATCGCCGATTTTGCACCATCGAGCCAAGATCTGCTGTAAGGCCGACAAGGGGACGTGCCCCCCGCGACCCCGCACCGGCCCCCCGAGCATTTCCCTTGCCTCGGCACCTCCGGTGCGTCCTGGCTCCACTTGTCCGGCGGTCGGCAATTGGGTATATTCATAGGTGAAGGGCACCACCTATAACATTTCTCGATTGATCCTTATCTTGGCAGTTCGCTGGTGTCGTTGGCGGGCAAATCTCCGCCATTTTCTCTCCGGCGAACGACCGGCGGATCGTGCAACCCGCGCGGATATCGGCTGCCGTTCCGTTGGCAGGCCGTCATAACCGTGGTTTTCTATTCATCAAAATACCGGGCCACCGCGCGCGCACCGGCGATTCTTATCCCGTGAGGTATCCGATGCCGGCCTTTCCAGGGTCGGAGCGGCTTTGTTTTTCTTTTTTGTCATACCTTAACGATGCGGTTCGCCGCCGTGGCGAACCGGGGAGGACTGTCGTCATGAACACCGTGGAATGCCGAGAGGCAGGGAGGGGGGATGCGGCCAGCCCCGTGATGAAGACACCTCGGGCCGATCGGCCGTTGCACCGCCTCCTCGCGGTTCGGCGGTTGCAGGGAGTTACGCGCCGTACCGTGGCGCGGCGTCTGAAGATCAACGTTGCGGAGGTCAAGACGCAAGAATCGGAAACGGCCGACCTGCCGCTCAGCGCTTTGTATCAGTGGCAGGAGATCCTCGGCGTGCCGGTCAACGAATTGCTGGTCGAGGCCGGCGAATCGCTGTCGCCGGCCGTGCTGGGTCGCGCCCAAATGGTGCGGCTGATGAAGACGGCCCGGGCCATGCTCCAGCACGCCACCCAGGTCCCGATCCGCCGAATGATCCAAATGATGATCGAGCAACTCGTCGACATCATGCCCGAGTTGGAGGAAGTCGGCCCCTGGCATTCGGTCGGCCAGTTGCGTTCGCGCGACGAGTACGGCCGAATCGCCGAGCGATGCGTCTCCAGCCGCGTTTCCCTCGAACGGGTGGAATAGACCCGCCGGTAACCACTTACCAAGGCCTCGCAACCGAACCGGTTGCGGGGCCTTTTTGGGTTCATCAGGGAATTCCGGGAGGGATGGGGGGTGCCTGGGGTCGAGTTGCAAGGAACGAGCGACGAG
>CAYUIQ010000380.1:0-1167 GCA_964444795.1 uncultured Planctomycetaceae bacterium
GGTTTAACAATCAGAGGGACATCCCCATTGCCATTGTGGTGTTTTGGTCATGCTTGACAAGAAGTCACTTTGGGATCGCGACCCCGGGAGACCGTTCAAAACGGCAGTTTGAATCATGGCAATGGACGAAGCTCGCGTTATCGCAGACAAGCTACTCGGCTTGGAAGTCGATGGTTGGACAGTCGGCGAATACATTGGCCATGGCAAATCCGCTATTGTGGTCAAGGGAAGCCACGCCGATCGGCTCTGTGCCCTGAAATTTTTTGACGCCGAGCTCATCGAGAAATTCGGGAAGGACAAGCAGATAGCAAGAATCAGTCGAGAGCTATCACTTGTCGGCCAACATCATGACGATCTCGTTCAGATCTACGGAGGTGGACATTGGAGTGAGCAGGACTTGTACTACGTGACAATGGAGTTGATTGACGCCCCCAATTTGGCTGACGTAATAAAGGTTGACTTCCCTCGAGAGCTTATTCGTCCGGCAATTTCCCAAATCGCTGGGGCAGCTAAGTTCCTTGAGTCGCGAGAACTTGCTCATAGGGACATCAAGCCTCAGAATGTCGCGTACAACAAGGATGAAAGCAATGCCAAGTTGCTCGACCTGGGTGTGCTCCGCCCATTTGGTGACGGAAATCTGACCGACGAAGATGAGCGGCCTTTTATCGGGACACTCCGATACAGTTCGCCTGAGTTCCTTGTTCGGCGTGAGAATGACCAGGCGGGTCTTCGACGCCGAAGGCAACGAGATCAACCACGTGGACGTCCACAGCACACGACGGACGTTTGCCACGGACCTGATCACCAGCGGCGCCGATCCGAAAAGCGTTCAGGAGCTACTCGGGCACAAGTCGTTGGCGATGACTATGGGGCTTTACGCGAAGATCCGCGGGCAGACGAAGCGGCAAGCCATGGGCCGGCTGTCGTACGGCTCGGGTGTACGGGCGCCGGATCACGTGGTAGAATTCCCGGGAACAAATCGCAACCGCGACTTCCACGATTCTTCCACAACCCCCCAGAGAAAGGGCATAGCGAAAGCCACCTAAGTCGTTATACAGCAAGGCTTTGCCGGAGTGGCGGAATGGCAGACGCGCTGGATTCAAAATCCAGTGTCCTTCGGGACGTGTGGGTTCGATCCCCACCTCCGGTACTTACTTCAAGGAAAGG
>CAYUIQ010000380.1:1177-4944 GCA_964444795.1 uncultured Planctomycetaceae bacterium
TTCTGCATTGGTGGCCTTCTCCATCTACCTTCGGTCTACCCGTGGGCGAGGTCGGGAGACCTGCGCCCAACGCGGGCCAGGCAAGGACTCATCGTAGTTCCGCCGCCACTGCCGGGCGAGCCAGCAATGGTGGGGTTTGTCATTTGCACCGGTGCGGCCGACGCGAGGCGTCCGATCGTGCGTGACGGCGCGGAAGTGTCGTAATCAGCGGCGTCCGCGCCGCGTACTGCTGAATTCTGGCGAAATCCGCTACGTTCGTACGTCCTGGTTGCAGGTCCCTTGTCCTGCTGTACGGTTGTGCCCTACAATGCAGGGTTTCGCTGATCCTGGCCTCCCCCCACGACCGGAGTGTAATGGCCGCTGCCGATTCCACCGTTTCCGATGTCGTCGTCCAGGGCGCTCGCGAGCACAATCTCCGCGACGTCGATCTGGTGCTGCCTCGCAACCAGTTGATCTGTTTTACCGGTGTCAGCGGCTCGGGCAAGAGTTCGCTGGCCTTCGATACGCTGTATGCCGAGGGGCAGCGGCGGTACGTCGAGAGTCTGTCCAGTTTCGCCCGGCAGTTTCTCGGCCAGATGCCCAAGCCGGACGTCGACCTGATCGCCGGGCTGAGTCCGTCGATTTCCATCTCCCAGAAAACGGGGGGACAGAACCCCCGATCGACCGTCGGCACGATTACCGAGATTTACGACTACCTGCGGGTATTGTACGCCCGGGTGGGTAAGGGGCACTGTCCGAGATGCGACCGCGAGGTCACCGCGCAGACTCGCGAGCAGATCATCCGGCGTATCGCTTCCTTGCCGGCCGGGACGCGGTTCATGGTGTTGGCTCCCTTGGTGCGCCGGCAGAAGGGCGAATATCGCGATCTCTTCGAGGATCTGCTGAAGCAGGGATTCGTTCGCGCCCGGGTCGACGGTTCGGTGGTCGCCCTGGCCGACAATCTGCAACTCGACCGGCGGATGCGCCACAATATCGAAGTCGTGGTCGATCGGCTGACCGCCGAGCCCGAGGTCCGCGCGAGACTTGCCGAGGCGGTCGAATCGGCGTTGCGCATGGGCCAGGGCAATCTCATCGTGGCTCCAGACGCCGGTGCCCCGGCCAAAACCAAAACCAAAACGAAGACCAAAGCCGCCGGCTCCGCGTCGCGCGAGTTGACCGCCGACCTCGTGCTTTCCGCCGAATACGCCTGCACCCATTGCGACCTGAGTTTCGAGCCGCCCAGCCCACAGATGTTCAGCTTCAACAGCCCGCAGGGGATGTGTCCCGAATGTCACGGGCTGGGAGAGGTTCACACATTCGACCCGAGCCGCTTGATTCCCGATCCAACCAAATCGTTTCAGCAGGGTTGTATCGAGCCGGTGGGCCGGTGGCGCGAACTGGGGCGCTGGCGCCGGCACGTCTATCGGGGCGTGGCCGACACACTGGAGCGAAAACACGGCCTGCCGGAAGGTATCCTGTTGGAGACCGCCTGGGAGGAACTCGATCCGGCGTTCCAAGACGCCCTGCTCTGGGGCACCGGAGACGAGCACGTCACGTACACCTGGCGACAGGGTCCCTCGGGACACAAGTGGGGTGGCAAATACGAAGGCGTGATCCCCAAGCTGCTGTCGAAATATCGCGAGCTGAAAAGCCGCGTGCATCGACGCGCCCTGGAAAAATTCATGACCGTGCTGGAGTGTAACCGGTGTGGCGGCCACCGGCTCAATCCGCAAGCCTGCGCCGTCACACTGACCACGCGATCGGCCGATTTCCAGCAACAGCGCGCCATGTCGCTTCCGGAAATCAGCAACCTGCCCGTCGATCGAGCGGTCGAGTTCTTCGGCGCGTTGGAACTGGACGACACGGGCCAACTGATCGCCGTCGAAGTGTTGAAGGAAATCCGCGGACGGCTGGGATTCCTCCGGAACGTCGGCCTCCCGTATCTCACGCTGGGCCGCCGCGCACCGACGCTCTCCGGCGGCGAGATGCAACGGATCCGGCTGGCCGGTCAGATCGGGTGCGGTCTGGTCGGCGTGCTCTACATCCTCGACGAACCGTCGATCGGACTGCATCCGCGCGACAACCACCGGCTGCTGGATACGCTGGGGCAACTTCGCGATCAGGGCAACACGGTGGTGGTCGTCGAACACGACGAAGACACGATGCGGGCGGCCGACCACATCGTCGATTTCGGCCCCGGTCCCGGCGTGCGTGGCGGCGAAGTGGTGGCCGCCGGCCCGGTCGAAACGGTCATCGCCCAGAAGCGAAGTGTGACGGGCCAATATCTCTCGGGTCGCCGACGGATCGAGGTTCCCGCGACCCGGCGGACCATCGGTGATCGGCGACTGGTCGTTCGCAAAGCGACGCACAACAATCTCAAGGGGATCGACGTCGAAATCCCTTTAGGGGCGCTGGTCTGCGTCACCGGTGCCTCGGGGTCGGGAAAGAGTTCGCTGGTCAACGACATTCTGGTCGAAGCGCTGCGCCGCGATCTCAACGCCGGCATCGGTTTCCCCGGCGCCCACGAAAAGATCGAAGGCTTGGAGCACCTCGACAAGTTGATCGCCATCGACCAGTCGCCCATCGGGCGGACGCCGCGCTCGAACCCGGCCACCTACATCAAGGTGTTCGACGACGTTCGTCGCCTGTTCACGCAGTTGCCCGAGGCCAAGACCCGCGGCTACAAGCCGGGGCGGTTCAGCTTCAACGTAGCCGGCGGGCGCTGCGAGGCGTGTGAAGGCAACGGCTCGAATCGGCTGGAGATGGATTTTCTCGCCGATATCTGGATGACCTGCCCGGTCTGCGAGGGCCATCGCTTCAATCGCGAGACCTTGCAGGTGCGATTCAAGGGCAAGTCGATCGCCCAGGTTCTGGAAATGGACGTGCAGGAGGCATTGGAGCATTTCGAGAACATCCCCAAGATTCGCCACAAGCTACAAACGCTGCACGACGTGGGGCTCGACTACATGAAGCTGGGACAGCCCTCGCCGACCCTCTCCGGCGGCGAAGCGCAACGGATCAAGCTGGCCCGGGAGTTGGTTAAGAAGAGTACAGGGCAAACCCTTTACCTGCTCGACGAGCCGACCACGGGGCTGCATTTCGCCGACATCCATCTGTTGCTCCAGGTGTTGCACAATTTCGTCGACGCGGGCAATACGGTCCTGGTCGTGGAACACAATCTGGAAGTGGTCAAGACGGCCGATTGGATTATCGACCTGGGCCCCGACGGCGGTGAAGGCGGAGGCCGGATCGTCGCCACCGGCACACCCGAGCAAGTCGCGTGTACGGGAGAATCGTACACCGGCCAGGCGCTGCGCCCGCTGTTGCCGGCAATAACCGCCGCCGACGGTAACGGGCGGGCGAAGGGCTCGGAAGCCCGAAAAAAGGCGAAAAGCCGCCGCAAGCCCCAGATGGCCAAAGCGATCAAGGTTCGCGGCGCCCGGCAACACAACCTCAACAATATCGACGTCGAGATCCCCCGCGACGAGATGACCGTCTTCTGCGGTCCCAGCGGATCGGGCAAAAGTTCGCTGGCCATGGACACGATCTACGCCGAAGGACAGCGGCGTTACGTCGAGAGTCTCAGTTCCTACGCCCGGCAATTCGTCGGCCAGATGCAGAAGCCCAAGCTGGAGCACATCGAAGGGCTCTCCCCGGCCATTGCCATCGAGCAGAAACGGGCCGGCAACACGCCCCGCTCGACCGTCGGCACGGTAACCGAGGTTTACGATTATCTGCGGATCCTCATGGCCCGGCTGGGCAAGCCGCATTGCCCCGACTGCAACGCG
>CAYUIQ010000381.1:0-4786 GCA_964444795.1 uncultured Planctomycetaceae bacterium
GGGAAGCTGGGTCATCGACGGCCTCGGAGGGCCATCGTACGGGCTTTCTCCCTAGAACTGATGAACCATCCTCTCACCCGGACCCCATCATGAGCGCCGAAACACGCCTGGCGGATAAACTGTCCGAACTGGGGCTCGACATGCCCCCGGCACCCGAGCCCAAGGGGCTTTACCGGCCGTTGGTGGTCGTCGGCGACATGGCCTACACGTCGGGTCATCTGCCGGTCGACGCCGCCGGCCATTTGGTGACCGGCCGAGTCGGCGTCGAGATCGACATACCGACGGCCACCCACGCGGCCCTGCTGACCGGGTTGAATATCCTGGCCACGCTACGTGCGGAGCTAGGCAGTCTGGACCGCGTCCGCCGCCTGGTCAAAGTGCTCGGAGCGGTCAACGGCACGCCGGAGTTCACCGAACAGCCGGCCGTAATCAACGGCTGCAGCCAACTCCTGGCCGACGTCTTCGGCCCCGAAACCGGCATCGCCGCCCGCAGCGCCATCGGCGTCGCCTCGTTACCGCTAGGCGTGCCGGTCGAGATCGAGGCGGTGTTTCAGGTGGAGGTGTAGGGCACGTATAGTAGCCATCTCGCTCCGCCGAGATGTAGCCTTAGACGCCCAGAATCCCCGAGTATGGGCGTACCTTGCTGGGCAGCGTGACGCAAGTCAGAACGACCACGGCCAGCCCCGAGAATGCGGCGAGAAAGGCGAAGCCCAGGGAAGCAAAGGCTATAATGAGCGTTCCCGCTATGATGGCGAACACGAAGAATGTCCCGGGTGAGGACCCGATCCCACCCAGGGTGGCGCCAAAGCGCTTTTTGCATCTGCGGCACTTCACTATCGCCTCCCCAAAGGGGAAGATGTCGGTCGCCACGTGCTACCGGAGGGAACGAACGTCAATGCGTATGACTGTAGCAGAGCTGACGGCTTCGTGGAATCAAAGTGGTCAACTCGCAGCATTCCTGCCGTAATGACGCACTTTTACGGCCCGCTACGGAGGGGCTCCGTCAATATCGCCGCGTTGACCAGGCAGACAAACTTCGTCGGGTCAGACCCGGGGTCAGGGTCAGATCCGGGGTCAGACCCTGTTTTCAGGTACAGGGGAAAAATCTAGCGCCGAAACGAAAACCCGTAAACAGGGTCTGACCCCACAAGCCCCCCACAAGCCCCCCCGTTGGGGTCAATGTCATGACCTACAAATCCCCCACGCCGCCGAGCCCGATTCCGTCGAGGTGATCGGTTTGGTTTAGGGTGACCAGCTTCACCTTACCATCATCCTGGAAGCTGCTGGTCAAAGCCAGTTGGCTAATCGAGCCGTTGCCCAACACGAACGGATGACGAGCGGCGGGTACTTCCAGCAGGTGCTTCAGCGCGGCCGTCAGGAGTCCGCCATGGGCCACGACGGCCACTTGCCGGTGGTCGAGCCGGGCGAGATCGTCGATGGCGGCGCGTCCGCGCCGGGCCAGTTGACGGCGGGATTCGCCCCCCGGGACGATGAAGTCGGGATCGCCCGAGAGCCAGCGATTGAGTTCCTCGGGAAACAGAGCCTCCAAATCGGCGCGGAGTTTGTCTTGGAACACGCCGACGTGAATCTCCATCAGCCGGTCGTCGACGCGGACCGGCAGACCCAACGGCTCGGCCACCAGTTCGGCCGTCTGCATGGCCCGGCGAAGCGGACTGGCCAGCACGAGCTCGATGGGCATCTCGGCCATCGCCGCGGCCGCAGCTCGGGCCTGTTGCAGACCCAACTCCGAAAGCGGCGGGTCCGACTGACCCTGGATCCGCCCATCGGCGTTGTACGTGCTCTCCCCGTGGCGTATCAGATAGACAATCATCCCCCTATCATCGCCGGAAATCGAACAAAATTCAATCGGAATACCCCCCCACGGACTGGTTTACCGGTGACTGGTATCGTTGACATACGGGCTTTAGGCGATGAGAATAAGGGGTTCCATCTACTACCACCCCCTAATTCCCTACCGAAGGAGTTGGCCGTGACCGCCCCGTGGATCACCTACCGGCCCGAGTTAAAAGTTCTGGATTGTACCATTCGCGACGGCGGATTGGTCAACGATCATCAGTTCGAGGACGGCTTCGTTCGGGCGGTCTACGACACGTGCGTCGCGGCGGGGCTGGACTATATGGAGATCGGCTACAAGGGATCGAAGAAGATCTTCGCCGTCGACGATTTTGGGGCCTGGAAACACTGCGACGAAGACAGCCTCCGGCGCATCGTCGGCGAGAACGACTCGAAACTGAAGCTCTCGGTCATGGCCGACGCCGGCAAATCGGACTGGTCGACGGACATTCTGCCCAAGGAGCAGAGTGTGTTGGACGTGATCCGCGTCGCCTTCTACTCGCATCAGGCTTCCGAAGCGGTCGACATGATCAAGGACGCCACCGATAAGGGTTACGAGGTGACAGCCAACCTGATGGCCGTTTCCCGAACCCCGGACCAGGAAGTCGACCAGGTGCTGGAAATGCTGGCCGAGACCGCCGCGGGCACGATTGTCGTGGTCGACAGTTTCGGGACGCTCTATGCCGAGCAAGTCGAGATCCTGGTGAAGAAGTATCTCAAATATGCCAAGGAGACGGGCAAGGAAGTGGGGATTCACGCCCACAACAATCTGCAGTTGGCCTTCGCCAACACAATCGAGGCGATTATCCACGGAGCCAATCGGGCCGATGCGTCGATGGCCGGTCTGGGCCGTGGGGCGGGAAATTGTCCGATGGAATTGCTGATCGGTTTCTTGCGCAACCCGAAGTTCCATATTCGGCCCATCTACAAGGCTTTGGAAGAGCAGTTGCTGCCACTGAGCCGCGAGATCGAGTGGGGGCCGCACGTGCAGTACAACATCACGGGCCAACTCAACCAGCATCCCCGCGCGGCGATGGCCGCTCGAGCCGGCGAAGACCGCGACAAATACGTCGAGTTCTACGATAAGGCGGTCGCCGAGGTCTAGCGCTTGTCGTTTGGTACGATGGCCCTCCGAGGCCGTCGATAGAACTGCGTGCGGTCACGCGACGGGCTCGGAGGCCCATTGTCCAGGCAGCGACGGCCTCGGAGGGCCATCGTACAGTCGACGGGCTGGGAAGCCCATCGTACGGTTAGGCCCTTGTCCAAATCGGGCGGGGGGGGCTATAATTTCGGTTTGTCTCGAACCGTGGAGTCTGTCATGCGTCATGTGTTGTCGGCATTGGTTCAGAACGTACCCGGCGTGCTTTCAAACATCTCGGGAATGCTGGCCTCGCGCGGTTACAATATCGACAGTCTCGCAGTGGGGGAGACGGAGGACCCCCATTTATCGCGGATGACGTTCGTCGTCGTCGGCGATACGAGTGTCTTGGAGCAGGTCCGCAAACAGCTCGAGAAGATCGTCACGGTGGTCCGCGTCGACGACGTCAGTTCGCAGGACCACGTGGAGCGCGACTTGATGCTGCTGAAGGTTTCCGCCACCCAGGAAACCCGTAGCGACATCCGCGAGTTGGTCGACATTTTCCGCGGCCGGATCGTCGACGTGGCCTCGGAGATGGTGATGATCGAAATCTCCGGCCAGGAGAGCAAGATCGAAGCCTTCGTCGAAATGATCAGGCCGTTTGGAATCATCGAATTGGTCCGCACCGGGCGTATTGCCATGGTGCGAGGCGGCAAATAACGCCCCGCCGGTTTCCCCTTTTCTCGCCGATTGCCGCTTTGCCGGCCGGCAGTTTCCCAGGAGTTTTTCCCATGCCCGCCACGATTTTCTACGATAAAGACGCCGACCTCTCGCTGTTGAAAGGCAAGACGATTGCCATTTTGGGTTACGGTTCGCAGGGACACGGCCATGCCCAGAACCTGCGCGACAGCGGCTGCAACGTGGTGGTCGCCGAGTTGCCCGGCACGGCCAACCACGAGCAGGCCGTTGCCGACGGGTTCACTCCGGTAACGACCGAAGAGGCCGTCAAGCAGGGCGATCTCATCACCATCCTGCTGCCCGACGAACTGCAAGCCGGCATCTTCAAAAACCAGATCCGCGAGAATCTCTCGCCGGGTAACGTGTTGGTCTGCTCCCACGGATTCAACGTCCACTTCGGCCAGTTCAATATGCCCGAGGGCGTGGCCACGATTCTGATCGCTCCCAAGGGGCCGGGACATCTGGTTCGGGCCGAGTACGTTCGCGGCGCCGGCGTGCCCTGCCTGATTGCCCTGGGCGACGGAGCGGGCGACAAGGAACGCGCGCTGGGGTTGGCCTACGCCAAGGGTATCGGCGGCACCCGGGCCGGCGTGATCGAAACCACCTTCGCCGAGGAGACCGAGACCGATCTGTTCGGTGAGCAGGTCGTGCTCTGCGGCGGCCTCAGTGCGCTGATTAAGGCCGGCTATGAGACGCTGGTCGAGGCCGGTTACCAGCCCGAGATGGCCTACTTCGAGTGTATGCACGAAGTGAAGCTGATCGTCGACCTGATGTATCAAGGCGGGCTGAACTACATGCGATACAGCATCTCCAACACGGCCGAATACGGCGACTACAGCCGCGGCCCGCGGATCATCACCGACGAGACGAAGGCCGAGATGAAGCGGATTCTCAAGGAGATCCAAGACGGCCATTTCGCTCGCGAGTGGATCCTCGAGAACAAGGCCAACGCCCCTTCGTTCAAGGCCCTGCGCCGCCAGGAGCGCGACCACGGGGTCGAACAAGTCGGTCTGCAACTGCGCCGGCTGATGTCGTGGATCGACGCGAAGGAAGTGTAGTCGCGTTACGCTGCGGTGCCTGGGGTCGAGCGCAGCGAGCCCCCAGTTGCAGACGATC
>CAYUIQ010000382.1:0-4759 GCA_964444795.1 uncultured Planctomycetaceae bacterium
CCTCGCTTACGCTTCGGGTTACCATGACACACACCGTCGAAAAAACGCCCATCCAACCATACCGTACCCCGCCTGCGGAGGGAGACTCCGCGCGAGGGCTTTCCCAACAGTCAGACGCCCGAGGGGGGCAAGAAGTTTCCTCTACCGAGAGTTTAGCCCGGGCACAAGCGCCCGGGCTGAACGCTCCTTCACCCCGCCGTCGAGGGGGATGTCTTCTTAATCGCCTTGCCCGGGGGAAGTTGGACTGGTAGGATGATTTTCGGTCGTTTGCCTCGTCGGTGGTGTCGCAATGTCGACTCTCCAGTCGAGCGGACGGCCATGGTTCTCTTCCATGCGCGTGCTGCCGATGCAACCATTTGGCGAGCCGGTAAGTATGCTCGCAGGGTGCCTGAATACCAAAAGACTCTGGCCGCGTGTATAGCCGGCGGCTGCGGTGGATTCGTTCACCACCAGCGACGGATCACACAACCCGGAGTCCAGGTCGCCCGACTTAATCATGCGGGCTCTCAAATCCGCATCGCCACGGCATTACGGCGGAGAACCGTTTTTTCCTTCCTCTGGTTCTCCTGTTGACCGGTTTGCGTTTAGGAGCGTTATGATCGAATTGCCCGCCGAAGTAGTCGCGAAACGGGAACGTCTTCTGGAGTTGCTCGAGAGCCTCGGGAGTTGCGCGGTGGCGTTTTCCGGGGGATTGGATAGTACGGTTCTGGCCAAGGCGGCGGTGCTGGCCTTGGGCGAGAAGGCCGTGGCGGTGACCGGAGTGAGCGCGAGCCTCGCCGGCGGCGAATTCGAGCAGTGCCGGCAGTTGGCCGGCCAACTCGGAATCCGGCTCGAAGTGCTTCAGACGGGTGAGCTCAACGATCCCGAGTATAAGAAGAATACCGCCAACCGCTGCTACTTCTGCAAGAGCGAACTTTTCGATCGGGTATGGCAAGCGGCCGAGCGGTTGCAGCTTGCCGTGGTGGCCGACGGCTCGAACCGCGACGATCACGGCGAACACCGGCCGGGGATTCGTGCGGCCCGCGAGAAGAAAGTGCGCAGCCCCTTGGCCGAATGCGGGTTTGCCAAGAGTGAATTGCGGCAACTGGCCGCCCATTGGGAAATTTCCGTCTGGAACAAGCCGGCGACCCCCTGTCTCAGCAGCCGCATCGCCTACGGCCAGGAAGTGACGCCCGAGCGGCTGGCAATGATCGACGGGGCCGAGAAGTTTCTCCGCGGGCTCGATTTCCAACCGCTGCGGGTTCGTTACCACCAGGGGGACATGGCGCGGATCGAGGTATCGGCCGATGCGTTGACCCGGCTCATCGAGCCGGAGTTGCGGCAACGGGTCGTCGAGCGTCTTCGCGAGATCGGGTTCAAGTACGTCTCGATCGACTTGGAGGGTTTTCGCTCGGGCAGTCTCAACGAACTGCTTCCCGCCGAGAGCCTTCAGATCGTTGACCGCTCGTAGGCGCTACAGCGTGCCGCCGCCGGTGATCAACAGCAAGATCAACAGGGCGACCGCGGCCAGACCGCCGGCCCCGATGGCGATCCACACCCACACCGGAACGGGGCCCTGGGCCGAAGTCCTGCGATACGATTCGATCCGTTCGGTCGCCGAGACGGGGGCTTCCTGGTCTTGGCTTGCCTCGGTCTGGATAACGATTTTCGGAAGGGGGGATTCGTCCAGCGGAACGGCCGTGGGCAATGTCAGTTTCGAGGAAGACTGCTTCTTGGAGGATGGGCCCGCGGTCGCCGAAGCCACCTTCACCGACGAGCCGCGTGGCTTGCTCGTGCGCTGCTTGAGCTTGGCGTCGGTGTCGGCGGCGCTGGGACCGGTTGCGGTGGGCCGTTTTTGCGTGGAACTACCACCCGGCGAGCCTTTTCGCCGGGCGCTCCCGGGACGGGTGTCTCCGGCGGGACGTCTCGGAGTCTTGCTGCCGGCCGAGCCGTCGCCCGGTCGATCGACCGCGGCGAAGGCGGCGGAGGCAGCCGCGGCAACTCCTCGCGAAGATCCGGAACTATCGCCCGAATCGAAGTCGTGGCCGTGTAGGGTCAGCCAATCGCCCAACTCGTCGGCCACTTCGCCTGCCGTCTGGTATCGGTGTTCGGCCTTCTTGGCCATCATTCGCGAGCAGACTTTCAGCAGATCCTCCGGCGCGTCCGAACGTTCTTCGCGGATATCGCGCGGCTGCTGCTTCTGGTGCATCATCAATCGCTGCGGCAGCGTGCCGTCGGGAAACGGCGGATGCCCGCTGATGAGGTAGTACATGGCGCAGCCAAGGCTGTAGATATCGGCCCGGGTATCGACTCCGTGACTGTCGATCGCCTGCTCCGGGGCAAGGTAGTCGGCCGTCCCCAACACGTTCTCGTCGTAGGCGACGGTGAGCGACGCGCGGTCTTCTCCGGCAAACCGGGCCAAACCCATGTCCAGCACTTTGACGATGCGCTTCGCGTCGACCAGCAGGTTGGCCGGCTTGATGTCCCGGTGAATGAGCCCTCGCTGATGGGCGTGAGCCAGCCCTTCGGCCGCTTGCCGGATGTAGTCGGCCGCCACCCGATAATCCAGCCGCCCGTCGTCCTTGACGATCCGCTGCAAATCCCGCCCTTCGACGTATTCCATCACCATGAAGTAGACGTCGCCTTCGTTGTCGAAATCGAACGCCCGGACGATATTGCGATGGTCCAGATTGGCGATCGCTTGGGCCTCACGATGGAAACGGGCGAGGTACGAGGAGTCGTCGACCCGTTTCTTCGGGAGCACCTTGATGGCAACCCGGCGTTGCATCAGCACGTGCTCGGCCAGAAACACGTTGCTCATCCCTCCGGCGCCGAGATGATTCAACAACCGGTAGCTGGAAAGAAAGAAGCCCTTGTGCCGCCCTTCGAGAAGCTTCTCTTGCTGCCAGGGCGTGATCAGACCGGCATCGACGAATCGCTCGGCAACAACCCGCGGTCCGGTGACCGGTTTGTCTTTTGCCTGGGCCTTGATCTGCAGAACGACGCGGTTGATCTGGTCGCGCTCGACCAGCCCACTGCGCCGCAACAGATCGAGGAATTCGTCAACTTTGAGCTTGCCCATGCCGACGTCGCCGCCAGAGGTTTGCGATCCGTGCCACTTGAGGTCGCCACGAAACACCGAAGAGAAGTCGATCGATGCCGCCCCCCCGAGCTTCGAACTTCACGGGGTGACTGGCGAACCATGATAAGATAAGGTGAAATATCCCACGGGAGCCGTCATTCATCTAGCCGTACGCATCTTGCCACACATAATTCAGCCTACCACGGATGCCGCGAAAATGCCAGTCGGCGGAACGTAACTACAAACCGATGAATAATTCCGCCTAGCCGACTCGAAATCGGCAGACTATCCCACGGTTACCCCCGCGTGGCAGGTGGTTCATTGACCACCCGGGGTGACCGTATCGCTCTGCCACACGTCACGGGGCGGCAGCGCACGAGGCCTTCCACAGCCGCTTGATCTGGACGGCGATCGTCCCGGACGCCTTGGACAAGGAGAACTGCCGATCGACGTTGCCCTCGATCTGGGCCACGCGATTCATCCCGTAGACGTCGGAACTGGCCTGATCCTGGCCGAGAACGTACCCGCCGGCCTGGCGGATGTCGCGGCAGCCGTCGGAGCCGTCGCGTCCCATCCCGGTCATGATGATGCCCAGGCAATCCGGCCCGAAGGCCTCCGCCGCACTCCGCATCATCACGTCGGCCGAGGGTTTGTGACTGCTGACCGGCGGTCCGTCGACAATTCGGGCTTTCACTCCATTTTGGTGCCTGCGGAGTTGAAGATGTTTTCCACCAGGCGCGATCAACACGTGGTTGGGGCGCAAGAGATCGCCGTCTCGGGCTTCCTTGACGGAGAGCGAGGAAAGCGAATCGAGTCGCCAGGCAAAGGATTTGGTGAATTGGGCCGGCATGTGTTGCACGACGACGACAGGCGGCATGGGCGTCCGGAGCGTTTCGAACACACTGGCCAACGCCGGCGGACCGCCCGTGGAGATCGCGATGGCGATGCACTTGTTCTCCAACTCGGCGGGGACAGCCTGCGAAACTTGTTTCCCCTGCGGTTCCTCTTGCCTGCGCTGCTGGCGCCGGAGTTTTCGTTCCTTGCGAATTTTCAGTACGTGGGCAACGTCGGCCCCCGCAACCGATTGGATCTTGCGCACCAGTTCGTCGAGCCATTGCCGGGCGTCGGGACTGCCGACCTCGGGCTTCGCCACGTAGTCCATGGCGCCCCGGTCCAGCGCGTCGAGCGTTGTATCGGCCCCGCGTTGGGTCAACGCGCTGACCATGATGACCGGCACCGGCTGCCGATCAAGAATGGCCGCAAGCGCCTCCAGTCCGTCCATTTTCGGCATCTGGATGTCGAGTGTGACGACGTCGGGGTGGAATCGGTCCAAGGCGGGCAGCGACAGTTCGCCGTTGCCGGCGGTCCCCACGACGTCCATGCCGGGAGTTTCCGCGATGCGATCCTTGATCATCTCCCGAATCAAGACAGAGTCGTCGACGACCAAGACTCGGATTGGCTGTGTGGACATGGGGGGCGCGCGATTTCAAGTAGTCGAGCGACCCGTCGGCCGCTCGAGGAGAGATAGCAATCGTCGTCTCAAGGGTAGCTTGCCAAGGCCGTCGATGCGCAGCCGACGCGAAGAAACGGCCCGTACAGGCGATAGAAGTAATACCATCGGAAAAATTCGGACGGCGTGGCCCTTGGGCGGGCGCTATGGATCGTGCAAGAAATAAGTGTCGCATGAAACCAGCGGGT
>CAYUIQ010000383.1:0-4743 GCA_964444795.1 uncultured Planctomycetaceae bacterium
CTCGAAGAACTCCTCCGCGAGCTCCGCGCCTCTGCGTGAGTTCTTCGAGCTTCTTGACTGGAATAAGTCATGCGCAGTGCTATACCACGAATTTGTTTACGACGCGATGGATTCCATTTTTCAGCAGTTCCTCGCCGAAATTGATCAGCAGTCCCACGCGCATGTCGGCCAAGCGAAGATAGGTCAGCAGTTGCTTCTTGTGGACCGGCGCGACGCTTTGGACCGATTTCAACTCGACGATGACCATACGGTTGACCACCAAATCGGCGCGAAAACCGATTTCCAGCTTCACTTCCTCCCAGACGACCGGAATGGGCTCTTCTTCCAGAACATCAAATGCCCTCTTCTGCAATTCATACGCCAGCACCTTCCGATACACCGACTCCAGCAGACCGGGCCCAAGACGGCGATGGATGTCGATCGCCGTGTCAATGATCGCTCCGGTGATCTCGTTATGCCGCACCTGCCTTACCCCCTTCGCGTGAGCCTCCGCTCAGGAATCGCCGGGACCTCACGCAGAGGCGCGGGGCTCGCGGAGGAGTCTCTGGTTGTTTTGGGTGAGATACGTCATGGGCCGTGATATTCCACAAACTTGTTTACGACGTGATGGATCCCGCCAATCAATAGTTCCTCCCCAAAACCAATCAGCAATCCCACCTTCAATAATCTCATTATGCCGCGCCCCTCGTATCTTCCTCCGCGAGCCCTGCGCCTCCGCGTGAGCCTCTTTCTTCTTCTCAATGTTGTAACCGCCACCTACCCATACACACCCGCCTCGCGGATCGTATCGAACATGGCCAGCACGTTTTCGGTGGGCGTTTCTTCGAGGATCGTGTCGTGGCTGGCGCCGGCGATGTATCCGCCGCCCGGCTTCATGATGTCGAGCACTTCGGTGGTTTGCCGGCGGACCGAGTCGGGCGTACCGTCGATCAATACGTGCTGCGAGTCGACGGCCCCGTTGAAGAGGATCTTGTCGCCGAAGTCGGCTTTCAATTTCGGCAGGTCCATACCCAGGCAACAGGGTTGAATCGCGTGGACGCCGTCGATGCCGATTTCGATCATCGAGGGAATCAGCTCGGCAAACCCACCGCAACAGTGCAGCATGACCTTCAGCCCGTACTGCCGGCCCAGGTCGACCAGGCGCCGCAAATGAGGCACCATGAAGCGGCGGAACATGTCCTCGCTGAGCAGGGGTCCGCGCTGGCTGCCGAAGTCGTTGCCGATGAAGAAGATGTCGATCGGCTCGGCCGCCGCGTCAAAGATGTTCTGGCTCACCGCGGCATAGTAATCGACCACGTGACGGAGCACGGCATCGATCACCTCCGGCGCGTCGTACATCGCCAGGTACATGTTTTCCATGCCCATCAGGTCGATCAGGTCGTGCCAGAAGGGCGACCAATCGCCGCCGAGCATGGCGTACTGGCCCCGATACGCCTCGGCCTCGGCGCGGAGGTGTGAAACGTCCATCCAGGCGGGGTCGGGCCAGGGGAAATCAGCGACGGAGGCAAGCGTGGCATCGGCCAGCGGATGACTGGTCGGCTGTCCGTATCCGAGCCCCCGGCGTTCGATCCCAAAGGGCGTCGCCGAAGTGGCACCCGGCGACAGTTCGACCGGCGGACCCGCGTACCGGGCCGTCACGCGGCGAAAATCATCACCGAGCCGCACGCGCAGCCCCTCGTCGTCCAGGCCGAGTTCCCGTTTGGCCTTCTCCCAAAACTCGACCGACGCCCCACACCACCCGGGCACGCGATCGGGTTCCTCGTGGGCGAAGGCAGTCATCACACGCTGGCGTGAATTCACGCGGAGTTCTCCTTCGCCGGGCACAAGTGCCCGGGCTAAACGATTACACTTTATCCCGAATCACCCAGGGTTCGCGATACGTGCGACGGAAGAGTTTCATTGCCTCGGGGTCGTCGACGATCTGTTCGGTCGCCGGATCGATCGCGACCTTGCGGCCGCCGAGGCGGTAGCTGATGTTGGCGTAGTGGGTCAACAGCGCGCTTAGGTGGCCGTGCTCGACGTCGGCGTTGGGACGTTTTCGAGACCGAATGCAGGAGATGAAATTTTCCTTGTGCTCGGGATCGGGGAACCGGCCGTACATCTGGGCCTTGACCACCGGCTTGCGGTCCTTGGGCCGGTCGAACACCTGCCATCCGCCGCCGTGGCGACCCACGAGCATCAGCCCCTTGGTGCCGAAGAGCTCGATCCGCGTGGCGTTTTGCGGCCAGTGGGGGAACATGTCGTTGTCGCGAAGGAAACCGTCGCTCTTAAGCATGTAGGCCGTGTAGAGTGTCAGCTCGAAGGTCATCACCAGCGAATCGAAATCGTAGACGGCCACCTGCGTGTCGGGCGTTTCCGCCGCCCCGGTGCTGGTGTACCGGCCGCCGACGGAGTAGGCGCTCTTGGGATACTTCACGCCGCAAAGCCATCGGGCCAGATCGATCTGGTGGCTGGCGTCGTTGGCGATGTCGCCGCCGGAGTAACGCCAGATGTGGTTCCAATAGCGGTGAAAGGATTCGTTGTAGGCGTGTTCCGGCGCGGGCCCGTTCCACATGTCCCAGTTCAAACCCTCCGGCGTGGCACTATCGGGCACCACGGGTCGATTCCCCCAGGGCTTCTGATTGTAGATCCGGCACATGTGAATCTCGCCGAGTTTGCCTTCTTCAATATACTTCTTTGCCGCCATGTTGTACGGAGCGCTACGGTTCTGGATGCCGATCTGCACGACGCGGTCGTACTTCCGGGCCGCTTCGATCATCTTTTGGCCTTCCCAGCAATTGTGGGTCGCCGGCTTCTCGGTATAGACGTCCTTTCCCGCCTGACAAGCCCAGACCGCCACCGGCGCGTGCCAATGGTCGGGCGTGGCGTTGACCACGGCGTCGACGGCCGGGTCCTCCAATGCCTGGCGAAAGTCCTGCACGCATTTCGGTTCCTTGCCCTGCTGCTCGCCGATGGCTTTGGCCCGCGAGGCGAACAGACTGCTATCGACGTCGCAGACATAGGCGATCTGGCAATCTCCCCGTTCCAAGAAACCCTGGGCAAGATGGGCACCCCGGCCACGCACGCCGACGCTGGCCAGCGTGATCTTCTCGTTAGCCTGATACGCCCGGGCAGACGAGGCATTGGCCAAGATCGTCCACCCGGCGGCCACGGTCAGCCCGGCTTTCGGTGAACGAGCAAGAAACTCGCGGCGATTGAAGTGGGTCATGGTTCTGGAGTTCCTTCCTATCAGGTGAACGATTCGGGGCGACCGACGTATCGGCCGAAACCTCCCACGATTATCGGTCGCCTCGCCGGTGGCTGTCAAGCGATGGGCGGGACTAAAGGAAGGGATGGCCTTTGGTCGGACACGCGGCGGGTCGGGGATGGGACCACAAAGGCACTAAGAACACAAAGAAGAACGAGAAAGGGACGAAAAAGGCATGGGGACATCGGGGATTTATGGCAGAACCGTCACGCCTCGCACACGCCCTCCGCGAGCCCCGCGGGCCTGTATGAGCCTCGTTGCCCTCCCTTGCCGTCGGAGCCTCACGCAGAGACGCGGAGCTCGCGGAGGTGTTCTTTGAGGTTCTTGGCTGGTATATGTCGTGTGCCGTATTCTTTCAAAGATTTGTTCGCAATGCGATGGACCTTGCTTTTTGGCAGTGCTTTACCACAAATCATCAGCAATCTCGCTATGTCATACTCCTCGTACACGTCCTCCGCGAGCCCTGCGGCTCCGCGTGAGCCCCCTTCTTCTCCCAAACACAAACGGTCACCCACCTACCCATACACCCCAGCCTCGCGGATCGCATCGAACATGGCCAGCACGTTTTCGGTGGGCGTTTCTTCGAGGATCGTGTCCTTTGTGCCTTGGTGGTACTTCCGACCTGAACACGCGGCGGGTCAGGGATGGGACCACAAAGGCACAAGGACACAAAGAAGAACAAGAAACCTGACGCCTTGTATCCGGCGGGGCTTTGTGGTAAACCGGTTTTGGATGAACAGCCTGTTGAAAAGGGGGCAGGCCCCTAAACGACTCTCCATCGGAGTGGAAACGTGAAGTACGAAATCAAGGGAAACCCCGACTACGGCGATCTGCTGGTCCGCTTGGACCCGGACGACTCGATCCTGGTCGAGAGCGGGGCGATGAGCCGGATGAGTCCGCACCTGACATTGAAGGCGCGGCTGTTGGGTGGCGTGATCCGAGCGGTCGCGAGGAAGTTTCTGGGCGGTGAATCGTTATTCATCACCGAGTACACGGCCCCCGCCGAGGGTTTCGTCGCCCTATCGCCCACGTTGCCCGGCACGATCGGCTCGCGGCAACTCGACGGCGGCAGCTTCTTCCTCACCGCCGGCTCGTTTTTGGCATGTACGCCGGGTGTCGAGCTACGGACTCGTTTCGGCGGCCTGCGCGGCTTCTTCTCGGGCGAAGGCGCGTTCCTCGTCGAGTGTAGCGGCGAGGGGATCGTCTTCTTCAATGCCTACGGGGCCATCCTCAAGAAAGAAGTCCAAGGCACGCTTACCGTCGACACGGGACATGTTGTTGCCTGGGAGCCCGGGCTCGATTACCAGATTCGCGGCATGGGCGGGCTCAAGTCGACCATGTTCTCCGGCGAGGGGCTGGTGATGGCCTTTCAGGGGACGGGCTCGGTCTACGTGCAAACCCGTCATCTCGGCGCGATGGCCGGCTGGCTTTCACCCTTCTGCCATGGTTGAGAGGAAAAAGGGGACAGGTACATTTTGCCGGAACGGCCCGGAGGG
>CAYUIQ010000384.1:0-4536 GCA_964444795.1 uncultured Planctomycetaceae bacterium
TTCTATTCGTCAGTCGGCATCTTGTGGGCGCGGCGGATCTCGGCGACGATGCTCTGGAGTTTCGGCGAAGTGGACGTAATCGCGTGCGTCCCGATCCACTGCTCCTCCCGCGGTGAAAGTCGAGGCTCGGGCAAGACTTCGAGGCGGTCACTCTCGGCCGCCGTTTGGCAAGTGATGGCGGTGATTCGTGGGGCATGGGCCTGCTGGGGGTTCTTCCTGAGCGTAATCTTCTCGATCACTTCGGCGTTGGGGGCCAGGACCAGATAAAACTGGAACGGATCGGCCGACGGATGCAAGTGGATCGCGCCCGACGGGCTGGGCAGCTTCGCCTGTCCGTCGAGCGTGAAGCCGAACATCAGGGGAAATCGCTCGCGGTCACCGTTTCGATAGCTAATCTCTATCGTGCCATAAACGGCAAGCGGCTTGCCGTCCGGTACCGTGCATCCCAGGACAAAGATTCTCCCGGCGGTAAACCCGCAGGGGATTTCGGCGACGCCGGTGGCGGGAATCAGCGTATGCGCCGCGGGGTAGCGGAGGAACGGCACGCCTCCTTCGAGCAGTTTGGTTTTCGGTTCGGTCCGCTTCGCGCTGATCTTCCAGCCGGCCGGCATACCGCTCCGAAAGTCGACGGTCAGGGCCGTCCCGGCGTCGATCTTGCCAATTCCCAACCAGGCGTACGCGCCTTCGGCCAGTCCGTCGTGGACCTCGATACGAACCTTGCGCCCCTTGAGCTTCGCCACATCCCAGGAACGCTCTTGCATGGGGTCGGAACCCGGGGCCATGGCTTGTTGCAGGGTTTGGCTTGTTTCGTCATCGACCAGCGCGATGAAGTTCTTCCGACGGCCGCCGTCCATGCCGTCATGGCCGCGGATCGTCAACGCGATCGCGTCGGTCGACAGAACAAACGAGGGCGAGGCAATGACCCCGGTGCCGACCTCACCCGCGCCCAGTGACGAGAGATAGGGCTCGACCTTCCGGTTGGCCCCGTCGCGGTCGAGTATCGCCCAGGTTGCGCCGGACGCAAGGGGCGGTTCGCAGCGGAGCGCCTTGTATTGCAGGGCTCCAGCGTGATCCTGGGCACCCGCGACCAGTGGACAAGCCGTCAATAGCAACACCGCGACGATCAAGCGACACGCTCGCATGGGAAGTCCCTTACTGCAAATTGGAGAAACGAATCATTCGGCTAAACGGGATCGGGCAATTCGAACCCTTTCCGCCGGGGACGCTGGAGATAACAGTTGGCTTCGTCGTCGCCGGGAAAGGTCTCCCTGTCGGGGTCCCAGCGAAGTTTGCGGCCGATCCTCCGCACGATATTGGCGAGATGACAGACGCTGATCGAGCGGTGACCGATTTCCACGTCGGCGTTGGGCTTCTCTCGCGTCTTGATGCAATCGAGCCAATTCTGGATATGGGGCCGCGCGATCCAACCGGGGCCTTCCCAAATCCGTGCGGTGGCCGGTTCGGGCGGGTCCTTGACGAAGTCGGGCGGATTCGTGGTGAACTTGTTGCGGTTGATTTCGATCTTGCAGTCTTCGCCGACGAAAACGCCTCCGCCCGATGGACCGCTGTCCAGTTCATAACGGACGACAGTGCCGTTGGCATATCGCATCTGTACCTTGCCATGGGGGCCTTCGCTGGTGGGCCAGATTTCGACCGGCCCAGTGTGGCTCATTCCCAGCGCCCATTGAATCTGGTCGACGCCGTGGGCGCCCCAGTTGGTCATCTCGCCGCCGGAGTAGCAACTCCACTGCATCCAGCCGAACTGCAAGGTCTGGTTGAACGGGCGCGATTCGGTACGCGACTGCCAGAGGTTCCAATCGTCGCCGTCGGGAATCGGCTGACTCGGCAGGCCCGTGTAGTGCCGCGGTCCGGTGTAGTTCACGCCAAGAACGGCCTTGATCGCTCCGATTCCGCCCGTGCGGACCAACTCGCAGGCAAAGCGGTTCATCTCCATGCTCCGTTGCTGCGAGCCGACCTGGAACACGCGATCATACTTTCGTGCCGCGTTAACCAGCGCGCGGCCTTCGGCAATCGTCAGCGTTAGCGGCTTCTCGGCGTAGACGTCCAGCCCGGCCTGACAGGCATGGATGCACGGCAACACCCGGGCATGGTCGGGCGTGGCCACCACGACCGCGTCGAGATTCTCTTTGTCGAACATCTCCGGATAATACTGGTAAGTATTCCAGTTCGTTTGCTTCTGTTGGAGTGTCTCAACGTATCGCTGCCGGTAGCAATCGCAGATGGCGACGATCCGTCCGTCGGCGGGCACATGATCCATCAGTTGCCGGGCTCGCCCCCCGGTTCCGATGAATCCAATGACGATACGGTCGTTGGCCCCCGGTTGCCCCGGCGCGGCCAAAACGCCCGAGGGAATCACGTACGGAATTGCCAAGCCGGTAGCCCCGATCGTGGCGCTGTGCCCGAGGAAACGTCGCCGTGAACATCGCGGTAAACTGGCCATTGCTGGTCCTTCTCGTTACGCCAAGCTCGTTACGACTGGTCTTTGCAGAACGCGCACTACCGCTTCACGTCGAAGCAATACAGATGGTCGTCGTAACGGAGGTAGAGGCGTCCACCGGTGACGACCGGATGAGCCCAACTCGGGCCGCTGCCTTTGACCTCGACCTGGCCGCTCAGTTCCAGGCCCTCTGGCGAACAGTTTGCCAAGCCGGCTCGGCCGCCGTTCTCGCCAAACAGGTACAACATGCCGTCGGCGAAACAGAGCGAGCCCTTGCCCACCGCCCGTTCGTTCCACTTCTTCTCGCCGGTCCTCAGGTCGAGGCAGACCCAAGTGCCGTCGTGGTTGCCGTAAATGTGGCCCTGGTGGATCACGTAGCCGCCGTGGTGGCAGACCATGTCCCGGGTGGTCCAGGCTACGTCGGCGGTGACCTTCCCGCCCTGTTTGCCGAGCTTCAGGCAGACACCGCCTCGGCCGTAACCGTTGGCCCAGAAAACGTGGCCGTCGGCGTATGCGGGGGTCGGGCAGTTGGCCGTGTTGCCCGACGAGAAGTCGTTTGACCAGAGCAGACGGCCGTTGTCGGCCTCCACCGCGACAATCCCCCGGTTGGTCCCGGTGATGATCATCGACTGGCCCGCGAAGGTCACGGCAATGCACGAACCATATTCCGGCCCGGCCTCGAAGCCGGTGCTCTTCCAAACAATCTCGCCGGTGGTTTTGTCCAAGGCGACGATGCAGTTCTTGCCGCCGGGCTTGAAAATGGCCATGTTCTTGTAGATCAACACCGACTCGGCATAGCCCCATCCACCGGGCGATCCGCCAAACTCTTGGGCCGTGTGGGACCACTTCTGACGGCCGTTGGCGGCATCGTAACAACCGATCAGTCCGTTGCCGCCGAGGAGGTAGAGGTTTCCGTTGTCGATCACGGGCGTGGAGCGGGAACCGTCGGGTCCGCCGCGACCTTGACCATGGTTGATCTTCCCCAGCGGCTTGCCGTTGAGATCCAGAGCGGAAAGCGTCAGCTTGCCGTCGCGGTCGCCGGTGATGTAGACTTTGCCGCCGGTGACGGCAACGCTGGAGAACCCGACGCCGATACCCTCAACTTTCCAAAGCAGCTTCGGCCCTTCGTCCGGCCATTGCTTCAGCAGCCCCGTATCGAGAGATTTTCCGTCGCGGTTGGGGCCCAGCCAGCCGGGCCACTCGGGGCCGGCAGCCATTGCCGACGAGGAAATCGCGATCAGTACGCAGAGCGAGAGAATGACGCGCATCATAGTTTCTTCCTTTCGATCTCACGGTTCATTTGCTTTCGTTGCTGTCGCCTTTCTTATAGACACGCACGTAGTCAATCGCCATTTCTTGGGGGAAGATGGCGTCGTCGATTCCACGCCGTCCTCCCCAGCTTCCGCCGACGGCGATGTTGAGAATCAGGTAGTGCGGCGAATCGAACGGCCATGCGTCGACGCCGGTGCCTTCATTCTCGTAGGTAAAGTACTTCTTGTCGTCAAGGAAGAAGTCGATCCGGTCCTTGCTCCACTCGATCGCGTAGACGTGAAACGTCTCGTACGGCTTCTCGACCGTGATCTTGGAGCCTTTGCCGTTGCCCTTGGTGTGATTGTACTTCGCTGTGTGGACGTTGGCGTGGATCACGTCCGGGGCGAAACCGACGTTCTCCATGATGTCGATTTCGCCGCAGGCCGGCCAGCCTCCTCTCGTCCCCAGCATCCAAATAGCCGGCCACGTGCCGCGGCCCGTGGGCAGCTTCGCGCGGACTTCGATCCGCCCATAACGCCACGTCACCTTGCCACGAGAGGTCACACTGGCCGACGTGTACTCGGCAAATTCTCGGCCATGTTTTCCGTCGCCGCGGAAACGAGGATTGGCGTACCGCTCCTTGTTGGCCCGAATTACGAGCAGGCCGTCTTGAACCCGCGCGTTCTCCTTTCGGGCGGACGTGTAGTATTGGAGTTCGTTGTTTCGCACGAACCCCTCTTCGTAGCCCCACTTGTCCGGGTCGGGCAACCCCGAGTCGTCGAACTCGTCGGACCAAACCAACCGCCACGGCTCGGCGCCCGCGGGCG
>CAYUIQ010000385.1:0-4530 GCA_964444795.1 uncultured Planctomycetaceae bacterium
CTTCGGCTGGGCGTTAAACGAACTTACTCGCACGGCGAGCGGATATCCAGATGTAAAGATTCTAAACAACTTGAGCGTCGGCGAAAAGCAGTTTGATCTTTTCGGCGACGACTTTCTGCAACTCTCGCTTGACCGGGGCAAACATGTCCCGGGGTAGCGGATCGGGGCGATCGAAGGCCGTGGCGGCTTCTTTGAGCCCCCGGTACATGGCCATGCGCCCGTCGGCGAAAACGTTCATCTTGCAGATCCCGTGGCGGACGGCTTCCTGGACCTGATCGTCGGGCGTACCCGACCCGCCGTGCAACACCAGGGGAACGGGGCTGGCGGCGTTGAGTTCGGCAAGCCGCTGGATGTTCAATGTCGGCTTCGACCGGTAAATGCCGTGTGCCGTGCCGATCGAGACGGCCAACGCGTCGACGCCCGTCTGCTCGACGAATCGCGTCACTTCGTCCGCCCGCGTCAGCACGTTATCCTCGCAATGCGTATCGGCCAAATCCATGCCGCCGACGTGTCCCAGTTCTCCCTCGACGTCGACCCCCGCAGGCCGGGCGATTTCGACCGCGGCGGCGGTCAGCGCCACGTTTTCCTCGAAAGGCCGGCTCGACCCGTCGATCATCACCGACGAGAACCCGTGATCGACCGCCGCACGGATCAACTCCAGGTCGTCGGTATGGTCGAGGTGCAACACGATGGGGATGTCGTGGTGCTCGACCACGGCCTGGATCAGCCCAATGTGGTAGATCCAGCCGTTGCCGCCGTCGGTTTTCAGGTCCATGCCCAGGCCCATGAGGATCACCGGCGCGCGACACTCCTCGGCCGTTTCCAGGATCGCCCGAACCATGACGTCCTCGGTGCAATTAAACGCCGGCACCGCATACCGGTTGGCCCGCGCGTGGCCGAGCATATCTTTGAATGTCGTAAGCATGGGATGTTCAGCCCGGGCACTTGTGCCCGGTGTTTGGGGGTCGAGTTGGCCATTCTGAGTCGTTTAACGCCCAGCCGGAGGCGCCGGCTCTTCTTGGCAGTGGTGGAACGCCACATAAGCCGGCGCCTTCGGCTGGGCGTTAAACGAACACGCTACGGCACCAGCACCACGCGCAACGCCTCGCCGCTTTGCATCAATTCATAAGCCTGAAGAATCCCGTCCAACGGCAACACGTGGGTAGCCAGCCGCTGGGCCGGGAGCGATCCGCCGGCGATCAACTCGACCGCTTTGCGAACGTGCTCGGGCGTCGAATCGCTACTGCCGACCACGCGCAACTCGCCGTAGTGGATGGCCCGACTGTCCAGCGAGAGCTGCTTGTTCGACGCGGGTAGCGAGGCGAACAGACAAACGGTGCCCCGCTTGCGCACCAGTTCGACGGCCTGTTCCTGCGGTGCGGCGGCCGGTGCGGCCACGATGGCCACGTCGGCTCCGATGCCCGCGGTCTCTTCCCGCACGATCGCCGCCAGGTCTTCGTTGGCAGGATCGACCAACCGATCGAACCCGAACGGCGCGGCCTGATCGAGTCGCGTCTGGTTGATCTCGGCCAGGATGATCTTCGTCGCGCCGACCTCTCGGGCCACGCATGCGTTGATAATGCCCATCGGCCCGGCACCAACGACCACCACGGTATCGCCTTGCTGGATGTTGCAGTTATCGGCCGCGTTGACCGCGCAACTGACCGGCTCGGCCAGCGCGGCATGCTCGGCCTTGACGCCGGTGGGCACCTTAATGACGTGCCCGTTGGCCAGTGCTCGCCCCGGGATCACCGTATACTCGGCCATTCCGCCGTGATAGCTGAATCCCATGGGCGCCAAGTCGACACACAGGTTGTTCCACCCGCGCCGGCAGTAAGCACACTGGCCGCACGAGATCGACGTGGCCATGACGATCCGGTCGCCGACGGCAAACCCCTCGACCGCGGAGCCGACCGTATCGATCAGCCCGGTCAACTCGTGGCCCATGGCGATGGGGGCCTGCATTCGTGGATTGCCGTGCAAATAGGCCTTCAGATCGGTGCCGCAGACGGCGCAGGCGTCGATCTTGACGCGAATCTCGTCCTCGCCACAGGTGGGAATCGGCAGCGTCCGCACACGCACGTCGCCCGGAGCGTGATACACGACCGCCTTCATTTCGGTGGTCATTCAGGCGCTCCGTCGAGCAACACGACGGTCGACGCCACGCCGAGCCGCTTGCAGCCCTGTTTGAGGTAGCCGACCGCCGTTTCATAGTCGCGAACGCCGCCGGAAGCCTTCACGCCCATCGTCTGGCCGACGGTCTTGATCATGATGTCGATGGCCTCGGGCGTGGCCGGTCCGTCGCCGAATCCGGTCGATGTCTTGACGTAATCGGCACCGGCCGCCTCGGCGATCTTGCATGCCTTGGCGATCTGTTCGGGCGAGAGATAGCAGCTTTCGAGGATCACCTTCACGCAGACGTTCTTGGGCTTGGCCTCGGCAACGACCGCCTCGATGTCGCGCTGGACCAGATCGTAATCGCCGCTGAGAAACTTGCCGACGTTCATCACCATGTCGAGTTCGGTGGCGCCGTCTTCGATGGCCAGCTTCGACTCCAGCGCCTTGACCTCCGCGCGGTTGCTGCCGTGGGGGAAACCGATAACCGCCGCGGGCGCGACCTTGCTGCCGGCGAGGATCTTGGCCGCCAGGCGTACATCGGTCGGCCGTACGCAGATGGCCGCCACTTCCCGCTCGCGACACATCGTGCAACCGTCGGCTACGTCGGAATCGGTGGCAAAAGGTTTGAGAACCGCATGATCGAGCGTCGCCGCTACTTCTTTTCGCGTGTACATTTCTTGTGTCCTCTGTTAGTGCATCTCGCGGCCGCCGGTCACGTTGATCGCCTGGCCGGTCATGTAGTCGGAGCCGGGCGAGGAGAGAAATAGCGTCACCGCCACGACGTCCTTGATCTTGGCCAACCGGGCCAACGGGACCTTGGCCGTGAACTTCTTGACGACCTCGTCCTCCGGCAGGTTGAGATTCTTGATGTATCCGGCCGAGACGTTATCCCAGACGCCCGTCGCCTCGGTAATGCCCGGGCAGAGACAATTGACGGTGATTCCGTCGCCGGCCAATTCGTAGGCCAAAGCCTGGGTCAGGCCCATGATCGCGGCCTTGGCGGCCGAGTAGTGGCACATCAGCGCCGAGCCGGTCTTGCCCGACTTCGACGAGAAATTGACGATCTTGCCGTAGCCGTGGGCCTTCATCTTGGGGACGACGTGCTTGATGAAGAGGAACGAGCCGGTGCAGTTGACGGCGAAGACTTTGTCCCACTCCTCGACGGTGAGATCCTCGACTTTGCCCTGCCCGACGATCCCGGCCACGTTGACCAAGACGTCGATCTGGTCACCAAAAGCCTCGGCCGCGGCGGCAACGACCTTGGCCACCTGCTCCTCTTGGGTCACGTCGGCGGCCAGACCGCGACAGTTTCCACCGCCGTCGGAGACCTCTTCAACGGCTGCGTCGACGGCGTCCTGGCTAATGTCCGTCAAAAAGGCTTTCGCGCCTCCGTTGCAGAATCCGGTGGCGATCCCCTTGCCAATGGCGCCTGCCGCCCCCGTAACCAGGACCGTTTTTCCTTCGAAATCCATCATCTCTTTCCCGTGCGGTGCTCTCGTGAAACCCGGTTCTCTCCGCTGGGGCCCAGGAGCCATGCCTCCTGGGCCAACGGTAGAACGCAACCCAACTGTATAACCGAACCGGCCCGGGTGTCCAAGGGGTACGGCTCTGGGGTGGGGTCTTCCGAGGTGGGGTGCTGACGTGGGGTTTATTGACCCGCCAATGGCAGCCTGCTACGTTAGACGGGTTGGCGTCAGGCTCCGCGAGCACGGTCGCGCCGGTGACGCCGTGCTGGGTGCCCCCGTTTCTGTCAGAGGAGATTTCCCTTGAACTGGACCGTTCGTCTCGCGGCGACCACCATCGTTCTGGCCATACTGGCCGGATGCTCGTCCTCGGATAGTGTTTCGCAATCGAAGCCGTCGCCCAAGAGTTCCGGCGAAAAGGGACCCGACAAATCGGATGGCGGCGAGAAATCGCCCGGCGAAAATCCCGCCGAGAATGAGGCCCCGCCCGCGGAGGTACGGCAGCCGGAGGAGCCCGTGGTCCGCTCCCAGCAGGAACTCCAGAAAGAACTCAACGCGGCACTTATGGCCAAGAATCCGGGGTTCCAAGGCGGCGCACGAGTAGGTGCCCAGAATGGGCAAGTACTTGAAGTGCAGTTGGCCGAAGCGCCCGTGAAGGACATCAGCCCGCTGGCGGGCTTTCCGCTACGCTACCTGCAGCTTATCAACTGCCCAATTTCCGACATCAGCGCGCTTCGGGGAATGAAATTGGAGCAACTCGTGCTGGACCAATGTCCCGTGGACGACATCAGCCCGCTTCAAGGAATGCCGTTGCAAGCGCTGGTACTCTCGGCAACGGCCGTGACCGATCTGGGGCCGATCGCCGGCGCTCCTTTGCGGGAACTCTACCTGCGTGATGCGGCGATCAGCGATGTTGGCCCGCTGGCCGGAATGAAACTGGAGATGCTCG
>CAYUIQ010000386.1:0-4518 GCA_964444795.1 uncultured Planctomycetaceae bacterium
GCCGGCTCTTGTCGTGGAATGTTGAGGAAGCCGGCGCCTCCGGCTGGGCGTTAAACGAATATCGACCGCCGACCAACTAAACATAGCCTGCCCGTTCCGCGACAACCAGGGGGGAGCGGTCGCCACGAGACGTTTGACCGCCCGGGCCACTTGCCTTTGGCCGCAGTTTTGGTATCAAATAGGGTTTGCCGCATTGCAGATTACTCGACACAGGACCACTCGACACAGAGGCCCCCCGCGGATGGATATTCACGAACTGACCAAATCGCTCAAAACGTCCAACGACTCGAAGATCGTCATGATGGTGGCCGACGGCATCGGTGGCCTGCCCTTGGAGCCGGGCGGACCGACCGAACTGGAAGCGGCCCGAACCCCCAATCTCGATGCCCTGGCCGTGCGTGGCACCCAGGGGATGTCGATTCCCATCAAGCCGGGGATCACCCCGGGCAGCGGGCCGGGCCACTTGGGCCTGTTTGGGTACGATCCGCTGCAATACGTGATCGGTCGCGGGGCGCTGGAGGCCACCGGAATCGGCTTCGCCCTGCAAGACAACGACGTGGCCATCCGCTGCAATTTCTGCTCGTTGGATGCCGAAGGCAACATCACCGACCGCCGCGCCGAGCGCATCCCCACCGAAGAGAGTACACCGCTGGCCGTCAAACTCCGCCAGGTGAGCATCCCCGGGGTGGAGATCTTCGTTGAGCCGGTCAAGGAGCATCGGTTCGTGGTCGTCTTTCGTGGCCAGGGTCTGGGTGGCAAGGTGCTGGATACCGATCCGCAGAAGACGGGCGTACCCCCGCTGGATCCGGTGGCCACCGATCCCGGTAGCGAAAAGACGGTCGAGGTGGCCAAGCAGTTCCTGGTTCAAGCCCAGAAGTTGCTGGCCGATCAGCCCAAGGCCAACGGCCTGACCATGCGTGGTTTCTCCGAGAAGCCCGACCTGCCCACCTACGAGGAAGTCTACGGCGTGAAGGCGGCGGCCATCGCCGTCTACCCGATGTACAAGGGCCTGGCCCAACTGGTGGGCATGGAGATCGTCGGCACGCCCGGTTCGCTGGAAGAAGAGATCGACACGCTGGCCGAGGCGTGGAACGACTATGATTTCTTCTTTGTCCACTTCAAGTACACCGACAGCCGGGGTGAAGACGGCAACTTCCCCGCGAAGGTGAAGATGATCGAGCAGTTCGACGCCGTGATCCCCCGCGTTGCCGAACTGGGCCCCACGGTACTGATCGTCACCGGCGACCACAGCACGCCGGCGGTGATGAGCGGCCACAGTTGGCACCCGGTGCCCACGCTGTTGGTGTCCGATCTCTGCCGCACCGACGCTTGCCGCGCGTTCAGCGAAACCGAATCGACCCGCGGCGGGCTAGGCCAGTTCGAGGCGATTTATCTCATGCCGCAAGCTTTGGCCAACGCCGATCGGCTGGGCAAGTTTGGAGCGTAAATGGAACTTCAAGAACAGATCGACGCTTTCCTCGCCGGCAGCCCGTTTGCCGTGGTGGGTGCTTCCACAAACCGCGAGAAGTACGGCAACAAGGTGCTCCGGGCGTACCTTCAAAACGACTTGAAGGTCTATCCCGTTCACCCCAGGGAGACGGAAATCGAGGGCATCGTCACGGTGCCCGACTTGGCCTCGCTGCCCGAGCCGGTCCACGGCCTGTCGATCGTCACCCCGCCGCCGGTCACCGAACGGATCATCGAACAGGCCGCCACGGCCGGTATTCGCCACGTCTGGATGCAACCCGGCGCCGAAAGCCCGGCTGCCCTGCAACGGGCCGAAGAACTGGGGATGAACGTGCTGGGCGGCGGGCCGTGCGTGTTGGTGGCGCTGCGGTATCGCGAGTAGGACATGACTCGCGGGGAGGCACGGACGAAGATCAACGGTATCGGGTGCGTGTCCCTGCTTTTCTTCAGATTCTTCGCGAGAGAGAACGATGGCCCCGGATGCTGCTTCCATTTTCGACCTCAGCCCGACGGAGAAGCTCCAACTGGTCGAGGACCTTTGGGACGATCCGGCGGCCAACCCGTCGGAGGTTCCAGTCCGCGATTGGCAGAAGAAGGAACTGGCCCGGCGAAAGGCCAACCTGATGAGCAAGCCGGCTTCCGGCCTTCCCTGGGAAGAGGTCAAACGCAGGGTACGAAGCCAGCATGGCCGCTAGACTCATTCTCGCGCCGGAAGCGGAGCAGGATATAGAAAGAAAGGACAGGCAAAACCGCGTAACCGCGCACAAGGTCTTCTCCGCGAGCTTCGTGCCTCTGCGTGAACTCCCGGCGATGTCCTCACGCAGAGACGCAGGGCTCGCGGAGAGTGAGCTTCAATAATGCCTGCCCTTTCTTGTGTCTTGTGCTGTGGTGATTGGCCGGGGCCGTGGCGTCTGTTAAAATGGGTGGAGTTGCGTTCTATATGACATCGTGATCGCCAAGTCTGTTCTTGCCGACACATTGTCGGCCATTACCCTCGGCGAACGAAGCAGTTGCTCACGATGAGTTTCATTCACTACACCATCGTCGGCCACTTCGACCCTGCGACTCTTAGTCCATCCAACATCGCGCCGTTGCGGCCTCTCGACGAAAACGCCGTCGACGCGCTCCTGGGCGAGTATCCAGATACTGTCCGCGAGCAAGTTGATTGGCACGACGGATATGTTCAATGCTGCTGGGCGGGTGGATTCCCGCACCAGATCGGCGAGCTTGTTCACGAATTCGCGTACAAACTCGCCGAACGTGAACACAGCGTGGCTGCGGAATCGCCGGTCTTGTACATCACCTATCCGGAAGAGGCCAAGCAGATACAAGCCGCCAAATGGAGAGTTTTGAGGGAGAAGAATCCGCCTCCGGAAGCAAAGCCTCCCATGCCTCCAGCCTTTAACCCTCCCGAGTCGGGTCCATGCCTGTATTGCGGTAAGCCGCTGCGAACGTCGTTGGCGAAGCAATGTCGTTTCTGCAAGAAGGATTGGCATGATCGGGGGAAAGGACAGGCATAACCGCGCACAAGGTCTTCTCCGCGAGCTCCGCGCCTCTGCGTGAGCTCCTTCCTGGCGATGTCTTCACGCAGAGTCGCAGGGCACGCGGAGGGTAAGGTTCAATAATGCGGGTCTATCCGTAGCCACCCGTCGCCAGACGGCGGGATGCGACTCAACCCACGGTCTGGCGACCGTAGCTACCGAGAGTACATTGTACCCCACGACACCACCCGACGCACGGTCAATCGGCCGATCCGATGTCGACGATCACCTTCTCCACGTTGTCGTCGTAGGCGGCGTTGAGCTTGAAGGCATCCGGCAGATCGGCCAGGGTGACGCGGTGACTTACCAGTTGCAGAAGTCGGAGATGATCGTCTTCGTTGGCCCCCATCATGTCGACCAGCCGGATCGCGCGGGGATAAATGTGCTTCATGCGGCGGACCATGACGATCGTCAGCCCCTTGCGCCGGGCCACGGCGTGGGGGATGGTCAGTTGCTCGTCTTCGGAGATGCCAACGATCACCAGCCGTCCGCCGGGGGCCACGATTTCAGCGGCCTGGGCCACCGCTTCGCCGCTCCAGGCGGCTTCGATGACCACGTCGACCCCGCGTCCACCCGTCGCCTTGCGGATCGTCTCGATCGTGTCCTGCCGGTCGCAGCACCAGGCTTCGTTGGCACCGAATTCCTTGGCCAGCTCGACACGCCAGGGGAACTTGTCGGCCGAGTAGATCGTGTCGGCGCCGCTGGACTTGACCAACTGCACGATACACAAGCCGACGGGTCCGGCACCCAGCACGGCCACCCGCTGACCGATGCGCAACTTGGCTAGATCGACCGCATGCATGGCCACACCCAGCGGCTCGATCAAAACGAGTTCGGCTTCGTCCATGACGTCGGGGGCCGTGAAACACGAGGAGGCCGGCATGTGCATCCACTGGCAAAAGGCGCCGTCGTCGGGAGCCAATCCGCAGAAGTGCAGATTGGTGCAGAGGTTCGGATCGCCCCGTTGGCAGAATTCGCAGCGGCCGCACGGTTGGGCCGGGTCGACCGCCACGTGCGCGCCCGGGGCGATCGGCTGGAATTGTCCGTCGAGACAGTCTTCGCCCACTTGCTCGCTGACTTGCTCGACGATACCGGCGAACTCGTGCCCGAGGATCAGCGGCTTTTCGATCTTCGACTCGCCGATTTGCGCGTGGCGAAAGGCGTGCAGATCGCTGCCGCAGATGCCCGCGGCGGTGACCCGAAGCAACACATGCCCCGGTGGTGGTGGCCCGGGATGCGGCACGCGCTCGACGCGCATATCGGCCGGTCCGTGCAGTCGGGCGGCGAGCATGGTTTCGGGATGGGTATGATCGGGCATGCTATTCCAATAACAGTGAGGGAGTCCGAAAATGGGGACTGGCTCCGTCGAGAGCGCCGTGTTGAAGCGGTTGCGCCGCCGGCCGACGGTGCCTGTCCCCTTTTTCGGACGGGCCATTGGAGTGCGCCGTGAACGGGTTCATTTCGGGTGCCTGGTGGTCGAGCGGAGCGAGCCCCCAGTACGTGGCGATCT
>CAYUIQ010000387.1:0-4474 GCA_964444795.1 uncultured Planctomycetaceae bacterium
ACGAGTATTTCAACGGGCAGCTACTACGGAGTTTTCTTCTGAAGTATGCGAATCTTGTTGGCTTTGTAATCCATGACGTAAACGCGGCTGCCGTCGGGTACCACGGCGATGGCGATATTGCTGCAAGAGGCGGCCAGATGACCGGCCCGACTAAAACGTTCGACGCCCGCGTAGCCAACCAGCCCGAGAAACTTGCCGTCGACCGAATAGCGCTTCACCCGGCCGATCCCGGACTCCGACGTATAGAGGGTCCCGTCGGCGTCGAAAGCGAGGTTCATCGGGTTGCAGCAGCTTCCGAACCCCTGGAGTTCGTTCCGGCTTCGCTCGCCCCACTTGTCGAGGATTTCGCCCTTGTCGTCATAGCAAACGACCCGATGCACGGAGTTCTCGGCCAGGTAGAGCTTGTTGTCGTTGACCACGATGTCGCAGCGCTGGCAACAGCCGCGCAATCCCTCGGCCCGCAACTCGGGGTTCTCCAACTGGCGATCGAAACGGAACAGCTTCGATTTGGAGCCCATGCTCCAGCCGGAACCGAACGCGGCATAGACGGCGCCGTCGGCCACGGCGACGCCCGAGACGCGAGACGGCTTGGACCAGGGGCGGCGCATCTCCGAGGGGGGTGTCTCGATGTTGGCCGGCGCGTCAACCGTTTTGAGTACCTTGCCCTGCTTATCGAGGATGGCCAGTTTTCCTTTTCCGCCACAGTAGATCGTGCCGTCGTCGGCCACGTCGAGCGCCTCGGGGCCAAAGCCCGGCTCGTAGGTGGCGATCACTTTGCCTTTGGGATTGATGACCTTGATCTGTTCGGCGCCCGCGTCGGCGGCCAGGAGCTTGCCGTCGGGGGTCATCTGCATGGCCGTGAGCGATTGGAATTCGACGTCCAGCGGTTCCAGTTCCGTGTGCGAAGCCGTTTCGGCGCCGACGTCGACGGGGCCCTCGTTCTCCTGGGCCAAGGCCAGCGTGGGAATCAATAGCACAGCGGCCAAGGCAAGCGCGATCGGAATTCTCATGAGAGTCTCTTTCTTGGATCGGTCAAAACGGGATGGGGATTGCGGAGGGTGTCGCATGAGCGGCGGGATACGAAACCTTGAGTATAGCCGGAATTTTCAACGGCGTGAAGGATTTTCATCGCCGCATTGGGCTGGTAGCTACGGTCGCCAGACCGTGGATGCGCCGCCCGAACCGCGGTCTGGCGACCGAAGCTACCTTGATGGCACCCCCCTGATTGAACCGCCGTGGCGCGAGAAAGTTCCGCTCAGTCACTCGGTCGGGCCGCTTGCCACCCGGCCTTGAGCTGTTCGGCCAGTTTGGCGATCAGTTCCTTATGTTCTGGGCGACCCGCCAAATTGACGTTTTCTTGCGGGTCGTTTTGGTGGTCGTACAACTCGGCAGCCAGCGGTTGGCCATCGGCCCGGTTTTGCCATTGGGTGTAGCGGTAGCGATCGGTCCGCATCGAATAGCCCATCGCCTTGCCCCGCGGGTATTGGCTGAAGGCGGCCGATTTCCATGGCCGGTCGGGCCGCTCGATGACCGGCGCCAGACTGGTGCCTTCGAGCCCTTCGGGCACGGGCAATCCGGCCAGTTCACATAGCGTCGGGTAGATGTCGACGAACTCGCTCAGGGCGTCGCTGGCGGCGCCGGCGTTTTTCTGCCCCGGCGTGCTGAAGATCATCGGCACCCGGGCGGCGATCTCGAAGTTCGTATGCTTGCACCACAGCCCGTGATCGCCCAATTGCCAACCGTGATCGCCCCAGAGCACAATCACCGTCCGCTGGCGCAGGCCGAGCCGGTCGACTTCCGCCAGTAGCCGGCCCATCTGGGCGTCGATGTAACTGGTCGCCGCGTAATACCCATGAACCAGATCGCGAGCCATCTCCTCGTTCAAGGGGCCCTGCTTGGGGATGTCCTGGTAGTTGCGCAACTCGCCCCACGAGTGCATGGCGATCGGCGGGACGTCCTTGGGCGGAAACGGGTTGGGGGCCAGGGGGATCTCCTCGCGCCGGTACAGATCGAAGTACTTCTTAGGGGCAACGAAGGGCAGGTGCGGCTTCACGTATCCCACGGCGAGGAAAAACGGCTGCTGGTGGATCTCCCGCAGCACGGCGATGGCGTGGTCGGTCGTTTTGCCGTCGGGCAGGGCGTTGTCGGCCACGTCGGGGTCTTCCCAGGCCGGTCCCCGCACGCGATACTTGGGCCGGGTCACTTTCAACACCGCGCCGCTGTCCGGATCGCGCTGCAACACGGTGGTCGCTCGCCCCATCTTCTCGCGCATCTCCTTACCCCGTCGCGCCAGATCTTCCAGCGTGTCGGGTTTCCCGTAAGCCGGACCCGACGGACGCCAGTGGGGAGCCGACCAACTTTTCGGGTCGTCCAGCCCGCCATGATAGATCTTACCCATCCCACGCGTTTCGTATCCCCGCTCCTTGAAATACTGTGGCAAGGTGACGACCTCGGGCAAATGGAGGCGGAAATGGGTTTGCAGATCGTACACCTTGGTCGTGTCCGGACGGCGGCCCGTCAGCAGCGAGGTACGCGACGGACTGCACACGGCCTGCTGGCAGTAGGCCCGGTTGAACGTCGTACCGCGAGCGGCCAGGGCGTCGATATTCGGGGTTTTGATCAGCGTGTTGCCGTAACATCCCAACTCGGGCCGCAGGTCGTCGACCGCGATGAACAGCACGTTGAGCTTCTCCGGCGCGGCGATCACCGGATTGGTGGCGGAAACCGCGGAAACGAGCAGTGCGGCAATCAAGAAAGCACGGCGGGGAAAGAAGCGGCGCATGGTGATGGTCCTCCGGAAGGTCATGGTGAGGGGTGAATCACGTCGTTCGTTTGGCCCGGGCTCTCAATACGACTTCGCGAACACCACTCGCCCGCTGCTCGGCTTGCCGCAAATGACACACTTGCCCGAGCCGCTTTCGGCACGATCGAAGGGGATGCAGCGGATCGTGACCTTGAGCGGCTTGATCGCTTCCTCGCACTCGGCGCCGTCGCACCAGTGGCTCACGGCAAAGCCGCCGTGAATCTCGGGCTTCTCTTCGTTCTTTGGCGTGAAGAAAGCCTTGAACGCGTCGTAATCGTCGATCGTGTGCGTATGTTCGCCCATGAACGCTTTGGCCCGCTCGAACAGCCCGGTTTGGATTTCCTCCAACAGTCCGCTAATGCCGGCGGCGAATTCGTCGCGGTTCTGGCCGTATTTCTCCTTGCCCGACTTATCGCGCCGGGCAACGAACACGGCGTTGTTCTTCATGTCGCGAGGGCCGACTTCGACCCGCACGGGAATCCCCTTCTTCACCCAATGCCAGCCCTTCTCGCCGGCGTTCATGTCCCGGGCGTCGACCACCACCTCGACCGGCCGGCCGTCGTACGTCCCGGCGCGAATCTTTTCGGCCACCTCGTTGCAGTAGTCGAGAATCGCCTGGCGCTGGTCGTCGCTGCGGATGATGGGCAAAACGACCACGTGGGCCGGGGCCAGCCGCGGTGGCATGACCATGCCGTCGTCGTCGCCGTGGGTCATGATCATCGCCCCGATGAGCCGGGTCGATACACCCCAGGACGTCGTCCAGGCGTATTCCTCTTGCCCCTCGCGCGATTGGAACTTGATCTCCGAAGCCTTGGCGAAGTTCTGGCCGAGGAAGTGCGACGTGCCCCCTTGCAACGCCTTGCGGTCTTGCATCATCGCTTCGATGCAGACCGTGCTCACGGCGCCGGGGAAGCGCTCCGATTCGCTCTTCTCGCCGGTCAGCACGGGCATGGCCATGTACTCCTCGGCGAAACGCTGGTAGATATCCAGGATCAGCCGGGTTTCGTCCCAGGCTTCCTCGGAGGTCTCGTGGACCGTGTGTCCCTCCTGCCAAAGAAACTCAGCCGTTCGGAGAAACAGCCGGGTGCGCATCTCCCAGCGAACGACGTTGGCCCATTGGTTGATCAGGATCGGCAGATCGCGGTAGCTTTGCACCCACTTGGCGTAGACCGCCCCAATGATCGTCTCGGAGGTAGGCCGCACGATGAGCGGCTCTTCCAACTCGCCGCCGGGAACCAGCCCGCCGTCGGGGCCCGCTTCCAGCCGGTGGTGGGTCACCACCGCACATTCCTTGGCGAAGCCCTCGACGTGCTCGGCCTCCTTCTCCAGGAAGCTTTTGGGGATGAACAGAGGGAAGTAGGCATTGCTGTGGCCGGTGGCCTTGAACATCGCGTCCAGCTCTCGGGTCACGTTCTCCCACAAGGAGTATCCCCACGGCCGGATCACCATACACCCGCGCACCGGCGACGTCTCGGCCATCTCGGCCGCTCGAACGACCTGCTGATACCATTCGGCGTAGTCTTCTTCGCGGGTAGGGGAAATGGCCGTCTTCGCATGTTTCGCCACGAGGGGAACTCCTTGGTCAATTCAACTCGTACAGGAAAAATTGTCGCATGAAACCAATGGGTGCCTGGTGGTCTCATGCGAGCCCCCAGTCTGCCGCAAGCTGGG
>CAYUIQ010000388.1:0-4412 GCA_964444795.1 uncultured Planctomycetaceae bacterium
AGTTCGCGGCGTACTGGGGGCTCGCTGCGCTCGACCGCCAGGCACCCGAAACATCCCCGACGTTCTCTTCTTGCTCGCCCCTTAGCTTTCGCCGTCCGGGCGAAGCCAGCGGCCAATGGTCGGCTCGTAGTCGTGGATTTCCTCGGCGGAGAAGAAGATGTCGATCTCCCGATCGGCCGACTCGGGGCTGTCGGAGGCATGGACCAGATTCATCTGCTGGCTGGAGCCGAAATCGCCGCGGATGGTTCCCGGCTCGGCATTCAGGCCGTTGGTCGCTCCCACCATGCGTCGAACCACGGCAACGGCCTGGGGTCCCTCGACGATCGCGGCCACCACGGGCGAGGCGGTGACGAACGCTTCCAGTTCCCCGTACCAGTCCTTTTCGACGTGCTCGGCATAATGTCGCCGAGCCCGTTCGATGCTGACGGTCATCATCTTCAGGGCGATGAGGTTGAGCCCCTTTTCCTCGAAGCGGGCCAACACACGGCCGGTTAACCGCCGCTCGACACAATCCGGCTTGCACAAGATGAGCGTGCGTTGCATGGGAGATTCTCCTGAGGTCACTTACTTGCGGCGATCTTACGGTATCGGGAGAGATGGCTCAAGGTGAAGATGACGCTGTAGCCACGGTCGCCAGACCGTGGTTCAAACCACGCTCCCACCGTCTGGCGACGGTAGCTACAGACGAATCCTCTTCCGCCCCAAGACTTATGAAAAACGCGACGGGCTCCCACTGGGGGTGGAACCCGTCGCGTGATTGGTCGTTGCGACTGTCGCCGGCGGTTTTATCCGAGGGTTGCTTTGGGATTGGCGAATCGCAGGCCAGCGCCGTCGTGATAGGTGGCGTACTCGGTGACGATGGCGCCTTCCGGGCCGGCGATCATGAAGTGGAACGCCTCGGCCTCGTTCAGCGAATTCACCTCGCCGGGCAGCACGCGGCAGCAGTTCTTGACCGTGCGAGTCGCCTCCTGGCTCTCGGGCAACTTGACCGGCATCGGCTTGGTTTCCGGACCCGTTCCCAGGCAATAGATCATGCCGTGGCGCACGTGCCAGGCTTCCCGCTTGGCCACGGCGTCTTCGGTTTTGAGGTGCTTGTGCTCGGGGATCTGCTGACCGGGCAACAGGTAGATATCGTGGCCGAAGTAGTTGTTCTCTTTGTCGTTGAACCAGAAAACCCCGGCCATGCCGGCGTGGATGAAATCGCCCATCCCGAAATCCTGGACCCACATCAATTCCTGCTGCGGCTTCGGATTCGGATAGTGGAACCGCGCGAACATGTCGTAGTAGGCCTGGCGGGCCTTGTCGGCGAGAAACTCGCCATCTTTGTCGTAAAACATTTCGTTGGTCAGCTTCGGCACCTTGTGACTGTGTGCCTTGGCGTCGGCGCCACACTTACCGCAACCGGCCAGCGCGTCGCTGGGTTGAGCCAATACGAGTCCGGCCGCGGCCGCGATGCTGCCGCCCACCGCTTGACGCCTGGTAATGCCACTTTTCTTGGTCATGTTTGTCCTCATTGCTTGATTTCGAGATACTCGATCAGGGCCTCGTCGGAAAAGAAATACGCAATACGAACGCCGGGAGCCGCTTCGAGCGGTCCGACGGCCACGTCCTTGCCTTCCAATTCCTTGTCCAAATCGTCGACGGCCCAGGAAGTATGGGGGCCTTTGGCCACGGGCGTGTCGGCCAGCGGACTGTCGGGAGCAAACCGCACCCATTCGACCCGATTCGGATCGTCGTCCGGGTTGGTTCCCCAGACCTTCAGCGAGTCGAAATACATCTCGCCCGGCTTCTCCGTGTCGGTTACCAGTCCAATATGATGAAACTTCTTCACAATGCGCTCTCCGTAGGCAAGGGAACCGGTCGAGGAACCGCTGCCCCCAGGGTTTCTTGGAGGGAAGCTGGCCATACCCGACCGTGACGATTGGGAAACAATTGTATTCTTGACCGAAGCCGCAGTCAAATCTCCTCTCCATGCGAGGGAGGCGTGACCGCTTGCTTCAGCACGATCCGGGTTACTTCTTCAGCTTGATCACCGACATCGTATACGGCTTGTCGAACGTTTGATTCACGCCGCCGGGCACGGGCATGTCCAGATTGGACACGATCACTTCGTCGCCGCGGATCAATACTTCGCAGGGCTGATCAAGCCGGCCGCCGGAACCGTCATTTTCCTTGTCCACCGCCAGCGTCTGGACCGAACCGTCGGGCGAGACGATCTGCACCGCGTTGGCCAGCGAATCGGCGACGTAGATTTTGTCGGTCTCCAGGTCGCAGAAGATGCCGTCGCACGACTTCATGAAGGGCGCCTTGGCGAACATCCTCGCTTTTTTCGGGTTGCCCTTCTTGTCGAACCGCACGCGATGCATCGTGCCGTCGGCAAAGTTGCCGATGTACATGTTGCCCTTGCTGTCGAAGGTCAGTCCATCGGCGCCGAAACCGACGTCCGGATTGTGGGTCTCGATCGTGGCGATCAGATGCGGATCGTCCACCAGCGGCTGGGTCAACTTGGTGCCTTCCGCGTCGAGCTTGACGCGAAAGACTCCGCTGATCAGCGGCTTCGAGCCGGGGACCATCGACGTGTCGCTGACGTAGAGATAACCGTCGTGACAGATCACGGCGTTGGCCACCACGAGACCCTCGACCACGACCACCGGTTCACCGGCCGGCTTGCCGTCCTTCAAGGGAACGCGCAGCACGCGGGAATTGAAGCCCGGTTCTTCGGGATTGGCAAACCACTGTAAGTCGGTCACGTAGAGATCGCCCTGCGGCCCGATGCAGACCCCAAACGGCCAGGCTTTGCCCGTCTTCGGATGCGGCGGACATTTCCAAAACGGCTCCAGCTTGTTGTCCGGCGTGATCTTCATCAGCATCGGCGGATGCGATCGGTCGTTGACGTTGGGCATCGACAGAATGATGCTGCCGTCGGGCAGCAGACACATGCCGTCGGGCGAGTTGCAGTTTTCGGGCAGTTCCATCAGCAACTCGGCTTTGGCCAGCGGCTTGCTGCAATGTTTGGGCTTGGCTTTCGCCTTGTCCTTCTCGGCGGCCGCCAGAGGCGACACTCCGACCAGGGCGGCCAGCGACAGCGCCAGAACCGCTCGGAACCATCGGTTGCATCTACGGGACATGGGAGTTCTCCTTGGCAAGTGGGTGCGAAATCTCGGAAAAACAGGGGATCCATCACCTGCGGTGGGTACACGTTCCTAACATACAATAGTTCATTCTTCGTCGGTTTGCCACATATTCTTGCGCCGAGTGCCCATCGCGTCGGCGGCGAGCATCGCGTCGACCACCGAATCGCTGGTAACCTCGAACGGGTGGTTGGCACAAAGCGATCCCTCGCCGGCACATGCGTCGGCGATCGGCACCAGTCGGTCGCGGGTGACCCCGGCGAGGTTCAGATCGGCGAAACAGACCGGCAAACCGACCTGGACCTGGAAATCGATGATCGCCAGCCGCTGCTCGACGTCGACCTCGTCGTCCATGCATAACTGGGTGACGATCCCGAACCCCACCTTCTCGCCGTGCATCAGGCCTTTGCACTCGGGAACGTTGGACAGCAAATTGCCAACCATGTGGGCGGTAGCCAGCCCACCGCTCTCGAAGCCCAGCCCGGAAAGCAAAACGTTGGCCTCAATCACCTTCTCGACCTCGGGCGTCACGAGATTCATTTCCACTGCCCGTCTGGCGTTGACCCCATGCTCCATGAGGATCTCGAAGCAGAGCTGGGCCAGGGTGTAGGCGGCTTGGGTCGAGCAACCGCCGGCCAAATTCAGCGGGCGTGTCTTGTAGGCGGCCTCCGACTCGACCCAGGTCGACATGGCGTCGCCCATCCCCGCGGCAAACGCCCGAGCCGGACCGTTGGCTATCACCTGACTATCGACCAACACGAGATCGGGGTTGAAAGGCCAGCAATCGAATCCGACGAAATTGTGTTCGTCGTCGTACCAGACCGAAGCGGCGCTGGTCGGCGAGTCGTTCGACGCGATCGTGGGAACGGTGACGATCGCCAGCTTGAGGTCCACGGCCACGGCCTTGGCGATGTCGAGCACCTTGCCGCCGCCGACGCCGATCGAGATGTCGACGCCTTCGGCCTTGGCAATCTCGCCGATCCGCTCTCGCTCGGCCTGGGTCACCTCGCCCGAAAAGACGACGTCGACCATTTCCAAACCGGCCGCTTGGATGCTCTCCAGCACGGTCTGGCCGACGAGTCCCTTGACCACGTCGTCCCATACGACCAGCGCCTTCTTACCGAGAATCTTCAGGTAGTCACCCAGTTCGCTGAGCACACGTCGACCTTGGACGTACTTCCGCGGGGCAATCAAAATCGTCTTCATCGCTGGGGGTCCTCCGATAGGTTGACCGGTGAGTGTGTTGGGGTGGTGATGTGTGCGTTCTGTCGTTTAACGCCC
>CAYUIQ010000389.1:0-4374 GCA_964444795.1 uncultured Planctomycetaceae bacterium
CGGGCTGGCCGTGATGGGCTGAAGCGTCCGCGGAGCGACCGGCGGAACCGGCTGTCCGATGGGAGCCAACGGGGCCACTTGCAGCGGAGCCGGACTGGCCGGCATGGCGCTTGCGCCCGTGGAGGCCGGCGGATAATCTGACGCGGCTGCCGCATAGCCCGGCGGCGCGGTTGCCGGATAGCTCGGTGTGCTACTTTCCGTGGGTATCGGCGGCAGAGACGGCGCTCCGGCCGGTGTGGACCCGGCGAACTGGCCGGGGGCGCCGACTTCGCCGGCGGTCGGATAAGGACCGGTCGGGACAGGCGTTGCCGGTGGTGCCGTAACGGGGTCGGTCGCCGCGGCAGGGCGAAGCGGATTGGGCTGGTCGGTGGCTCCCGCGTAGTCGGCGAACGAGGCATCGGCGGCGGCCAGTTCGGGGCCCGGCAAAGCCGAGGCGGAATGGCGGCCCGGGTCGGAGGTTTCCAAAACGGCCGGCTGAACGACCGGGCCGCCCTCATCCATCGCCAGCGAGTACGTATCGCCGCCGAGCGGACGGGCTTGGGGCGCGCCCGGAAAAAGGCCGGGCTGTCGCGGGTCGGTCGGCCAAGCGGAATGCGTATCCGCCGTTTCCGCCCGAATCGTTGAAGTCGGTTGCACCACCACCGCAACGGCCGGCGGCTCGGAACTGGGCAAGGACGTTGCCTCGGCCACGGGAGTCTCGCCAACGGGACTCGTGGTCTCATCAGTACCCCGACGGGCCTGTGCGATCCCAATCAATCCCAAAGCGATCACGCCACCAAGGGCGGAGATGCGAAGAATCAGGCGCTTCATCCGAAACTTCCCCAGTTTTACAGTACCAAACGCTCGCCACAGGGGGCTCGTCCGAGGACGGCCCAAAATTTGCGGGCCGCTTAGTACCAAAATGCGCCAACCGGGGAAAGGTCAGTTCGGCGGGAGCGAGGGGATGACCCCCTCTTGCGGGTGGACAGCAAGGGTTGCCAACGGATCGAGGGATGTAACCGCGTTTTGAGGAAGTGCATCCCCATGAAAAAGAGGTGCCACGGGCGGCTTGTCCGCCCTTGCCGGCGGGCCATTCCGAGAGCCTTCGATCGCTCGGCTCGCTTTTCGCTTGACTCGGCCGCTCGGGCAAGTATGCTGGCAGGCGTGGTGGAAGTCGGTTGCGCAGAATGCCGGCAGGCTGTCCGCCCATGCAAGACATCCCCCCAATCCCCATCCTCCCCAGGGAAGAAGTGCCATGTTTCGGAAAACCACGGTCCTCGGATTCAGCGCGTGCGCGATCGCGGCGGGCTGGTTGATCTTTCTTGGCGTTGGTACCGCGGAGGCGGCGGTTATCGTCACGGAACCGTTTGACTACACGCCCGGCGTGCATACGCAGACGGGCGCCTCGCCGAACAACAACTGGACCGCGAGCATGGGTTCCGGCAGCGGCATCGGCTGGGGTTCAAACGTGTGGTTTTCGCATATTACCGGCGGGCTGCAGTTTGGGATCGGCACGGGCTCCAGCGGCGGCTACGCTGACGGCTCGGTCGTAAACTACCAGGACCGCGAGTGGCGGGCGCGAGTGTTTGGCTCTCCGATCAGCAGCGCCGTGGGCACCGTGACTTGGCAGAGCATGGATTTCAGCAACGACGGCGGCACAACGCCCGGTTGGCTCATCGTGGGCAACAGCAACGGCGGCTACCACTATGAGGTCCGCGCGGATGCATCCAACCACTACGCACTGGCGGGGGAGCATAGCGGCGCGATCGTGGTCCCCTCGGCCATCCCGGTTTCGACCGACGTCAACAACCCCGATTTCTTGGTGGTCAAGACCGTGGCAGGCAATCCCATGAGCAGCGACATGTGGATCAATCCGACCGCCACCACCGAGGCGGGACTGGGCGTCCCGGACTTGACGGTCAGCTACGACCCCTTCGCCGGCAATCGGAATATCGGGCACATCAACTATCGGCCCGGCGGGACCCGGATTGACAACATCATCTTCGCCAGCAGCTTTGCCGACCTGTTTCCGGCGGAGCCCGGCACGGATTTCGTCTGGGACGGCGACACCAACGGCAACTGGGACACGGCCACCAACTGGAACGCCGATTTGGGCTATCCCGACGGCGTCGACCACACCGCGGTCTTCCAGGGCAGCGCCAATACAACCGTCAACTTGAACGGTGATCGGCAGGTCCAGTCCGTCACCTTCAGCGACACCAACGCCTTCACCCTTGAGAACAACACGCTGACCATCTCCGACGGCGGCTCGATCATCAAGGAGGCCACCGGGGCGGTCAACCAGACGATCAACAGCAATCTGGCCCTGGCCGGCGATGCCACCTTCACGAACAACAACAACTGGGTACACAATGCACACCAGTTGATCCTCAACGGCAGTATTTCCGGCGGCGGTACGATTCACATCACCGGGTCGGGCACCGGCGCGGTCCGGCTCGAAGGGGACAACTCCGCCTTCACCGGCGAGATCCAACTCGACAGCGGAATGCTGCTGGTCGGCAGCAACAACGCCCTCGGGGATACCGCCGGCAAGACGGTCCTCAACGGGGGGCAGATCTGGTTCAACTCCAACGCGAATACCGCCGAGGACTTCATCATCGCCGGGGATACCCGCCAGGCGAGCCTGCTCAACAACACCCAATCCGGCACGTTTACGGTCGAGCCCGGCGTTACCTTCACCGTGAGCAACGGCGGCGGCAACATGTTCCGGCTCACCGGCGCGGTGGCTGGCGAGGGGGACTGGCTCATGGTGGCCGGCAACACGCGGTTCGAAGGAACGGCCCCCAACACCCTGACCGGAAAGACCACCCTCAACGCCGGCTCGACCAACACGAGCTTCCGAACCGTCTGGCTGGGCAAGCCGGCCGGGGTCGATGCCGTCGCCGGCGACCTCGACGCGCTCCGAAACGGCCGCATCCTCTGGACGGCCGACGAGCAGATCGCCGACACGGCCAACGTGCTGGTCGACGCCGCGGGCAGCACCGCCGGCTTCGAAGCCGTTCTCGACCTCGACGGCTTCGATGAGACGATCAACGGACTCGTCCTGCTGAACAGTGCTTTCGTTGATACCGGCGACGGCACGGCCGACGTCGGAATCCTCTACGCCAGTTCGCTGACCGTCGACGGCGTCTCCTTGGCGCAGGGCCAGTACGACGCGAGTCACGCCTTCGTCACGGGCGCCGGCTTCATCCAGGTCGGAACCGCGGCGGCCGTTCCCGAGCCCTCCTCCTTCGCTCTGGCCGCTCTGGGCCTGCTCAGCCTGAGCGTCGTCGGCCGGCGTCGGAGGAAGAAGTAATTTCCTCAATCAAGCCGCGTCTACCCTTGCCGGCAAACTGCCCCCGTCTTCGTTGCTACCTCATCCGCCGGAGTAGCTCTTCGGGCATTCCTCCCGCGCCGTCCGCGCCGGTCCAGGCCGAGCCGCCGATGTAGATGCTGTAGGTGACGATGGCCAGCATCACCAGACAGATGGTTCGCTCGGCCCCTTCGGCACTCCAGCCGGTGACCAGCAGGCCAAACGTTAGGACGATGCTGCCGATGACGAACACCCAGGCCCGCCAGTAGGCGTTGATATTGTTGCCGGCCGCGGCGTCGCGCGCGGCAATTCCTCGGTCGCGCCAATCGCCCCGCCGGAGTTTGGCCTCCGCTTCGGATTTATCCTTACTCAAGTCGCTGAGTTTATCCCTCAGTTCGGATCGGTCGTCGCGGAGGCCCTCGATTTTCTTGTCACTGGGATCATCCCCATCCTGTTCCTTCTCAATGTCCTCGTCGATTTCATCGATATCCGCCTGGATCAGGATCCTCTTCTCATCCCATTTGTCGTTGAATCGGGTCACGACCAGTTCCGCTTTTCCCTCAAGCCGGTCGACACCGCGGGAGCCGATCGAATCGCAACCGCGAGAGGCCAGCACCATCAACAGTCCGGCCATCAGCAACCAGCGGCCGCTGGTGTGCGAGAAGATGTCGAACTTGGGGATGTTGGTCGAGAGCTTGGCTTTCCAGGCCGGGCCGGCCGTCTGCACTTGCGGCAGATCGGGGGGCTGCTGCGACGTGTCGATTGCCGGTGTGGCCGGCGCGGCTGCCGAGGTGGCGACAACCGGCGCCGCGGGCGCGGCCGGTTTCGTTTCCGCGGCGGCAACAAACGTTTCACCGCAGGTCGGGCAACGGACCTGTTTGCCCATGTGGGCTTCGGTCACCTGCAATCGATGTCCCTTGGGGCAATTCACTTCAAACGGCATGATCTTCTCCCGGATAAAATTCAAGCGCACCGCGCGCTGACTGGATTGCTTTGGGGTGGGCAAGAAACAAGGGTCGGACTTGTTCCGGGTGCCTGGCGGTCGAGCGCAGCGAGCCCCAGTTCGCCGCATACTGGGGGCT
>CAYUIQ010000390.1:0-4360 GCA_964444795.1 uncultured Planctomycetaceae bacterium
GCCCCCAGATCGTTACATTCTGGGGGCTCGCTGCGCTCGACCCCAGGCACCCAACTATTCACCTGGTCCGAAGCCTTGCATTCGGGTGCGTTGTTTTTTCCACCGTTTCTCGCCTAAAACGTGGGGGCGATTCCTTCTCACGGGCCTCCGATTGCGATAGGATGGATCGTTGCGAGATTCGACCGTTCTCCACAGATCAGATACCCCCCCTTTGCCATGACCTCCATCGACAGCCCCCCACAACGATCGACTCCCGAGCCGCTGCCGGCGGGCCTGGACAGCGTGCAGCCGGGCGGAGGCGTCTGTTACCGGATCGAACTGGCGTGGGGCCGATGGCGACGGTGGTATCTCAAGCGGTTTCGCCCAGGTTACGTCCGGCGCATGGCCGAGCGGCGGCAGGGATCGGCCGAGGGAGCGCCACACGAAATCCTCGATCCCCGCGATCTGAAATACTGCCGCAACCAGTGCATGTGCGACTGGCTACCCGGCGACGACCCGTTTGGCTGGCGAGCGAAGCTTCCCTTTGCCCGATGGGGGTTGGCCGAATTGCAGCTCATGGGCTGGCCGCTGGTGGCGTTGACCGCGGCGGCGGCCTATTTCTATTGGTACCTGGCCCCGATACCGGCGGTGTTGGCGGCGTTGGTGATCTATTTCTTTCGCGACCCACCGCGGCGGATCCCCGCGGATCCCGACGTGATGGTCTCGCCGGCCGACGGTAAGATCGCCGAGATTACCCGCCTGGACCACGACGAGTTCATCGGCGGCCCGGCGGTGCGGATCGGTATTTTCCTCTCGATCTTCAACGTCCATCTGAACCGGATCCCGTCTGCCTCGCGGGTCATCGGCTTGCGTTACTCGCCGGGCGAGTTTCTAAATGCCCTGAATCCGGAAAGCGCGCTGCGCAACGAGAATCTGTGGATTGGCCTGGAAGAGGAAGCGGTGCCGCACCGGCGGCTGGTCGTGCGAACGATTGCCGGCACGATTGCCCGACGCATCGTCTGCGACCTGCGCCCCGGCGAGGTGGTTGATCGGGGCCACAAACTAGGGATGATCAAGCTCGGTTCACGGACCGAACTGATCGTGCCGGACGGGCCCGATCTCAAGATTTCCGTTGGCGTGGGACAGCACGTCAAGGCGGGCGCCACGATCATGGTAAAATACAACAGCACCCCGTGTACGCGAGCAACGGAATGATGAAACGCATACGCACGATCGCCGTGCTGCCGACGATGTTCACGCTGGGAAACGTGGTGTGCGGGTTCTTCGCCATCGTGCTGGCGGCGCGGGTCGACAAGCCGGAGTCCATGACGGACGTGATGGCCGTTGGTCCGGGCGACGCGAGCAGCTTGATCCTCAGCGCGTGGCTGATCTTCCTGGCCATGTTGTTCGACGCGTTGGACGGTTACGTGGCCCGGCTGACCAAGACGACCAGCGACTTCGGCGCCCAATTGGATAGCCTCTGCGATCTGGTCACCTTCGGCGTGGCCCCGGCGTTTCTGCTGGTGAAGATGTGTCCGCGGTTCGAGTTTTTGCACCGCGAGGCGGCCTGGGTTATCGCGGCGTGCTTCGTCGCCTGCGCGGCGATGCGATTGGCCCGGTTCAACGTGGAAACGAGCGAGGAAGACGACCACATGTACTTCCACGGGCTGCCCACGCCCGCGGCGGCGGCGTCGATCGCCGGTTTTGCGATTATGTTCTTCGCGTTGCGGAAGGAGAGCAGCCAGTTCGTTTATGCTCCCCAGGTCGACGCGGTGTTGCAGACGGTGCTGCCCTTTTTTGCCGCCATGGTTGCCCTGTTGATGGTCTCCCGGATACCCTACCCGCACATCGTGAATCAGTTTTTCGGCGGTCAGCGGAGCTTTGCCCACGTGGTGGGATTGCTCTTCGCCCTGGCGATGGTGATGGTCGTTCGCAACCACGCGGTTCCGATCATCTGCTGTGCCTTCGTGTTCAGCGGCCCGCTTCGACTGGCCTGGCGGAAGGTCGTCGAACACCGTCGGCAGGAAGAGCCGCTCTTTTGACGATCCTTTGAGGTTTTGAGGCGTTGCTTATGTTTTCTGGAATTGTCGAAGCGTTGGGGTCCGTGGCGGAAGTGCGCCCGGAAGGGCCGGGATGCCGGCTCTTGATCCGCCACGCGGAAATCGCCGCCGGGGCGGCCGTGGCCGATAGCATCTCGGTCAACGGCTGCTGCCTGACGGTCGTCGAGATCGACGCCGACGTGATGGCCTTCCAGGCCGGCCCCGAGACGCTCTCCCGAACGAACCTCGGCGATCTGACCGCGAACAGCCCGGTCAATCTCGAACGGGCTTTGAAGCTGGGCGATCGGTTGGGTGGGCATTTCGTCACCGGACACATCGACGGCGCCGGCACGCTGGCCGAGCGGATCGACCACGGCGAGTATTCCGATTTCTACTTCGAGATCGCTCCGGAAATCGCCCGCCAGATGGCCTCCAAGGGATCGATCGCCGTCGACGGCGTCAGTCTGACCATCGTCCAGAGCGATCCCCGGCGGTTCAGTGTTGCCCTGATCCCGTTTACCCTCGACGTCACGACTCTCGGCCCCATGAAGATCGGCGACAAAGTCAACCTGGAAACCGATCTGGTCGCCAAGTACGTGCAGCGGCTGGTCGAAGCCCGAGACTGGTCGTAGCCGCCTCATGAAAAACCAAACGCTGTCGTTTTTGATGCGGCGATTCAAGGAAGCCGGTTTCTATCCCCATAAGAAACTCGGGCAGAACTTCCTCATCGACGGTAATCTGCAGCATCTCCTGCTCGATTCGGCCCAGCTCGGCCCCCAGGATGTCGTGCTGGAGGTAGGTACCGGCACCGGGGCGCTGACCGTGCTCATGGCGCCGCTGGCCGGCCGGGTTATTACCGTCGAAATCGATCGCCACCTCCACCAGTTGGCCTTCGAGGAGCTTTTCGGGCAAGACAACGTGCGGATGCTGCTGCTGGACGCCCTGAAGAACAAGAATCACTTCAACTCCGAACTACTGGAGGTGATCGCCGCCGAACTGGCCGCCGTGCCGGGCGCGCGGTTCAAGCTGGTGGCCAATTTGCCTTACAGCGTGGCCACACCGATCCTGAGCAACCTGCTGGCTCTGGATACCCCCCCCCACTCGATGACGATAACTATCCAGAAAGAGTTGGCCGACCGGCTGGTCGCCGGGCCTCGCACCAAGGATTACGGGGCCCTGAGCATCTGGGTGCAAAGCCAGTGCCACGTCGAAATCGTGCGTGTGATGGCTCCTTCGGTCTTTTGGCCCCGGCCGAAGGTCTATTCCGCAGTGGTCCAAATCACCCTGGATCCCGCGCGACGCGAGCGGATCAGCGATCGGGCGTTCTTCCACTCCTTTGTCCGGTCGATGTTCTTCCATCGCCGTAAGTTCCTGCGATCCGAACTACTTAGCGCGTTCAAGAGACGGCTGGGAAAGCCGGAGGTCGACGAGATCATGGCCCGATTGGGGATTTCGGCAACCCACCGAGCGGAGGAGTTGGGGGTGTCGGAGATGCTGGCCCTGGCCGAGGCGGTCCGGACCGCGGTGGGTGATTGACGCGGTGGGTATCTCACCGCTACCATGAGGGCTGTCGCAGGAGGGGGAAGAGGATTTGCCTGTAGGGACCGTCGCCAGACGGTGGAGGGCCGCTTGGCCCGTGGTCTGGCGACCGTAGCTACCATCGCCGTTCGTTTCGGTTTCCAACGGATGTCAGATCATGCAGTTCATTGAAATGTCCGGCAAGACGTTGCTCCGCGTCGTGAAGGAGAACGGTCCCAGTCCGGAAGAACTCCGGGCTGTGGGCGTCACGACCGACAGCATGATTCGCATCAACAAGCAGGGCGATATCGAGATCCGCCGAACCGACTATTGGGACGTGATCGGCGGCCTGCTGGGGAATTTCGAGGAACGCGTGAAGAAGGCAACCGGCATGGAATGGGCCTAGGGCGTGTTGACGATCTTCCCTTTGAGATACTCGTGAACAAGCGGCTCAACGCGCGGTGTCAACAATGGAAGGCTGTTCTTGGCGTGCCACGTGAGGTGCGGGTTGATCTCGCTACAGTAGTTTCCGGACATCGTGACCTCGCGAGATTGATGAAGCGGACTCAGTACCACATTAGCCACGAACAGTCATTGATTTGGAAGTGGGTGTCCACTCCCAGGGGCCTTCAGGCCCCTTCCGGCCTTCCGCCGGAAGACCCGTAAACGGGCCTGATCCGTGGTGATCGATCACCAAACTATCACACCACGACTCCTTCTCTTCGGCGGGGTGAATGTCTAAAATGGTTGCGCACTCTCTGGTCGAGGAGGAACCCAAACGATGAACGAACTGATCTCGCAACTGACCGCCGACGGCCCGGTGT
>CAYUIQ010000391.1:0-4231 GCA_964444795.1 uncultured Planctomycetaceae bacterium
GAAACCGATGTAGGTCGAAACCTAACCACTCACCGTCCCTCGCTTACTCTACCGTCCTTAACGAATCACCGGCCGAAGTTGAGAACCAGGATGAGTCGGTCAATGGCGTGATCGCCCGGGGGATGGCCAAGCGCCGCGAGGATCGGTTTGCCGATTGTACGGAATTCGTCGCGGCACTGGAAGCCACGTTCTCGGGCGACGTAGAGCCAGGCGAAGACGACACGCCGGTCGTGGCCGAGGAGACATCTCCGGAGACCGGCTCTCCGCTGCCGGCTTTCATTGCGGGAGCAACACCACCGGAGCCGGAAGAAGAGCGGCCCATCATCTTGCAACCGGCCGCACCGCGTCGGTCTCTGGGGCCGACGATCACCAACTCCATCGGCATGAAGCTGATGCCGATTCCCGCCGGCGAGTTTCTCATGGGCTCTCCCGATTCGGACGCCGACGCCTTCCGCAGCGAGAAGCCGCGGCACGGGGTCACGATGACCCGGCCGTTTTGTCTCGGCGTTTATCAGGTAACCCAGGCCCAGTACGAGCGGGTGATGGGTGCCAATCCGAGCCATTTTCGTAATGCCGGGTCCGGCGCGCCGGCGGAGACGGTTTCCTGGGACGATGCGTGCGCGTTTTGCCAGCGGCTATCGCAACAGCCCGAGGAGAAGGCGGCCCGGCGCGCCTATCGATTGCCGAGCGAGGCCGAGTGGGAATATGCTTGCCGGGCCGATAGCACGACGCGGTTCTTCTTCGGCGACGACGAGGCATCGCTGGGAGTCTACGCATGGTACGAAGCGATCTCCTCCGGAACGACGCATCCGGTTGGGCTGAAGAAACCCAACGCCTGGGGACTGTACGACATGGCCGGCAACGTTTGGGAGTGGTGTGCCGACCGGTACGACCAGCGCTATTACGAACTGTCGCCGCCGGCCGATCCCCCGGGCCCGAAAACCGGGTCGATGCACGTCCGTCGGGGCGGCGGATGGTACGCGCTGCCGAAGTACTGTCGATCCGCCGACCGGTTCGTCGCGCGTCTAGGAGAAACGCCCTGTTACGGAACCGAAGGGTTTCGCGTGGCGTGTGAGATCGTTTAGCGGGGGGCCGCGGCTCAATCCCCAGCCAAAGAGGAGGAACCTGCGCGGGACACTTGCCACGGTCGCCGTGACCCCGTAAATTGGAGCCCGTGCCATGTCTCCAAACAGGCTGGCTCAAGAGCCCTCGATTCCCCTTTCCCCAGTGGACCGAAACATGCTGAGAGCCAACATGATATACGGCCATCCTCTCCTTGGCGCCGGTCAAGCTCTTCTGCTGGCCGTGCTCATTGCGTCGGCAACACCCTTGTTCAGCCAGGCGAGAACTCCCGTTCCCGCCGAAGCAGACCAAGCCGAAGCGTTCGGGCTTGTCAAAGAGATCTTCGGTCAGGAATGGGACAGCGCAAAGACCACGGCGCGGAAACAGGCGTTGGCCACCAAGTTGCTGGCCAAGGCCGGCGAATCGGTCGACGACGCCAACCGGTACGTCTTGCTCAAGATCGCCCGAGATATCGCCGCCGGGGCGGGAGACGCCGATTTGGCGCTTCAGGCCGTCGATGCCATGGCGGCCCGGTACGACGTGGATGCCTACCGGCTCAAAGGTGCGGCGCTCGCCCAGACTGCCAGGTCGAGTACGCTGCAGAAGCAGTGGCACGCGGTTGCCGAACATGCACTGGTCCTGGCCGGCCAGGCCGTCGCGCGGGATGACTTCGTCGCGGCCAAGTATCTGGGCAGTCTGGCTTTGGAGGGCGCGCGAAAGGGCCGAGACGGGCAACTTGCCAAGCGGGCCACCACACGCAGCGGGGAGATCGAGGAGATTGCCAAGGCGTACGCGGCCACCGAAGGCGCGCTGGCGACGTTACAGGCAAGTCCGGAGGATCCCCAGGCAAATCTTGCGGTCGGCAAGTACTACTGCTTCTTCAAGGGCGACTGGGACCGTGGTCTGCGCCCGCTGGCGTCCGGCAGTGACGAGCATCTGAAAAAGTTGGCCGCCGGAGAACAGGGCGATGTGTCGACCGCCGACGCACAAGTCGCGATGGGAAATGGATGGTGGGATTTGGCGTCGGCAAGCGAGGGCGTGGTCAAGGAACAGCTTCTGCGGCGGGCCGCCTATTGGTATCGCCGGGCGTTGCCCGGACTGAAGGGATTGGAGAAAGATCGTGTGGCAAAGCGGCTGGCCGGGGCTCCCGAAGCGGTTGCGTTCGTTCCGCCATCGGCGCCCAAAGAGCATGTTCCGCAACCGGCGCCAAACGAACAGTGGATCCAGCTCTTCAACGGCGAAGACCTTCGTGGCTGGAGTAGTAAGTTCACTGGCCAAGCGCTGGGAGAGAATTTCGCGAACACTTTCCGGGTCGAGAACGGGGTCTTGAAGGTGAAATACGACCAGTACCGCCAGTTCGGCGATCGCTTCGGGCACTTGTTCTACCGGCAACCCTTCTCGAAATACGTCCTCCGCCTGGAGTATCGGTTCGTCGGCCGGCAGTGTCCCGGCGGACCGAAGTGGGCCGTTCGCAATAGCGGCGTTGTCCTTCACACCCAGTCGCCCCAGAGCATGCGGATGGACCAGGACTTTCCCGTGGGGCTGGTGGTTCAACTCGTCGGCGGCACGGGCTCGGGAAACCGCCCCACGGCCAATGTCTGTACGCCCGGAATGCGCATCTTCATGGGAGGAAAACCGGTCACCAGCCATTGCACCGAGTCCCGATCGAAGACCTATCACGGCGATCAGTGGGTGACGCTGGAAATCGAAGTCCACGGCCACGGCACGATTCGACACCACCTGGACGGTGAGGTGGTGCTGGAGTATCAGCGGCCGGAACTGGATGAAGCCGACGCCGACGCCCGGCGCCTCATTCAAGGCGGCGCCAAAGCGATCCACGGCGGCTTCATCGCGTTGCAGGCCCAAAGCCAGCCGATCGAGTTTCGCCGAATTGAGGTGAGGAAGTTGGACTGAAGACAACTTCTCGCTAAGCTTCTTGTCCTGTCGATCGTCGGGGATCGTGACGGCAAACGGCACCCAACCGAGTCAATTGGCCACGAATTGAATGATCCGCGCGGCGTGGCCTGTGCTGCTCGTCTTCTCGCTGGTGCGGAGCGTGAGGATGTGCTTGCCCGGCTTCAGGTCGGTTGCCAGCATCACGGTGCGAGGGTAATGCAACCCGCGGCTGAAGCGGTGGAAGAGATCGACCGATTTGGCGGGCCCTCCGTCGACGCTCGCCTCGACGATGCCCGCGTCGGGACCGGCCAATACGTACGCGCCCACGGCCGTTCCCTCGAACTGGAGCGTCAATTCAGCCCCGGGTTGCTCCGCCGAGAGGATCGGGATCTGCGTGAACCGCCCGCGTTTCCCGCCGGAGAGGCTGTTCCAGTCGGGCACGCCCAGCTTCCAACCGCTGGCGATCGTCGCATCCGCCGGATCGACGAACCGCCCGTTGCCGTAATGCAGCGGGTCGAGCGGTTCGGGCGTCGCATGCGGTGTCACCGCCGTGCCGCCGTTGAGCGGTTTGCTCCAGGCGGCGGCGAGAAGTTCGTCGATCATGCCGGCGCAGATCGCGTTACCCCGCGGCGCCGGGTGCGTGCCGCCGAATTCCTTCCAGGTCAACTCGCCCGCGGCGATCAGCCGGGCAATCTCGGCGGGCAGATCGATCGTCGAGACCTCGTAATGCCGGGCAACCGCCCCGTGGGCGTCGACCGTCAGCGGCGTCTTGCCGGCCTGGACCGTCGCCAACATCGAAGGGTTGACGAAGTAGGTGACGACGATGTCCGCGCCGGGGTTGTGCCGGCGGGTATGGCGAATCAGGCCCTCCATGCCGCGGATACATTCCCGGCGGGCGTGGCCGGCGTCCTGGTCGTCGTTGACGGCAAACTCGACGAAGAACAGATCGACCGGCCCTTTGGCCAAGACGTCGGCAGCCAGTCGAAAGGCGCCGGTGGTCGAACAGGTCGAGGAAATACCCGCGTCGGTAAACGTGAACTCCGTTTTCGGAAAACGCTTCACGAGCAATTCGCAAACCATCGGCCGGTAGCCGTTCATCTCGGTGATCGAACCGCCGATAAACGCCACGTGCCCCTTGCCGCGTTGCTCGAACCGGGCACGGGAGTGGTTCAAGCTGCCGCGGAAATGCACATTGGGCCCGGGCGTTTCCGCGCCGAAGGCGTCGCCGATGGTCAGAGCGAGAAACGTAAAAGCGGCGGCGATGCGGAGCGTC
>CAYUIQ010000392.1:0-4089 GCA_964444795.1 uncultured Planctomycetaceae bacterium
GAAGGTGGTGGGTGCCTGGGGTCGAGCGCAGCGAGCCCCCAGTCTGTTGCGTTCTGGGGGCTCGTCCCTCGCAACTCGACCCCAGGCACCTTCCCGGAACTCCCGGATGAACCACTTTCGACCGGCGGCAGGCGGTCAGAGATCGCTTTCCGATTTCCAGCAGAAAAACCATTTGATAATCGTCTTCTTCTCGGCATGGTACAATGGACCCCGTCGCCGTGCCGCTCACGCCATTCGAATACGAGCCAGGCGATCGGGCCGTATGCTGACGGAACCTCGCCGAGGCTTACCACAAGAGACGAATTCGCCGCAAGGAGGATGATCCATGAGAATGAGAATCGCGTCAGTCCTGACCGTTATCGCCGCTACGGTCACACTCATTGAGGGGGGGCCGTCGACGATGGCCGCTGAACCGCCGGATTGGGAAAATCCCGAGGTATTCGCCGTGGGCAAGGAACCGGCCCACACGACGATGATGGTGTATGGCGACGAGGAATCGGCCCGGCGGGGCGACCCCGAGAAGTCGCCCTACTTCCGCTCGCTGGACGGAACCTGGAAATTCCACTGGGCGCCCGATCCGGCGACCCGGCCGAAGGACTTCTGGCAAGTCGATTACGACGACGCCCGCTGGGATGATCTTGCGGTGCCCAGCAACTGGCAGATGCACGGATATGGCAAACCCGTGTACACCAATATCCCCTACCCGTTCCGCAACGATCCGCCTCGCGTGATGGGAGAGCCTCCGCGGGAGTACACGAATTTCCAATGGCGTAACCAAGTGGGCTCGTACCGGCGAACGTTCGAGGTACCCCGGGCGTGGCGGGGTCGGCAGGTGTTCTTGCAGTTCGACGGGGTCGACTCGGCCTTCTATCTCTGGCTCAACGGCCAGAAAGTTGGCTACAATCAAGGCAGCCGCACGCCGGCCGTGTTCAACGTCACTAAGCATCTGGCCGACGGCGAGAACCTCTTGGCCGTCGAGGTCTACCAGTACTGCGACGGCAGTTATTTGGAGGATCAGGACTTCTGGCGTCTAAGCGGCATCTTCCGCCGCGTCTACCTCTGGTCGGCAGACGACCTCCATGTCGGTGACTTCCGCGTAACAACCGATCTCGACGAGCAATACCGCGACGCGACGCTGACCGTTCAGACCAACGTCGTCAACTACGGCAACCGAAACGCCGGATGCCGACTCACCGCACGGCTGTTCGACCGTGCTGGCAAATTAGTGTCGTCCGTCCAACTCGACTTGGTGGACGTGCGCGCCGGTGGCACCGCCCACGCGGAGCTGGGCATGGTTCTGACCAACCCCGCCAAGTGGACTGCCGAAACCCCCAATCTGTATAAGATCGTCCTCACGCTGACCGACCCGGCCGGGAAAGTAATCGAAGCGACCAGCCACAACGTCGGTTTCCGCGAGGTCGAGATCGGCGATGGCCAACTCCTGGTTAACGGGCAGCCGATCCTCATCAAGGGCGTCAACCGGCATGAACACGATCCGACCACCGGCCACACGGTGACGCCGGAGTCGATGATCCGCGACATTCGGCTGATGAAGCAATTCAACGTCAACACGGTTCGGACCAGCCACTATCCGAACGATCCCCGCTGGTACGACTTGTGTGATCGCTACGGTCTCTACGTGATCGACGAGGCCAACGTGGAATCGCACGATGCCCGCCATCTGGCCGGCAACCCCCAGTGGCGCGACGCCCATCTCGATCGCACGAAGCGGATGGTCCAGCGCGACAAGAACCATCCTTCGGTGATCCTCTGGTCGCTTGGTAATGAAGCGGGCGACGGCGGCAACTTTGCCGCCACATCGAACTGGATCCGCGAAAACGACCCGTCGCGGCCGGTACACTACGAGCAGGCGGGCACGGGCGGAAACACCGATGTGGTCTGCTGGATGTACCCGACGATCGCGAAAATCGTCAAGTACGCCGAATCGAACCCCTCGCGACCGTTGATTATGTGTGAGTACGCGCACGCGATGGGCAACAGCGTCGGCAACCTGCAAGACTACTGGGACGCCGTCGAGAAGTATCCCGCTCTGCAGGGCGGCTCGATCTGGGACTGGGTCGATCAGGCTCTCTGGAAAGACGTTGATTACACGGATGTCAGGAACCCCCGCGGGGCGAAGCGGTTTCTGGCCTACGGCGGCGATTTCGGCGATCGGCCCAACGACGGCAACTTCTGCTGCAACGGACTGGTCCAAGCCGACCGGCGGGTGAACCCGCACCTCTGGGAGGTAAAAAAGGTCTACCAGAACGTCCGTGTTACACCGGTCGATCTCAAGGCCGGCGTCGTCCGCCTGCGGAACAAACACTTCTTCACCAACCTCGATCGGTTCGAGTGTGCCTGGATACTCCGCGTCGATGGTCGGCCGATCCAGTCGGGTTCGCTTGGTCGCATTGATCTGCCTCCGCGGCAAGCGAAAGACGTGCGGGTCGACTTCTCCACGCCCCGCACCACGGGCGAACTGCTCTTGAGCCTCTATTTCAAGCTTCCCGAACAGACCACCTGGGCACCAGCGGACCATGTCGTCGCCTGGGATCAGATCTCCCTGGGCGAGGTTCCGGCTCTGCCGAAGCCCGACGACCAGCCACCGCTGAAGCTGGCCGGCGACGAGGATTTCTACGTGTTCGACGGCGACGACTTCTCGCTTCAGATCGATCGCCGCAACGCAGCCATCGTTTCACTGAAAGTCGACGGGCAAGATCTGCTTGCCGAACCGCTGGTTCCCAATTTCTGGAAGGCCCCGAACGACAATCAGCACCGCAACAACTATCTCGGCCGCCTCGGCCCGTGGCGCGACGCGGCCGCTCGACGCAAGCTGACCTCGATCAAGACAGAGATCCTCGGCAAGGGTCACGTCCGCTTGACCGCCGAGATGAAGTTGCCGGTGGGCGATGCCGACTACCGGCTGGTCTACGATATCTTCGGCAACGGCACAGTGGCGGTGACGGCCGAGTACCGTCCCCAGCCCGGCGCGAAGATGCCTCTGATGCCGCGGATCGGTATGATGCTGGCCGTGTCGCAACGATACAATCAGATACATTGGTACGGCCGTGGCCCGCACTCCAGCTACTCCGACCGCAAAACGGGTGCCGAGATCGCCCTTTACGGCCGTACGGTCGACGACATGGTGTTCCCCTATGTGCGAGCCCAGGACAACGGCAACCGGACCGACACCCGTTGGTTCACCCTAACCGATGAGCAGGGTCACGGCCTGCGGATCGCCGCGGCCGACGAGCCACTGAGCTTCAGCACGTGGCCCTACACGCTGGCGGACCTGCAGCAAGCCGGCCACGACTACGAGCTACCCCGTCGCGAGTTGAACACCGTCTTCGTCGACCACAAGCTCCACGGCGTCGGCGGCGACAACTCCTGGGGCGCCCGAACCCACCCCCAATACACCCTGCCGGGCAACCGGCCGTACACGCTGAAGTTTCTGATCGAGCCGGTGCGGTAGGTCACCGGGGGGTGCCCTCTGATCGGCCCGATTTTCTCTTTCATGGGCAAAAATGAACATCCTGAAAGAAGTCCTGAAGAACGAGGTGTACCCTGCGGTGGGGTGTACGGAACCGGTGGCTTGCGCCTACGCGGCGGCTGTGGCGGCAGAGCAACTCGGTGCGCCGGTGGAGCATCTCGACTTGAAGGTCGACATGGGGACGTACAAGAACGGCGCCGCGGTCGTCGTCCCCCGCAGCGACGGAGCCAAGGGCAATCTGATCGCCGCCGCGATGGGAGCGATGCTGGCCCGTTCCGCCGAGCGTCTGGGACTCCTGCGGGATGTTGGCCCCGATCACGTCTCCCGGGCCAAAGCGATGATCGCCAGCGGCGCCTTCTCCTACGCAAGCCTGCCAGAGGTGACCGACTTTTGCGTCGAAGCAACGGTGCGCGGCGGCGGGCATTCGGCATACTGCGTACTGAGCGAAGGACACGCCAACATTGAGACCGTTGCCGCCGACGGCGAAGTGATCCGGCGGCGCGACCCCGAAGATGCATCGGCCAACTCCACCGCGTACCGCGAGGTTTTGCGGGCAATGTCGCTCCGTGGGATACTCGAAACGGCCGTCCGCGTGGACG
>CAYUIQ010000393.1:0-4074 GCA_964444795.1 uncultured Planctomycetaceae bacterium
CACACCCTCCTGTCCTCGCATGACGACGTCGGCCGGATAGACCAACGCGCCGGATTCGGCGATCGGCGGCGCCGTGCCGGGTATCCATAGGCGATAGAGGCCGTGGCCTGGTCCGGCGACAATGCGGTACGTCCCGCCGCGCAGATTATCTACCTGGAAGTAACCGGAGTCATTGGTTGCGGCCCGCGCCGTCTCCCGGCCCTGCTGGCTCAACGAAACCGGCGCACCCTTGACGGGCATCCCCTGTTCGTCCAGTACGAGCCCGATCAGAATGCCTCCCTCGCGCAGGGCCACGTCCACGACCGCCGTGGTGTCGCTCTTGCCCACGAGCCCCGGGGTAGTCGCCGGTTCGGCCGCGGATAACCATGACGCGCACATCAACGTGCCCGAGAAGGCCGCGGCCGCCATCACCGCCTTGAACGATCCGATTCGTTTCATCTTCGCGCTTCCTTTTTTGAGGACTGGCTGGCAACACTCTCTCGACTTCCAGGTGAGGTCCCGTTTCTTCTCGCTGCCACGCGAGACAATCGGCCCGCCAAGAGGGGGCCTCCGTCAAGAGTGAGGCGGGATGCTACAGAAAAAGACGATGCGGGCAAATAGCAATTTCCGCACCCCGCGGCGAAACGCCGGAGAAAGTGGGATGTGCCGTCGGCAAAAAAAATCCCCGCGAGTCGGAACCATCCTCATCTTGGATGATACCGACGCGCGGGGGCTGCAGAACTGCTGCGTCCCTACGGGGTCATGATGCCGGGCCCCGGGGGGTATTGGACGTCGGTCAGGGGCTGACCGGGTCGTCGTCCTTGCAGTTGTGAATCGCCACCGGCACGGCAACCGCAGTGGCAATCGCGCCGCCGACAAACCACGGATTGGTCATGAACGTCGGGAGTCGCCCGCGAACCGTCTGGCCACCCGAGACGAGCAACGCACCCGGCTGAGCCGTCGGGGGGGCGGTTCCCGGCGACCAAACGCGAAAGGCTCCACTTCCTTCGGCCGAGGCCAACTGGTAGACGCCGCCGCGATCAAGTCCCTGGAAGGCAAAATAGCCGGCATCGTCGGTTTTCGTCTCTCCCCTCTCTTCGCCCTGGTGATAGACGACCACGCGAGCCTCGCTCAGTCCGACACCCTGCGGGCTGACCACTTGCCCCAGCAGTACGCCTCCATCTCGCAGTGCCACGTCACTCACCAGAGGTGTTGTCTGGACAGCCGGATCAGCAGCCAATGCGCCTTGGGCCAGCAGTGCCGCCAGCACGGCCAACATCACCATCAGTCCCGAAATGGCTTTTCCTCGTTTCATTTTCTCATCCGTTCTCAAGAAAAACAGTTGGAAGGTTCTCCGCCCACCGTGAATGGTTCGTATCCTCAATAGTGGGGCGACATATCCATTAACCGCACCCCGTCTTCCCCTGGTAATCACCCCCCATGAAGAGTTGGGTGCCTGAGGAATCCAGTTCCCTTATCGGCCGGAAGAGCGGGTTGTCTACAGTAAAGCCCGCAGGATCCAAACGGCTTTCTCCAAAAAGCATCAACGGTTCAGCACCTGGGTAATGTATCCGTTCGTCAACGTTTCCAATGTTGGAAATGGGCATGAAATCGCTGTGAGAGATCGGGTATCCGGCGTGCAAGTCGCCGGCTCATTAGATCGGGGGGGGTGCGAGCCTGGATATCTGCCAGGAAACCGACCAGTTCCTTACGCGCCTCGGGGGAGCCGTGGAGAAGAAAGTGGACCCACGCCCACGCATCACGGTATTCGGCGTGTCCCATGCCGTCTATGTTACCCAACTTTTCCAGACGGCTCAGGCTGGGTACTTTCCCAAAATAGAGGCTCCAACGGAGTCCGCCGAGGTACGGGTTGTCGAAGGCTCGCCGGCCAGGGGCCACCTCGAAATACTTGGCCAAGCCTTCGTCAAGCCACAGCGGTACCACTGGCAGAACGGCGTGGAGCAAGGCATGGGTGCATTCGTGCCGAACGTCGGCCTCGAACTGTCGGCTGCGATACGCAAACACCCTTCCCGGGCCGCCGTCCTTGACGTACAACGCGCGGCGGTATGGCACCTCGGGCAGTTGCTCCTTGAGAAAGCGCCGGTACGCCGCCTCGTTGGCGAACAGATACAATTCGATGGGCTCCCTTGCCGGGCGTATCCCCAAGCGGCGCGTCAGATCGACCTGAAGCTGGGCCAGTTCCTCGAGCAGTTGGTCGGCTTGGATCAGAGGAAAATCGGCCCGGCACACGAACGGTTCCGCAATGTGCGTGTCGGCCCACGCTCCCTCGGCACGGCTCGACCGGACCCCTGTGGTCAGACCGATCGTCGCCAACGCCATGGCCAGCAGGATACGGAGTTTTCCAATCGACAAGATCATTCGCACGACCTGCGCCAGGTAAAGCGTTCGACACACCGTCAACCTGCTTTTCTCCAACCAAACCAGGCAGCCACTCGGGATCGGCGGGATGGGGGAGTCCGGGCACTCACGTCTTGGCCGGCCGCAACTCGCGCGGGATTGTCGCAAAACAGGCGATGGGCGGTGTGCGAATCGGTCAGTTGAGCGACGCGCTGAAAAGCACGGCACAGCAAGGGACGGCGGTGCTTCGCGCCGTGAGCGTCGGAGGCCACGAAATGGACCAATCCCCGCTGGACGAGCCACTTCGACATCGCGGCAACCTCGGGACCAAACGCCCCGACGAGGCTTCCCGCGGTCACCTGCATCAGGCATCCACGTCGGACCAACGGCAACACCACGTCTCGGCGCTGCAGAATCCCCCGATTGCGTTCGGGATGCGACAAGACACCGACCAACCCGGCGGCGCCAAGCTGGGCCAGCGGCCGATCCAAGGGGAGGTAGAGTTCGTGAGGCAGTTCCAAGAGGACATGTCTCCGGCGGTCGGCCAATGTGACAACCTGCCCGGCGCGGATCTTCTCGACCAATCCCGGCTCGACGCGTACGTCCGCTCCCGGCAACACGCGTAACGGTATCCCGTGTCGCCCCAGAAGCTGCCCAAACCGCTCGACCTCCCGGCGAACCGCGCGGCCGTCATTGTGGCCGAAAGCACCCAGTTGGTGCGGTGTGGCAATAATCGTCGAAATTCCGTCGGCCACCGCCATGCGGGCCATTGCCAGCGACTCGTTCCAATCGATGGCTCCGTCGTCGATATCGGCGAGGAGATGGCAATGGATGTCGACAAACGGCTTGCAGGGACGCACGCTTGACCTTCCGTTGGCAAGGGTGAGTTTTGGGATCGTGAAGGATCGGGCTGCTAGGCGGCGTCCGCGGAACGGCCTTGTGCATTGCCGGAGGGGCCAGTCTTCGTCAACTCGCCCTGCTGCATGGTTGCGTATTGCTTGGCCGCGTGGGAGAGGCGATGCTCCCGCGTGGCCGGGGCGATCCGCAGCGGAGGCAACACGCGCTGGCCGATGGTTTGGAGCCACAGGCGGTAGAACGTGTGGAAGCAGTGATGGCAACGCATGGGCCGGACCAGGAGCAAGGTCGTCACAAGCCGCCGCCAGCCTCTTTCCGGCCGAACGTAAGCCCTGTCCGTCCAACAACGAGGGCATTTCATGCGATATCCTTTGGGCCTTCCGCCGCTACGAGAACGTGGCAATCGAGAGAAACAAGGGGTGCGTAGGGTAAAGCCGTCCGACGCGGCCGTCAATAGCAGTGACACAAGCGTTCTCGCCGATGCGGGGGTGGGCCTTCCCCCATCCCCGTCTTTGTTGGGGGTAAGGGGTAAGCGTCGATCTGAGAGGGATCGCGGATTCTGGGTAGAGAGTCGTCTCAATCCAGTTCCCATCCATCCCGGCCAAGCGTCGTCCTAATCCCAATACGCCGTGTAGACCTCGTCAACCGCGTCGAAGTGGGTGGTGTCGCCGTTCACTACGGTGTAGTCCTCCAACTCCCATAGCCAGTAGTACGTGCCGAGGTCCATCGCGGCGGGGTCCAACGGAGTGAACCCGGGTTGCGGATCGGCGTCGTAGAGCACGGCGACGTCGTCGCCGCCACCGCCCTTGGCGATCACGCGATCGAAGTACCAGGCCCGGCCGAAGTGTTCGGTGCCCAGGAGCTTGACATCGGTCGGCCGGG
>CAYUIQ010000394.1:0-3966 GCA_964444795.1 uncultured Planctomycetaceae bacterium
GTGTTTGGCAGCCCGTTGAAATAGTAACCCGAAGCGTGAGCGAGGAAGATTAGAGGTGAAATCCCTCGCAATTCCAGTCCGTCGCTTACACTTCGGGTTATGATTATGTGCTCTTCAACGGGCTAAACGGTCAAGGGGAACTCAATGCGTCAACCTCTTCTCATGGCCTGCTTCTGCGTGTTCCTGTGCCGCATCGCGCCCGCGGCCGATCGTCCGCCGATCGATCTGAACCCGGCCACGCCGCAGCAGGTGTTGAATCACCATCTGGTACGCTCCGCGACGTTGGAAGCTTCGCCGGAGGACGAAAACTTCGTGCCCTTGATGCCCTGGCGGATCGAGGACGACCTGGTCGAGGGTTGGGACTGGTCGCTACCGCCGGGGATCGAGCCCGTGGCCAACTCGGGGCTCATCTTCTCGGGCCGTGAGAAACGGAACTTCCCCGGCAACAAGCTGCTCGACGTCGCCGTCTATTGGCGCGACGTCGAGCCGGAAGAAGGACGCTTCGAGTTTGACGCATTACGGCAGAAACTCGAGAATCCGCCCGAGGGGATTACCGGTTATCGGTTCCATTTTTACGCCACGGTCGGCCGCCGCGTGGGCAAGGAGCAGACCAAGGGCGTGGCGCCCGATTGGCTCGCAGAATACGACATCCCGCTGATCGACATGACCTCGGTCGAGGGCCGCTTTCAATTGTTCAACTATCCGATCTGGGACGAGCGTTACCATCGGCGTTATCTCCGCGCGATCGAGGCACTCGGTAAGAGTGGCATCCCGCGGATCGAAGGCCTGCGGATCGTCTACGTGGGCGCGATCTCCAAGAGTTGGGGCGAGGAGATGTACATTCCGCGCGACGTCGGCGCCTGGTGCGAAGAGCACGTGGGTCTCACGCCGGCGGTGTTGGAAAAGTGCCTCCGCCAGCGGCTCGACGCCTGGGCTATCGCGTTTAAGGGAGTCGAACACAAGCTGGCCTGGGTTGGGGCCGGCAGTGACGGTGGCGGCGGAAAACTCGACTACCGGGGCATGGGCGCCCGGGTCATGCGCCACGCTTACGACCTGGGCATGGGCCAGCGATGTGGGTTTGTGGAGAATTATCTCTACCATCTCCATAACCCCATGCTCGGACAGAGCGTCGACGACCAAGGATACCTGCTGGTCGACGAAACGTGCCCTCCCATCGCCGGGGGCCGCTCCTTTGGCGACGAAAACGAAGAGTACGGGCGTTACTGGACCGGCCGCTTCGGACCGATCGAGACCCATGCGTATCGTTACCACGAGTCGATGATTCGCACGCTGCAGATGCGCCGCAACTACCTCTGGATGTCGTCGTCCTCGGTCGACATGGATCCCGCGCTGACGGCCTACATGAGCCTGGCGCTGGGTCGCGACGTGAAGAACTCGCCCGACGCGTTCTGCTACTTACGCCAGAGCACGGTACGCGGCTCGACCGCGGGCAAACAGGGCAAAACGACGCCGATTCGCAATTTCGAGCGATGGCTGATCCAACGAGATCGCGACGGCTATCGCACCCAACCGGCGATCGTGGCCACGCAACACGAGATGATGTGGATGGTCCCGCCGGGCCACAAGTTCGACCACATCGCCCGGCGCACCGATCTGGCCGGCGGCAACGGGCGTATGGGTTTTGCCCTGGATGACCGATTTCTGCGGGGCGGTCCGCATCGCGTGGCAATCAAGATCACCTACCACGATCTGGCCCGAGGTCGCTGGACGCTGGTCTATGCCAAACCCGACGGAACGCAGGGGCGTCGCGAACTGCCGTCGCGCGCCACGGGCAAGGTAATGACGGCCACCTTCCATCTCGACGACGCCAACTTCCCCGCCACCGGCGACCGGTTCGACTTCCACATCGAAGCGAAGAACGCCGACGCAACGGTTTCGTTTGTGCGCGTGGTGAAGGTTCCGCGAACGACTCGTTGAGGAAGTGCATCCAAGCAGAAATCACAGAACAAAGACTCCCAACCCCATTTAGCGTTGCCGATCCCATTTAGCATTTCGACCGGCATACGCTGGGGCTTCATCTGATGGAGTCTTCAAGGGTATCAGGCCTAGCGACGGTCTGCTGCCAACGGCCGGAGCGAGTGTGCAGAGCCTGATGGGCTACGGGCGGTTGGGGACGGATTGCTCAGCCTGCCGGCGCAGCTCGGCTAGTTCGCGCTCGGCCTTTTCGAGCCGTAGGCTAAGTTCCACGTTTTCCTTGCGCAGTCGCTCCAGCTCGGTTTGATACTCGCGCAGCTTCTGCTGCGGTGGAATCGGGTAAACTGAGACTTTCCGAGGAAGTCCCGCCGGCGTTTTACTTCCCTCGTTCCGTGTCGCTGGATGGAATTCCTTGTCTCCGGCCCCCTCTTTCGCCGGCTCCAGAGTATCCAGGTATGATCTAAGGTAATCAGCCGGGTTCGCCGGCGGCTGGCTTTCCTCGACTTTCTCCGTGCGCGAGTTCTCCGAACTTTCCGGTATCGCCTCCACCAGACGTCTTGTAGCCTCTCGTCTCTCCAATTCCTCAGGCGTCGCTCTCTCCCATGGCGGGATCTCGGTCACCGACTCTTCCCCGCAGCCGCTCAGCAGCAGCCCCGCCAGCGCGATCGTCAGGGCTAATGGCATCTTCATGGCATCACCAATCTAAGCCGGGATTTCCCGTTTACGGTAAACCTGAAGGCAATCCATTTTCATAGTGAAGTCCATTTTAACGTTGCGCTCCCCCCACATCAATCGCGTGGGCTGGTTTCTTGGCCAGCCACGTAGGGTGCGCCTGGACGCACCATGTATCTAATCGATACTCTCTACAACGCCTCGCGGCGGCGCTCCGTGTTGAGTTCCGGGCCGACCTTGCGGCGTTTGTACGTCACGGTGTAAGTAGCGGTGCGTTTTTCCCCGGGCGTAAGATCGAGAAAGTACTTGACGTGGTTCTGGTCGACCCGTTCGACGCGGCCGTCGAGCGAGTGCAGATCGACGTAGGCGCCCGGCTCGTTGCTCTCCCAGTCGGCCGGTTTGCCGTCGGTTCCCCAGAGTACGACGTCGGCGTCGAAGTGGCGTTCGAGTTCGGTTTTCACGTCGACCGGCTTGCCCGAGATGATCTCCTCTTCGTAGGTGATCGTCTCGTCGAAATCGATCAGGTCGTAGTAGTGCATCCAGGTATCGTCGATGCGCCGCTTGTACTGCCGGGCGACGACGCCGGTGATTTGCCGGTCCTTGATCCGCCGAGCGACGGTGATATCGGCATCGCGGCCGACCTGCACCTCGATCCGGTCGCCGATGGGCACGTACTTGGTCGTGGTGCCGCCCACATAGGCCAGATCTTTGTTGGCATATTCCGAGAACAGCCGCACGTTGCCGTCGGGCAGGGGCGACAGGCCCAGGTTTTCCATGTCGGGCAGATCCTTCTCGGTGCCGTCCTCTTCGGCGATCTTGACGTTCTCGAAGCGGTAATACTTGGCAAACTGCGTACCGCCGTCGCGGTCGGTCAGTTTGTAGATGCACTCCAGAGGCACTTCGGCCACGTCGAGCGCCACCAGCCGTTTGGGCTCCTGGTTCTTGATATCCTCGCGGCCTTCGATCGCGAAGAGAAAATACTCGGAGAGCCCCTGCTTGACGACCTTTTTCAGTTCCATCGTGATTGCCTCCCCGCCGTTCAAGCTCAGCCCCTCGGCCAGCTTCACCGATGAATCGAACCCGCTACGGACGGTCGCCCGGCCGCTCGCTTCGAGCGACCAGTAGCGGGAGTTCGTTTCGCCCGGCTTCGGTGCCGGCCGAGTGGCCAGGGCGGCGATCTTCTCGACCAGATTGATGGTACCCACCACCAGCCGCGTTTGGGCGTTGTCGTAAAGTTCGCCCGAGTTGTTCTCGACCCGGATGTAGCCGGTCAGCGCCAGCTTGGTCTCGTCGCCATTGGCCACGCCCACGTAGTCGGCCTTCCAGGTGATGCCGCTGGTGAAGTAGCGGATCTCGACC
>CAYUIQ010000395.1:0-3842 GCA_964444795.1 uncultured Planctomycetaceae bacterium
AGGCCGGTTGGCTCCACGGCGACGGCCTCGGAGGGCCATCGTACCGGACATCCGGATGAAACCCTAGCGCTTCATCCGCACTTGCCAAACAGCGTCTTCGCCCTTGGTCAACTGAAAAATTCCGACAGCCGGTTTTCCGCCGCGCGCAGTGACGGTCACCCGATAATCGCCCAGGAAGCCGCGAAACTTGGCCGTGCCTTCGTCATCCGTCTCCAGGACCAGCGACGTCCACCACTGGCCCTTGATCCGTTTCATCAATTCCCGATAGGCCGGCTTGGGGGTCATGTCCTTGCCGATCAGCCCGGCCGGCGCTCTTTGCCAGGCGTGGTAGTCGCTGAAGTCCCACCAGGTGATCGCTTCGACCGCCGGATGAGAGAAGAGCATCGTGTAGAATCGCACCACCTCCCGGGCTTGCCGCGCTTCGCCCTCGGCGGTTGTCAGCCAAGGACCGCCACAGACTCGCGGCCCAGAGACGATCGTTGCCTCGGTAAAGTGCAACGGCACGCCAAATCGGGCGTATTGCTCACATACGTCCCAAATCTTCCGGTTCGGCCACGCCCCGCCGTGCATGTGGCTCTGGATACCGATCACGTCGTACATCCGCCGACCGTTGTCGTCGACCAATTTCTCGATTACCCGTTCGTACGCCGGGTCGGTCCGATAGTCGTTGATCAGCAGCGTGGCGCCGGGGCCCGACTTACGGGCATGCACAAAACACTCGCGTGTAAATTCCATTCGCCCCGCTTTCGCCCACATGGCCGTGTGCTTGGGCGCGCGGCGCTTGGCAAACTCCTCGCGATCGAAGTGCGTCGCCTCGTTGACTACGTCCCAGCGGTCGATCAGCCCGGCGAAATGCGAAACGCAGTCGTCGATTCGGGCCATTTGCAGCCGACGAATTTCGTCCAGGTCGTCGGGCAACCAGGACGGATCGGAGAAATTCCAGGCTAGCGGATGGCCCTTGGTCGCGATCCCCCGCTCTTTGCACCATCGGGCGAGTTGCCCGGTATACTCGTGGTTCGGCTTGCCTTGCTCCCCTTCGTACATAGGCCAGTAGAACGGCAAGGTGGCGAAATTGAGCAGATCGGCGTAGTGTTTTCGATAGGCGGCTTCTGTCTTTTCGTCGGGCAATTTGCCCCATTTGAAGATGTTGCAGCCGAAAAGAAAAGCGTGGCGAGTCTGCTCGACGATCACCTTCGCCCCCGGCACCGGTCGTCCCGCCGTATCGACCACGGTGATCGTGGCATCGGCCTTACGATGCTTCTCGATGCGCGCCTCCGCGCCGGCCCAAAGTTCGTCGTCGGAGAGTTCCGCACCCCGGGCGGACGGGCAACTTCCCCAGAGTGCGCCGCTGAAACACACGATCAAGAGCAACCGAACGAACCTCGCGACGGACAGACTTCTGATCATGGCGTTTCTCCTTGGTAGCGGTCTGACGGTTCTCGATCGCGTAATGGCACCGCCAAGTGTACAAGAAACGCCGATACCTGCAAAGCGCCCCCGCACCCCGGGCCACCCGAATTGGGGAAACCGCCTTTTGTTCCGTGGGCGGACCTCTTATAATGGCGTGTCGATCGGTTTCGGGTTCCAAGAGCCATCGGGAGATCCAGGCAATGAGACAATTCGGATACGGGTTCCATCGGCGGAGTTCGATCGTACTGCTGGTGACAGCGACGGCGATCGGTTGGGTAATGTTGATCTCGTGCGTGTCGGCGCTTGGTCAAGACGATACCAAAGCGGCCCCCGGATTCCAGTCGGGTCCGCTGTTGAAACGGATGCTCGACGGGCCGATGACCGGCGTCGACGAAGTCGTTTTCGCCAACCGCGTTGCCGGCCGCGATCATTGGTACGTCACCTTCGGCAACTACGCCGATTTCTCGGAAACGCCCGCCAAGAAACTGAGCTTCAAGCACGAAGACGGTGTCTATTGGGGCTACGCCGAGGGCGGGCGATTGTGCCGGCTGAATCTACGGACCGGCCGATTGCAGGTCATTCTCGAAGATCGCAAAGGCGGGATTCGCGATCCGCAAATGCACTACGACGGCCAGAAGATTCTCTTCTCGTACCGGCCCGGCGGTAGCCATACATTCCATCTCTACGAGATCAACATCGACGGCACGAATCTCGTGCAATTGACCGATGGCCCGGACGACGACATCGAACCGACCTACTGTCCCGACGGGAGCATCGTCTTCTGCTCGTCGCGCTGCCGGCGGTTTGTCAACTGCTGGTTCACGCGAGTCGCGGCGCTCTACCGCTGCGACGGGCAGGGCAAGGGCGTTCGTATGCTTTCGCCCAATTGCGACCACGACAACACCCCCTGGGTTTTGCCCGACGGGCGGATTTTGTACATGCGATGGGAATACGTCGACCGGAGCCAGGTCCATTTCCATCACCTCTGGACGACCTTTCCCGACGGCACCGGCCAGATGGTCTACTACGGCAACCAGCACGGCGGCATCGCCATGCTCGACGCCAAGCCGATCCCCGGCACCAACAAAGTGGTGGCGTCGTTCTCGCCGGGTCACGGCCGGCCCGAGCATTTGGGCTACGTTTCCATCGTCGACCCGGCCCACGGACCCGACGACCAGTCGTTCGCCCGAAATGTGAGCAAGCAGTCGCATTGGAAAGACCCCTACGCGATCAGCGAGGAGTGTTTCCTGGTGGCCAATCGCCAGGGGCTGCACGTGATGGACGGCCAGGGCAACAGCGAGTTGTTCTACCAGCTTCCCGAGGCCGACCGGTATATGGAATGCCACGAGCCGCGCGTGCTGGGTCCGCGCCCGCGGGAACGGGTGATCCCCCCTCGCACCGATCTGAAGAAGGAGACCGGCCGGCTGGTACTGGAAAACGTCTATCACGGCCGGAAGATGACCGGCATCGAGCCGGGGAGCGTGAAGAAACTGCTCGTCTTGCAGCAGTTACCCAAGCCGGTCAATTTCTCCGGCGGTATGCAGCCGCTGACCATCGGCGGCACGTTCACCATGGCCGAGCAGTTGGGCACCGTGCCAGTCGAGCCCGACGGATCGGCCTACATGGAGTTGCCCGCCTTGCGACCGTTGTTCTTCGTCGCGCTGGACGAAAACGACAGATCGATCAAGCGAATGCACAGTTTCCTCGTCTTGCAGCCGGGCGAAACGAGCAGTTGCGTCGGTTGCCACGAGCAGCGCAACCAGGCGCCGCACGACGTGCGCAGCGATCTGGCCGCCTTGCGACGCGAGCCCAGTCGACTCCGGCAGTATCCCGACACGCCGGGCGTTTTCGACTTCACTCGCGACATCCAGCCGATCCTCGACAAGCATTGCGTCGAGTGCCACAACCCCGACCGGCGCGAGGGCAGCGTCGATCTGTGTGGTGACAAGACGGCCATGTACACGGTCAGCTACTGGACCATGCAGACGCGCGGCCTGGTCTCCGACGGACGCAACCAACCGCACGGCAACCGGCCGCCCAATTCCTACGGCAGCGCGGCCAGCCGGCTGATGACGCTCATCGACGGCAGCCACTACAAGGCGAAGCTCAGCGATCACGAGCAGACGATGGTTCGGCTGTGGATCGAAACCAGTGCGACGTATCCCGGCACATACGCGTCGCTCGGCTGTGGTCACTACCCGGTCTATCCGCCGATGGGGCCGATGATGCAGCGATGCGGCGGTTGCCACTCCCAGGAGATCAACGACAAGAACGGAAAGCGCCGCGTGATTCGCATGAAAGGTGGCTGGGGCGGGCGCCTCGAACCGTTGAGCAATTTGAGCCGGCCGGAGAAGTCGTACATGCTGCGGGCTCCATTGGCCAAGGAAGCCGGCGGTTTGCAACTCTGCAAGTAGCCCGTCTTCGCCTCGACC
>CAYUIQ010000396.1:0-3752 GCA_964444795.1 uncultured Planctomycetaceae bacterium
AACAACTCCCGAGCCCGGAACAACTCCCGAGCCTGAAACAACTCCCGAGCCTGAAACAACTCCCGAACCTGGAACAACTCCCGAGCCTGGAACAACTCCCGAGCCTGGAACAACTCCCGAGCCCGGAACAACTCCCGAGCCAGCGCCTGAGCCCGAGCCGAGTGCCCCCACCGACGCCTCGCAGAGCCGATATCTGTCGCCGACGGATCGGCTCCTCGTCTCGGCGGATCCGGCAGCCGTCGCGCTGGCTTTGGCACAACCGTTGCCCGCGGGAGACGACTCACCTCCAGGCGATCCGTCGGTGGCAACGACCCCCGAAACAACCGAACCCGAAACAACCGAACCCGAAACAACCGAACCCGAAACAACGGAACCCGAGACAACGGAACCCGAAGAGACGGCCCCCGAAACAACGGAACCCGAAGAGACCGCCACGAAGGCAAGCCGATGCGCGGTGCAATTGAAATTCACGCGCGACGTGAACTACAGCGCCGTGGCGGCCATGCTGCTGGCCGACGGGGTGGTCGAGGAGTTGGGCGACATGGCCGTGGATGCCGTTCCCTTGATGGAAGACGGCTCGGTGGTCGAGCCGTTCGATCCCCAGCGGAACAACACGCCCTACTCGAGTTGGCAAGTTGAAATCGAAGGCGCGCCGGATCAGGTCCACTCGAAACTGGCCGCAATGGAGAAGCACCTCGACTCGGCGCCCTACTTCCCCTCGTCGACCACCATCGGGGGCAAGGTGGCCAAGAGCACTCAGTTTCAGGCGATTATCGCCCTGCTTGCCAGCCTGATCTTCATCGTGGGATACATCTGGGTGCGATTTCAACGGGTCGTGTTCGGTCTGGCCGCCGTGGTGGCCCTGGTGCATGACGTCCTGATCACGCTCGGATTGATCGCGCTGAGCGCGTACGTCGCCGGCTTCCTGGGCTTCTTGGGGATCGACGAATTCAAGATCAGCCTATCGATCGTGGCCGCGTTTCTGACCATCATCGGCTATTCGCTCAACGATACGATTGTCGTCTTCGACCGTATCCGCGAGGTCCGCGGCAAGAGTCCCAGGCTGACCGGCGAGATCGTCAACAGGAGCATCAACCAGACGCTGAGCCGGACCGTGCTTACGTCGTTGACCACCTTGATCGTGGTGGTCATTCTGTTCTTCTTCGGAGGACAGGGTATCCACGGCTTTGCTTTCTCGCTGGTCATCGGCGTGTTGGTCGGTACCTACAGTTCGATCTTCGTCGCCTCGCCCGTTCTGCTCTGGCTGAGTTCGTCGCCCGAGTCGGCGGCGCAGCCGGGAAATAAGCTCAACCGGTAGCCTCGGGCGGGAAAAGGGGGCAGGTCCAATTTGCCCCCAACCACCCCGGAGGGTGCCGCGCACTCAGTGGGCCGGTTTTCTTTCCCCCGCCCCCGGTTCATCGGGCCGGCAACCCCGGCGTGATCTGCGTGGCCGACACCGCGACGGACGATTTCTCACCATTCGATACCCACTTTCCCGCCTTCCGTGCAACCCGGCCGCCCCGAACCTCCGATAAGTGGATGAGGGGGCTCGGGCCGCAAACCCGTCACCCCACGACAGACGGGTACGTTGCCGGCATGATCGACGGGAGGCTCGTGACATGGATCGAGGGGTGAGAATCGCGGTAGCCTCGGGCGTACTGCTTTGCGGGGTGTTGGCGGCGCTTGTTTTCCGCCGAGATCCCGGCGACAACCGCCCGGCGCCCCAGGGGGTTTACGATCCGTTGGTGCTTCGTGAGCGGATCGATGATTCGACCACGGAGCCCGCGGATCGTGCCGTCACGCCGGCGGGCATGTCGCGGCCGGGCGTGACCGTGGTCACTCCCGAGGCAACTCGGGGGGCCTTTCCGGCGATGGCGCCAGCGCCGGGGGCCCGTTCACCGGTCGATCCGGCTGGGGCGACGTCGCGCTGGGGAGCTCCGGTTGGCCTGCCGATACCCGAAGGGCCGTCCGTTTCCGTGCAGCCGTCCCCCGCCACTGTGGCGCGAACTCACAAGATCGTCGACGGCGATACACTCCGCTCCCTCGCCCAACGCTATCTGGGAGACGCCGATCGCTATCTGGAAATCCACCAGGCCAATCGGCACTTGCTCCCCGGGCCGGAATTACTCCCCATTGGCGTGGAACTGACCATTCCGTCCACTGCCGTGCGGCGACCTTCTCCGCCGGTCGATCGGGCGGATACGCTGGTGCCCGTTCCTCCTCGAGCCAGCCGTTATCAGCAGCGCTGACTTGTTCTTTTCAGCGGGCTGCCGATCGGCAAACGATATCCGCGGCCGGCGAGCCGGATACCCGACGGTCGTCTCATCCAAGACGGCTATTGCCCCGGGGTACCAACCCGGTAGGGGCGGTTATAGCGGTTCTGCCAGGGAATCTTTCGTTTGACCAGATGGATGTCGATGAACTTGACGATGTGGTCGACCGCATTGAGGTTCGGCGCGTCGAGCAATTTCGTCCCCTGAAGGCTTGTGATGTAATCGGGCAGGTACACGTCTTTCGTCACACCCTCGGGCAGGGGATCGAACTTGCGGCGAAAAGTGCTGAGTTGGCTCTCCAGGCGATTGGCCGTGGCCGCCACCTTCTTATCCGACTTGCCGACCTGAATCAGCACGGATACGTCGCGGCGGAAATCGGCTGCCCCGGCTCTCACGAGCGACTTGGAATCTCGCTTCAATTGCTTGCGTTCCTCGGCCACGATCATGCCCACCGGCGCGGGCGGTTTCAGTGCCATCTGGAGATTCAAGCCGGGGACGTCCGACTGGGGTGAGATCATCACCAACGCCTTGACGTCCTGCCCTCGCTTACCCAACGTGTTGCCGCCACGATCCCAATTCAATCGGGTCCAATACAAGCCCACCGTGGCGCCCATTTCGGCGCCGACCACACAGAGCTTGTCGATATTGAGTTCTCCGTTGTTATTCTTTTCCGCGAGAAACTTCTCCACCGCCATCATGTCGTATCCCACCATGGCGATGAAATCGTCGCGACGCAGAGTTTCGGAGGACAGCGGCCTATCGGGATTCCGCTTGTTCAAAAGGCTCTTTCCGTGGCCGCGCAGATCGACGACCAGGATGGCGTGCCCTTTTTCCCACAACGCCTCGATAAGCTGGAAGAAGTCGGCCTTGCGACCGTGGTGTTTGTGCAGCAGAACGACCGGTATGGTCTCCCGTCCGTGGATGCCGGCGTAATAGACCACACTAAGAACCACGCCGTCGGTACACTCCAAGGAAACCGTTTTCGGCGCCGGGCGCTTCGGTTGCGCCGGCCGCACCGGCGGCACCGGCGGCACCGGCTGCGCCGCCTGGGCAAAACCGGTCGACGCCCACAGCAGGGTCAACACCACCGCCGAGGCGGCCACCCATGCGCGCGAACACTGACGACCACGCCGGGAAGACCTTGGGGAGGAAGCGGGCGGGAGCAGACGTGTCGTAGACATGGCAATTCGGCCTCGGTTCGCGGTGCGCAAGTTGTCCAAGCTCTTCATATCATGGTAAATCGCCCGGTTGCAGGCGTCAACTTATACCCTCGACAAAGTGCATTTCCGCCCCCCGTACCGGCACGCTCGCCATGCGCGGCAAGCCGTTTCACCGCCACGACAGTCGGGTACGAATGCCTCAGGCAGAGAATACCCCCGTGTGTGGGGGTGCAGAGATCGATGGTGCCTCGAATTGTAGTCCGGGGGGGACCTTGGCAGCCCGTTGGAAAAGTCGTGTGCCACTGCTTGCTTGCAAGCA
>CAYUIQ010000397.1:0-3737 GCA_964444795.1 uncultured Planctomycetaceae bacterium
CCCAATTCTTTCTCCCCGTAGAGCCAACTGAATATCACCATGCCCGAACACACCGCTTCCGACAACGCCGTTTCCCACAAGACCATTTCCGGCAGCTCGCTGCGCCGCGTGCATTGCATCCATCAGCAACTGGCCGATCTGCGCGAGCGGCTCGATCGCGGGCCAAAAAAAGTGGCCGCACGACGTGCCAACGTGGAACACCAAGAGGGCCAATCGGCCGCGGCCAAGGATCAACGCAAGAAGTTGCGTATGGCCTCGGACGAAAAACAGGTCCTGCTCAAAGGGGGGGAAACTAAGATCGCCGAGTTGAGGATCAAACTCAACTCCATCGGCAGCAATCGCGAGTATCAGGCATTGCTGGACCAGATTGCCGCCGGTGAAATGGCCAATAGCGTCTTGGCCGATGAAATCCTCGAATCGCTGGAGAAACTCGACCAATTGCAGGAGAAGGTCACCGCCGCCGAGTCCGCCGTGGAGAAGGCACAAGCGGAAGCCGAAAAAGTCCTCCAGGAGGTTGAAGAAGAAAGACCTTCGCTGCAAGCGGATGTTGACCGGCTTGAGACCGACCTGATCGAGAACGAAAAGGCCCTGCCCCGCGACGTGCGAGATTCCTATCAGCGCGTGGTCCGCGCCAGAGGAAGCGACGCCTTAGCCGCGGTTGAAGGCCAGATATGTACCGGATGCAATCAGCAGATCACGCTCAACGCATACGCCGACTTGATGCTCGGCAAGCCCCTTTTCTGCCCCATGTGCGGCTGCATGCTCTACGTGCCCGACGAGGAGGGCTGATGACCGGGCTACTCGTTCTTCAGCGTGTTGTACATATCCAGCGCCTCCTCGGCCTTGGCGCCTTCGTGGACGATCGACATGACGGCTTTGAGCATCGCGATCGGGTCGTCGGCCTGGAAGATGTTTCGGCCCATGTCCACGCCCGACGCGCCTTGGTCGATCGCCTTATAGGCCATCGTCAGGGCGTCGATCTCGGGTAGCTTCTTGCCGCCGGCGATGACGATCGGAACGGGGCAGCCGGCCGCCACCTTGTCGAAACCCGGCTCGCAGTAATACGTCTTGACGAACTGCGCGCCCAACTCACCCAGCAGTCGCGTGGCGAGCCCCAGGTAGCGGGAGTCGCGAGCCATCTCCTTACCCACCGCGGTAACGCCGAGAGTGGGGATGCCGTGGCGCATGCCCGCGTCGGCCACCTTGCAGAGGTTGCCGATCGACTTGTGTTCGTACTCCGCGCCGACGTAGACCTGCACGGCCATGGCCGAGGCGTTGCAGCGAATCGCGTCGTCGATGGCCACGCCGACCAACTCGTCGCTCAGCTCCCGCAGAATGGTTGCTCCGGCACTCACCCGCAAGCAGACCGGCTTGTTGAACGTCGGCGGGATGCAGGTTCGCAGCGCGCCACGGGTACACATCAACACGTCGCAATGCTCGGCCAGCGGCACGACTTGGAGGTCCATTCGCTCCAGACCCGAGGTGGGGCCCATGATGTAGCCGTGGTCGAAGGCCAGCATCACCGTCTTACCCGTGTCGGGGCGGAAGATGCGCGACAGACGGTCCTGCATTCCCCAGTCGTAGTGGCAGGAGCCTTTGAGAAAGTACCCGTCGGTGGCGACGGGGATGTCGGTGGCGAAACTTTTTGCGTCTTTGTTGCCCGATTGATCGGCCATGTTGTTTAGTGTCCTTTTCTTGATTTGTCTCGGGTTTGGTTTAGCCTGGATTATTCATAGGTTTGTAGCTACGTTCGCCAGAACGTGGGGCGTTCCCCAGGGTTACGACCACGTTCTGGCGAACGCAGCTACGACTAAACTATTTCGTTTCCAGTGCCGAGGCGAACCCCTGAAACAACAACGACACGGAAGTGGCCCCCGGGTCGACGTGCCCGACGGTTCGCGGGCCGAGGTTTCGTGCCCGGCCAAATTTCGCCTGCATGTCGGCGGTGGCTTCGGCTCCCTGGGCGGCAGCGCCGGCGGCCTGACTCAGTGCGGCGTCGACGGTTCCCCCAGCATCGGCCGCGGCGCGAATCGCGTCGACGGCCGGTACGAGGGCATCGATCAACGTCTTATCGCCGACCTGAGCCCGGGTCTGCTTTTGCACCTTGGCCAAGGCGGCCTCGAACATGCCGGCCACGGTGGGACAGTCGAGCGCCGGGTTGTCGCCGGCGGCTTCGCTCATCCCCAGAAACAGCGACCCGAACAACGGCCCGGTCGAACCACCGTCGGCGCCCATCACCTCCCAGGCAACGCCCGAGAGCAACGTCTTGAGGCTCGTGCCGTCCGCCGCGTCGATGGCTTTCTCCACCGCGCCGGCAGCGCGGACCATCGTCGTGCCGTGATCGCCGTCGCCGGTGGCCGAGTCGAGTTTGGAGAGGAGTTTGTGGTTCTCCCGAACGTTCTCCATTGCCGTCCGCAACATGCCGACAACGTCGTCGTAGCCGATCGTTTGTGCCATGGGACCTCGAACCTCCGCGGGGTTTGCCGATCCGCAAGTTTACCGAACCGTCATGTAAGGTGTATCGCAGGGAGCGTCCCAGAGGTCGATCAGTTCGTCGTCCATCTTGGCAACAAACATCTGGAAGCCGGCCATCTCCTGCACGGTGAGGAATTCGTCGACCCGGGACCGGGCGATCTCGATGCCCATCTCGTCCAACACCTTCTTCACGCCGCGGAGCACGATGAATTGCTCCATCAGCGTCGTGGCGCCGGCCCCGTTGATCAGCACGAGCACCTTGTCGCCCTTGGTGGCGCCGACCGCTTTGGCCAGTTGGGTGACCATGGTGCGGGCCGTTTCGTCGGCAGACAGGATCTTGCTCGACCCGGTCCCCGCCTCGCCATGCTGGCCCATGCCAATTTCCATCTCGTCGTCGGCCAACTCGAAGATCGACTCGCCGCTCGACGGATGCGTGGCCGTCTTCATGGCCACGGCCAGGGTGGCCATGCTGTTGTTGAACCGCTCGGCGATGGCGTAAACCTCGTCGAGACTCTTACCCGCCTCGGCGGCCGCGCCGGCAATCTTGTACAGCGGCACGCACCCGACCAGCCCGCGTCGGTCTTCGATCGGAGCGTCGGCACCCGGGGCAATGTCTTCGTGGGTCAGGAGCATCTTGACGTTTAGCCCTTCCTGCTGGGCCATGTCCATCGCCATGTTGGCGCTCATCACGTCGCCCGCATGGTTGAGCACCACGAACAGCACGCCCGCCGGGCGATTGACCTTGCGCAGGGCCTCGATCACCTTGGGGGGCCCCGGAGCGGCGAAGATATCGCCCACCACGCTGATGTCCAGCGACCCTTCACCAACAAACCCACTCAGCGCCGGCTCGTGACCGGCACCACCCAAAGTAACTATAGCGACCTTGCTCGGGTCTTTCGGGTTGGCTCGAACGACCAGTTTCTCTGATTCCACGGCGATTTTGTCGCCACAGGCGATCGCAAAGCCCTCAAGCAGTTCGCTCGTCAGATTCGCCGGATCGTTGATAAACTTCTTCATCGGCATTCTTGCTTCTCCTTTGACTGGTCGTTAGCTTCTCCCTCGGTCGGGCGACGCGACACCAACAGGCGCCCCCCGCGATTGGGCCAACCTCATAGGATGGCCGGAATCACTGGCGCCAAACCATCAGGCTATCGTTTTGTGTCCCGGTTGTCGAGGCTTGGCCGCCAGTTTCACCCCCCATTTTCGTTCCGCAGTACCTCCGCTGGTGAGAAATGACACATCTGCTCGTTTAACGCCCAGCC
>CAYUIQ010000398.1:0-3723 GCA_964444795.1 uncultured Planctomycetaceae bacterium
AGGAGTTGGGCCGACCGATGTTGATCGTTCGCTGGGGACTGGCCGTCGAGTCAACGGCTCCCCTGAATTCCGGCGGCATGGGGCCAGGGATGGTCCCCGGGATGGGGCCCGGGATGGGACCCGGAATGGGGCCTGGCGGCATGGTTGAGGAAATGCCTCCCGGCGCGAGGCCGCCGGCGGGAATGCGGCCGGGCTGGCGCGAGCAGCAAGAAAGACCCCCCGGTCCGGCGCCAGAGGGAATGCGGCCGGGCTGGCGCGAGGGCCAAGAAATGCCCCCCGGTCCGGGTGTCGGGCCGGAATTCATGGAGGGTGGCCCCATGCGCGGGCCGATGGACGGCCCCGGAGGTCAGCAGGTCCCCGGCGGCGGCGCCCCGGGAGAGTCGGTGGCCGCGCGGGCACTGCGGTCGATGGCCGGTCCGATCGGAAACGGACTGGTTGACAAGCTTACCGAACAGGTGTCCGAGGGCCGGCTCCACCAGTGGTTCCAAGCCGTCCAGTCCACCAACCCCGATGCCAAACCACCCGGCATGACGCTGCTGGATCCCGGAGACTGGCCCGCGATTTACCAGCAGGCCGCCGCGGAAGGGCTCGACGTGGTGTTCGTCGCCGAACTGAGTACGCGAGGCCGTGCGAATTCGGCTCAATCGTACATCACTTTTCGGGTGATGGACATGGCGACGGGTCGAGAAGGCAAGAAGATCTGGGAATCGTCGGAGATGAGTCTCACTCGGCTGATGGCCTCCGCGCGGTCCGGAAAGTCGGTCGATGCTTCGGTCAACCGCTTCGTCGACGTGGCGCTGCGCCAAGTGGCGCAGACGCTCACGATATCCGAAGAATTCCCGGAACTCACGCCGGCGCGGGTGAAGAGCCGCTCGAGCGTTCTTTCGAATCTCAAGCGGGAGAATCCGCTACCCGCGCTGATGGAGTTGCAGTTCTACGCCTGGAAAAATCTGCTCACCGCCGAGGAGCAGACCGAGTATTGCCAGCGCATCCTCGGCGAGGCGGATGGAACCCGCCTGATCACCGGCGACGCAGCGCAGTGCCGGGAGGTGACTCGCCGCTGGATGCCGGGCATGTAACGCTCAGCGGCGGAGAAATCCCGCACTGGACTGGAAGTACTTGCGGCGCCGAGCGCCGGTCGTGTTGGTCTCTTCCCGGTGCCGTTTCTCCAGGTCGGTCAGATTGGCCCGGCAGTAGCGGCAGCCGACCGTGTCGAGGTGAAAATCGACGTATCGGAGCAGATCGTCGTCGGCCGTGCCGAGCAGATAGCTTCCCAGTTGCTCCCGCGAGAGGCATGTCAGCCGGTGCCGCCGCCAGATGGCCCCGAGGCTATGTATGCCCGCATCGCGACGCGCACTGATGGCGGCCAGTTGATCTCGCAACGCGTCGCTTGCCCGCAGCGCCTTCTCCACGCGGTTCATTTCCTCGACCGGCAGGCTTTCGTCGAAATACGCTTCCAGATCGGATGGGCTGTAGTCCGGGTTGCTCATGGGACGTTGTCTCTGCGGGGAAAACTTTTCACACCCGAGCTTAGGCGGAAACGGGTCGCTTTGCAAGTAGCAGGCGGTTAGCCCCGTCGCCTGCGACGGGATTCAATTGTTAGCCCCGTCGCCTGCGACGGGTACTCCCACTTCGCCGCCGGTCGCGGGCAACCGGGCTAACACGAACCGCCTCGCAGCCCGAGGATTAGTTCGACTTCGCCGGCCGGTGTGTCCAATTGGCGCGAAATCTCCGCCGTGTCGTGGCCCGAATCGGCCATGCGATAGATCTCTCCGTAACGATGCTCGCGCGGCCGGCCCTCTTGCAGTTCGGTCGTCGGCCTGGGCGGGAAACCGGCCGGCGAGGCCAGCTTCAAGGCGTCCGCCTGACTGGGCGGCTGCCGGTCGCCGAAGCTTGCCTCCGGCATGGCAATCGCCGGATCGGCGGATCGCGTTTCGTCCGCGCCGCCGGTTCGGCCCGCCTGCTCGAAGGCTTCCAACGCCTCGCCGACACGGGCGGCGGCCTGGTTGGCTTCGCGAATGAGATGCCCCAAGGCTCCCATTTTGCTGTCCAACTCGGCCGACATGGCACGGGCCGTCTCGTGCATCTCGACTTCCCAGCGATCTCGGGAGGGCGAAGCGTCGTCGGCCGGTCGAGGCCGGGACCTTTGGGGATGCGACGTCTCGGGACGGGGCACCTTCACCATCGGCGACCGACCCGTGGGCCGGCGTCCGAAATAACGGTGTGACCGGATCAGCAAGATCCCAATCGTCAGCACCAGCACAATCAAGAAAAATGCGGTCGTCGCACCCGAGTCGGCTAGTAGCATGTTTCGATGACTCCTTTCATCGATCACTCTTTTCCATGGGGGTCGCCACGGGGCGAATTTACAAATCGGGCCCCTGGGGGTTCTCGATCTCCGCGGGATCGAACGCGCCCTGGGCCGCCTCATAGACGGCTCGCAAGGGGACATCGAATTGGGCGGCAATGCGGCGGCACGATTCGAATTCGGCGGCGAACCGTGGTCGTCCGTCGGCCAGCCAGCCAACCTTGCCCTCGACGGTTCCCCACTCGGTTTCTACTCGATGGGCCTGCCGCGCCAGCACATTTCGCCGGACGGGCCAGCGGCGAATGCCCAGGGTCGTGGTTTCGCCGAAGAGGATCGCCTCGATCTTCGGTACGTCGCCCACGCGACAGAGCACCGAGAGGGTCACCCCGGGCCGGTTCTTCTTCATCCCGATTGCCGTGGTGTACACGTCGACGGCGCCCGCTTCCCAGAGCCGCGACGTGCAATAACCGATCCATTCCCCGCTGATGTCGTCGAGGTTCGTTTCCACGACCCAAATCGCTTCGCCCGACTCGACCTCTTCAGCTTGACCGACCAAGAGTCGCAGGATATTGGGCTGCCCGTCCAGATCGCGCTGGCCGGAGCCGATCCCGATGTGCTCGACGGTCATCGCCGGCAGCGGACCGAAACCGTCGGCCAACTCGGCCAGGATGGCGGCTCCGGTGGGCGTGGTCAGCTCGAAGGGTACGGACGATTCGGCCAGGGGGATCCCGCGCAGCAGTTCGGCCGTGGCCGGGGCGGGAATACTACAAAGACCATGGGCGATTTTCACTTTGCCCGTCCCGGTGGGAACCGGCGAGGCGACGATCCGATCGGCCCCCAAGAGGTCCCAGCCGACCGCCGCCCCGACGATGTCGGCGATCGAGTCGGCCGCTCCCACTTCGTGAAAGTGGACCTTTTCGACCGAGGTGCCGTGGACTTTTGCTTCGGCCTGCCCCAGCCGCGTGAAGATACGCCGGGCCAAGTCCTTTTGTCGGTCCGACAGCGCTCCGCCATCGATCATCGCCAGGATATCGGCCAGATGGCGGTGCTTGTGTTCGGGGTCAAACTCGACGGTGACCTGGGTCGCGCGAAACCCCTTCTTGGAGACTTCCTCGGCCACCAACCGGCAGCCGGGCAATCCGAGCGACTGGACCGCCGCGTTGATCCGCGCCAGATCGACGCCCGCATCGACCAGTACACCGAGGGTCATGTCGCCGCTGATACCGCTTTGGCAGTCGAGATAGGCCAGTTTCATGGTGGGGGGATTCTAATCGTACCGGGCGGATAAGGGAAGAGCGAACGGTAGGAGATTGCATAGCACGCCCCACTTCTCCAGGCGAGGGGGTGGCTGGGGTCGAGATGCGAGGAACGAGCGACGAGCCCCCAGTTGCAGGCGATCTGGGGGCTCCCTGCTC
>CAYUIQ010000399.1:0-3681 GCA_964444795.1 uncultured Planctomycetaceae bacterium
GGTGTCGATACGCCCGAACCTCGCTTCGGGCGGATGCTGAACTCCGAGCGGCGGGCCCAGTTGCAGTCGGCGTATCGCGTCCTGGTCGCCACGAGCGAGAAACAACTGCAAGCAAACGTCGGAGACAAGTGGGATAGCGGCAAGATCAATTCCGACCGCTCGGTAAACGTTGAATACCGAGGGAAAGCACTCTCAAGCGGTGAGCAGTGCTATTGGAAGGTTCGTGTCTGGGACAAGCTGGGCCGGCCGTCGACGTGGAGCCGGCCGGCCCGCTTTGAAATGGGGCTGATGAAACAAAGCGACTGGAAGGGCCAATGGATCGGGGTCACGCCACCCAGCCCGCCTGCCGAGCATCTGGACGCTGAAAAGCCGGGCCGGCGCAATGTCGCATTGGTTGCAAAGCCGACAACATCATTCGTGTCGGGGCACGAGACGCTCGACGCAATCAACGACGGTTTCAAACCGGCACATTCCAATGACAAACAATACGGCGCCTACGGCAACTGGGCTCATCGAGGCACGCAATGGGTTCAATACGAATGGCCCGAACCGGTCCATGTCGACAGTATCGACGTGTACTGGTTCGACGATAGAGGCGGCGTGCGGCTGCCCAAGGCGGTGCGAGTTCTCTACTGGGATGGCAAGGCTTTCACGCCGGTCAAGAATCCAGTCGGTCTCGGCCTTGAAGGCGATAAGTACAACACAACGACTTTCAAAGAGATAACCACGTCAAGACTCAAGCTGGAATTCGACTCAAACGGAACGGCTTCAACGGGCATCCTTGAATTCAAGGTTTATGATGCCGGGAACTCCCCGAAGTTTCCTCCTGTTGTCAAAGTCAACCGCTTCGTCGCGTTGGCCGCCGCGGCCGTCGCTCCGTCTCCGCTGCTGCGGAAGGAGTTCGCCGTGTCCAAGGACGTCCGGCGGGCGCGCGTTTACATCTCGGGCATCGGGTGGAGCGAGCTTTACCTGAACGGCCAGAAGGTGAGCGACCGCGTGCTCGATCCGGCCGCCACCGACTACGACAAGCGGGTCTTGTACGTGACCCACGACGTGACCGACCAACTGAACAGGGGCCGCAATGCTCTGGGAGTCATGCTCGGCAACGGCTGGTACTGCGAACCGGGGCGGCTACGATATGGCCACTCGCCGCGAGTCTTGCTGCAGATGGAAATCGAATACGCCGACGGCAGCACGGCCACGGTGACCAGTGATCCCACTTGGGAAACCATCGACGGCCCCATCCGGCGAAACAACTTCTGGAACGGGGAGGTCTACGATGCTCGCCTGGAGAGATCCGGCTGGTCGCTGCCCGGCTATGATGATTCGAAGTGGGCGGCCGTGACCGTCAAAGAAGCCCCCGGCGGCGTCATGCAGTCGCAGATGATGCCGGCCATCAAGATCAACCAGACGCTGCAGCCCGTGAAGGTGAGCGTTCCGAAGCCGGGCGTTTACGTCTACGACCTGGGCCAGATATTCGGCGGTTGGGCGCGACTGCGGATGCGAGGCCAGGCCGGCGCCACCGTGACGATCAAGTATTCGTCCTATTTGCACGACAGCGGGCTAGTCGACCAGAGCCGCTACGGAGGCGGTGGCGCGACGGACCAATACACCTTCAAGAGCGACGGCGAAGAGATCTACGAGCCGAGATTCACTTACCATCCGGTTCGCTACGTCCAGATCGAAGGCCACCCCGGCCGCCTGGAGATCGACGACTTGCAGGGGCGCGTGATCCACTCCGACGTCGATCTCTCCAGCCGCTTCGACTGCTCCAGTCCCATGCTCAATCGGATCCACCAGAACGTCCGCTGGACGTTGACCAACGGCTTGTTCGGTATGCCGCTCGACTGCCTCTATCGCGAACATTGGGCGTGGACGGACCCGGCCACGATCACGGGGTCGCTCTATCCGCGGCAGCACATGCCGCTGTTCTGGACCAAGTGGCTCGAGGACATCGCCCACGCGCAGCAGCCCGACGGCAACGTCCCGCGAATTTGCCCAAGTTACGATGCCCGTCCACAATTCGATCCGGCATGGGGCGGGAACTACCCCATGCTGGTCTGGTACCTCTACCAATACCTGGACGACGAGCGAATGCTCCGGCTGCACTACGCCGGCATGCGGCGGTGCGTCGAATACCACACGTCGATCGCCGAGGACGGCATCATCACGCGCGGAATCTACGGCGACCATATGTTGCCGGGCAAGTTCCCTGGCGACGAAGAATTCATCTCGCGCGAGACGCCGCCGCCGCTGATCTGGACCGGCTACTACTATCGCAGCGCGTTGGTCATCTCGCAGGCGGCACGAGTGCTGGGAAAGACCGAAGACGCGAAGCGCTACGCCGAGTTGGCCGACCAGATTAAGGAGGCACTGAACCGCAAGTGGCTCAATCGGGAAACGCACCAGTACGCCACGGGTTCGCAGACGGCGAACTTGTTTCCGCTGGCGCTTCAGATCGTCCCGCAGGACCAGCGTGCGGGCGTGCTGAAGAACATCGTCAAGAGTATCGCCACTCAGTACGACGGACACTTGCACACCGGCAACACGGGCACGACGTGCATGATCGACACGCTTGCCGCCCAGGGCCACGGGAACCTGATGGTTCAAGTCGCCACCGCGAAGACCTATCCCGGCTGGGGATACATGGTTGACCAAGGCGCGACGACGATCTGGGAGACCTGGGGCGGCCACGCCATGGCCCACGGATACCCCGGAGCCGAAAGCATGATTATGTGGGCCACCATCGACGAGTTCTTCTACAACGACTTGGCCGGGATCCGGGGACCGGAGTACTACGGGCCCGCCCAATTGACGCCCGGTTTTCGCCAGATCGAAATTCGTCCGCATGTGGTGGGAGATCTGACCCATGCCCAGGCCTCCGTCCGCACCGTGCAAGGCGTCATTCGCTCCGGCTGGAAGAAGAACGGAAACGCGCTGACCCTCGACGTGACAATCCCGGCAGGCGCCCGGGCCAAGGTGAGCGTGCCTGCCATAGGCCTGAACAGCGCCACGATCACCGAAGGTGGCGCGGTGGTCTGGAAAGACGGAGCCTATGTGAAAGGAGTCGACGGAATCGCTGCGGGTAAGCAGGAGGCCGGATGTCACACGTTCGATGTCGGGTCGGGGCAGTATCAGTTCACGGTGGAGTAGATCCGGAAAGATACAACAACCTCTCTTCGAACGGTTGCATCCACGCATTCTCGAACTTCTTCAACAAGGAGATAACTACGAGGCAATCGACTTGACCATTCTGCCTGCTATGGATCAGGCAGCGGCGAGGACATAACATACCAAAGCATTGGTAGCCGAAGGTCGCAAGACTTCGGGGATCCTGAAGTCTTGCGACTCCAGCTACGGGTACCGGGCAGGCCGTTAGGCGAAATCACACTCAGAGAAGGAAACCAGCCCATGTTCAGTCGACGACACGTAGGAATCGCCGCTGTCAGCCTCACGTTGTGCTTCGCCGCGACCATCCTGTCGATTGCGACGGCACGCGGCGCCGAGCAGCAAGCGGAACCGGCGCCTTCGGCGCCGAAGCACCAGGCCGTCGTACCCGCACCTCGGATATCCGAGTGGTGGTTTGCCCGGCAGGCTGAAAAGATCGGTCTGATGAGCAAGGGTGATATTGATCTGTTGATGGTTGGCGATTCGATCACGCACAATTTTGAAAATGAAAAG
>CAYUIQ010000400.1:0-3645 GCA_964444795.1 uncultured Planctomycetaceae bacterium
CCATCGCCGGCAAGGTTGTGTTGACAATTCCTCGTTTCATTCTCGAGTATTCTCGGCTGGTTCGAGGGCCGGTATGTCGAAGTAATTCTCGATCTCGGATACCCGCATGTCGTAATGCCCCAGCACGTCGTATGAGTCGAGGTGGGCCATGCTCGACGCCCAGCATTCCATGCCTCGGCCACCGCGGGCGGCGGCAGCGGCCGATATCTCGCCTCGGGCCAGCATCGCATCGTAGACCAACTGCCATTGATACCAGGCCGTGCCCAACGGAAGCTTGAGGTGGAGCACTCTGTCATCGTACGCCGCGCCCCACTTGGTGCCCTTAGGACCGTACCACCTTCCCTTTTGAGCGATGAGCCCCGCGGCGCTGCCGGCCTCCAGGGATTTCATGCCCACATCACGCATTGCCGCCAAGCGGACATTTCGCGCGTCGAGTGCCCGTCGGGCGGCATCAACGCGGGCCTGCAGATATTGATCGGGCGTGTACTTGGTGGGATTTGTATAGTATTTCAAGAGCGATTGATACCCGCCGCGTTTGTGTTCGAGCAGCGCCCGACGGATTTGCACCATGGCATTGCCGCGCGAGTTATGGTTCAGCCCCCCCCAGCGAAGTCCGCCAGGCAGCGGGTTGCCCGCACGGGCACCGTCCGCCCAGACTTTGAGGTTGCAATGGCGAACGTCCTGGATCAGCCCGCCGTACTTTGTTTTCATCTCCGGAGTCACCGGATACCAGGGAATGATGTGGTATTGGAGGCATCGTCCCCAGTTCGAGCCGTCCGGCAACACGCCGTCTGGCCAGCCGGGGCGGTAGTACGTTCTTCCCCACTCGGGGTCGGTGTATGCCTTGGACATTGTTTCCCACGCTTCGAGTTGCCACGGCTCCATCTCCTTCCGCCGCAACGTCTCGTGCCAGGCGTAGGCCTCTTTCAGCAGTTCGATATGCGCCTCGTTACCGTCCATCAGGTAGAGCCAGATTAGAAGCGGCCCCACCGATCGCGGCAGGAACGCAGGCTGGACTACCTCGATCTCGTACTGCCGAACGCGCAGCGGGCGGCCGTTGTCGTCGTATCCCCCCGCCCAGCCGACGACCTCTCCCTCCCCCAGGTTCGTCTTGGCGATGAACGGGCCGAGTTCATGCAGGTTGGCAACGTACTTCTCGTCGCCGGTGAGGTGATACATGATCACCATTATTTGAAACATCGACGTGGTGGCGCTGTCGTTGTGCGACATGCCATGCACGATGCCGCTGTTGACAAGCCGGGCACCGTCGAACGGCCACTGGTCGGGCCAGCCGCCGCTGGAGCGTTGCAGTGCAAGCAGGCAGTCGGCACAACGCTTGGCCGAGTCGAGATATTTCTTGTCCCCGGACACTTTGTAGGCATACATTACGACGAAGAACGGCCCGTCCTGGAACTTGTCTTGGATTCGGCAGATATTGCCGCGCCAGTTGCCCCGGGGCGTCTGCTCGCGGAGGAACACGTCGGCACGCGAAAGGCCCGCTTGCAGATACTTCTCGTCGCCAAATATCTCGTAGCCTCGAAACAGGGCCACCGCACCGTTAATCACCTGCCACATCGAGCTTCTGGTGTAGACGGACCAATCCTGTCGCCAGTCTTCGTGCTTCAGGGGCCTTGCCGCCACCTTGTCGAGCCACTCGCGGACGTCGGCCTCGCAGGTCTCGACGAGTGTCGCGTCGATCCTTGCCAGCAGTTGATCGAGTTCCTCCTCCTTGGATTTCCGCTCTTTGTCGGTCAACTCGCCGTAGTGAATCGTCTCGCCACCGAAGAGCCTGGTGCGTTGTTCCCACGAAAGGCCTTCGTCGCTGAGGGCTTCGTACGAGAGGTCCCTATAATGGCCAATCTCCTCGTCGAAGACCAGCGGTTTCACCGGCGGCTCGGTCGGCGGGGCCGGGAGTATCATAAAGCCAAGGTCGCTCTTGCCGTCCTTCTCGAACAGCACGGCCACGCGTCCGTCGGGCAGCACGGAGACGTCGCTGTAGCCGCTGCCGCCCTCGTAATACTCCTGCTTCCACGGCCAGGTCTTTCCCTCGTCGTGGCTGGCGTAGAGGGTTCCATGGGCACGAGCGGTGGTGACACCTGGACCGCTGTAGAGAATCACGCCCGGCTTGTCGCCCTCGGGCCACGAGTAACGCTCGACGGCTCCCTGGCATCCGACATGGTTCAGTTCGTCCGCGTGCCATAGCTCGGTCGCGTTCTGCGTGCCGCCCTCGCCGATGATGGTCAATCGGCGTCTGGTCTCCGGCGGACCGGGATTGCCCACGAAGAGGACCGAGCCGTCTGAAAGCTCGGCGCACTTCGACTCGCCGATGTTCGCGTGTAGAGCACCGCCCGGCTTCCACGTCTTGCCGTGGTCGTCGCTGAAGATAACGCTCGGCCCCCATGCGGCGCCGTGGTTCATTGGAATCACCAAACGGCCGGCGTGCTCTCCCCGCTGCAACGCGATGCCCGCGCCGGGACCGGGGATGACCAGGCGGCGCCCGTCCTCGATCCGGTCGCGCAGGATCTGGGTCATGTCCTGGGACTTGCTCCAGGTTTTGCCGTCGTCGTCGCTGTACGCAACGTGCTGGCTTGGCGTCGTGCCAACCCACCGGCCCATGAAGACCCAGGTCCGCCCGGTCTCGGGATCCACAACCGCGCTCGGGTTATTCACGGACTGGTCGCCATCGTCCCAGACGACGATTTCCGGGCCCCAGGTTTTGCCGCCGTCTTCGCTACGGCGCAGAACCGCGTCGATATTGCCGATGTCCGCTCCATCCGTGCGCCGCGCCTCGGCAAAGGCGAGGATCGTGCCCCGGGTCGAAACCGTTAGCGCCGGAATGCGATACCGGCACGCCTTGCCGTATTCCGGCTTGGCCGACGCGCCGGAGCCAACGAAGATCTTTTCCACCGGGGCGGCCGACTTGAACGCCGTCGTCAGTTCATCGGAGAGTGGTCCGGCGGTCAGCTTAATGCTCTTGATCTTCAGAGCAACTCCCAGGGCATCGAACCAGATGTAGAGGTTGGTGTTCGGATCGATCGGCTGCTCGTTGACCAAGTTGTCGTCGTAGTAGAACGAAATGTTGCCGTCGATGCGTTTGACGGCCATCGAGTGCAGATTGCCGTCGTACGGACTCTTGTCGCAGGGAGCCGCAAACGTCTCAAGCGGCAACGCCTGCTTACGAAGACTCATCCAGATCTGGCTCCCGTCACGGGCAAACAGCAGGCGGCCACGGTCCTGGATCTGGACGATCGGCATGGCGGTACCCCGCCCTTCCGGACAGGAGAAGACCACCTTGAACTCACAGTCGCCGAGGGCCGACTTGGCCGCCTTGAATCGCGCGTGGTTGTTACGACCCTCGAACGTCCGCGGGACGTCAAAGAGGCCATCACGGGTGGTTCCGGCGCAATGAGTCCATTTTCCCCAGAACGGGTCGTCGGGAATGAACCGTCGCTCGGGCGAGAGCCCGTCCGGCCAATCGAGGCCTTCGTCGATGAGCCGGCCGTCTCGAACGACATACCATTCTTCGGCGCCGGCTGAGTGCGCGAAACAAAGCAAGACGATGGTTGCCAAGAACCATGCTGAAGTCGCAGTCGACGTCTTCATGATCTATTTTCCTCCGCAGAAGGCCGTTTTGTGAAACTCGGC
>CAYUIQ010000401.1:0-3572 GCA_964444795.1 uncultured Planctomycetaceae bacterium
CACGACTGTCCAGGAAAAGGGAGACTAACCAAGAAGAATCGGGCGGCGTTCATCGGCTCACTCCTCGTGACAGGGAAAACCTTTCGTCGGACGGTCAGGGACCGCCGGGAACGACAATCTCCAACAACTCGGCCGGCTCTTCGATCAATACTTTGGCTCCGTGACGCAGCAGTTCGTCGGCTCCGCGAAACCCCCAGAGCACGCCCACGGCAAACATGCCGGCCGCGGACGCCGTCTTCATGTCGGTGCCCGTATCGCCGACGAAGACGACGTCGGCCGGGGCGAGACCGAACCGGCGGGCGATTTCCAGCGCACCGGCCGGATCGGGTTTCTTGGCGTGCAACGCCCCTTCGCCCAGCGTCGCGACGAACTCCCACCGCGGCAACAAGCGGGGGACGCAAACCTTGGCAATCGCGTCGGGTTTGTTCGAGAGGATGGCCATCGGGATCCGCCGAGCCGTCAAGGCATCGAGCAATTCGGCGACGCCTTCGTAGGGCCGCGTATTGAGCTCCCAGCGCCGGCCGTACTCGTCGCGCAGCAGGGTGGCACACTCGGCCATCGTCGCTTCGTCGCAACGGTCCTCGGGCAGCACCTCGCGAATCAACGCCTCCACGCCGTCGCCAATGTATCGCTTGTACGATTCTCGCCGATGTTGGGGAAAACCGAGACGGCACAGGGCCCAGTTTGCCGCGTCGGCGATGTCGTCGAGCGTGTTGAGCAGCGTTCCGTCGAGATCGAAGAGAACAGATTGGTAACTCATCGCGGTGGTGTCGGCTCCCTTGTCTTGGCCTGGCCCGTGGTGTTTCGGTCGGTTCTCGATGCGCGCGCACGATTAACCACTAGGAAACGATTGTATCCTCCCGACGCTCGGCTTCCAACCACGGACGCTGCTCGGCGGGTCTCTTTTTCGGGTTCTTCCGGGAGTTTCCAGGCTCAGTGGACCCATTTGCGGTGGCAGGCCGCCCCTGGCACCCGTTTCCACGTGTCCATGCATTTACGCCGTGGTCCCTTGAAAAGACCCACTTTTCCGGTAAACTGAGATGTTTAGCGCGCGTTCTCCGCCCGGTGGAGCAAGGGATGCCCGTGGAGCCAAGAATGAAAACCTATCAGCAGATCAACGATCGCATCTCCTCGGGCAAGGCCGTCGTGTTGACCGCCGACGAGATCATGGACTACGTCGACGAAAAGGGGGTCGAGACGGCTGCCGAAGAGGTCGATGTCGTTACCACGGCCACGTTCGGTCCGATGTGCTCGTCCGGGTGTTTTCTCAATTTTGGACACTCCAAACCCAAGATTCGCATGTCGGAGGCCTGGATCGAAGACGTCCTGGTCTACACGGGCATCGCGGCGGTGGATGTTTATCTTGGCGCAACGCAAACGCGCCACGGCGATCCGGCCAACATGTACTACCCGGGCGAGTTTCGCTACGGCGGCGGACACGTGATCGAGGATCTCGTCGCCGGAAAGACCCTGCAACTCTTCGCCCTGTCTTATGGCACCGATTGCTACCCGCTACGAGAGCTTCGCACCTACTTCACCATCGCCGACCTGAACCAGGCGACCATGGTCAACCCGCGAAACTGTTACCAGAATTACAACGTCGCGATCAACGATTCGGATCGCACGATCCACACCTACATGGGCTGCTTGGAGCCCCGGCGGAAAAACGTCAACTACTGTTCCGCCGGGCAACTATCGCCGTTGTTGAACGATCCCTGCTACGACACGATCGGCGTGGGCACGCGGGTGTGGATGGCCGGTGCCCAGGGACACGTTTACGCCGAGGGCACGCAACACGCCGGTGGCGGAGAGCGAACGCCCGGCGGAGTACCCACCGGAGGGGCCGGCACCCTGGCACTGACGGCCGACATGAAGCAGATGCGGCCGGAGTTTGTCCGCGGGGTCAGCTTCCGCGGCTATGGTATCTCGCTGGGCATGGGCGTGGGCATCCCCATCCCCATTCTCAACGCCGACGTTCTCCGGCGAACCTGTGTGCGCGACCGCGACATCCTTGCCCCGGTGGTCGACTACAGCAACGAGTATCCGCAAAACACCGGCAAGATCGTCACGCAGGTCAATTACGAGCAATTGCGAAGCGGTGAGATCGAGATCGAGGGGAAGAAGATAGCGGTCGGATCGCTCTCTTCTTACCACAAGGCTCTGGAGATCGCCAACCTATTGGCCGACGAAGTCCGTCGCGGCGACTTCCTGCTGGTCGAGCCCAGCGCGCCTTTGGCCAAGGAGACCAAAATGAAGCCGCTCGCCGCAAGGGAGAAGCCGTGATGAGTACCGCCGTCACCAAGAAGCTGATGCTCTTCTTCCCCCGATACGACAGCGAGAAGTTGATCCTCTACCACTTGGTCAAGGACCATAATCTCGTGGTCAGCGTCTACCGCGCTAAGGTCACGCCCGAGGAAGAAGGATACCTCGCGCTGGAAGTGACCGGTACCGAAGAAGACATCCAACGGGGTATGGAGTTTGTCGCGACTTGCGACGTCATCGTCAACGACACCGGCAAGGGCGTTACGCGCGACGACGCCCGCTGTACGCACTGCGGCCATTGCGTGGTCCATTGTCCGACCGGGGCCCTGTTCATTTCCGACGAGGCGACGCGCGAGGTGGTTTACAACGAGGAGGCCTGCATCGAATGCCTGGCCTGTATCCGCGTTTGTCCCTACGGGGCGTGTGCTTCGGCATTTTAGGCTTTGTCCGAAGACCTGTACGATGGCCCTCCGAGGCCGTCGCTGTTGAAACGGCCAATCTCTTCGACGGCCTCGGAGGGCCATCGTACAGGGTTTCCCGACAACGCCAGCAGCCGTGACCAAACGCACCTACCAGACGTTTACCCATCGCGAGGCCGTCTTCCGGATCTGCTGCGCCCGGTTCGACGCCGCGCGAGACGAGATCCTGCGGCAGCGGCGGATCCTCGAAAAGTACATCCAGCGCCATCCCGATTTCCAGCAATCGCTTGAACCGATCGATTTGCTCGACGACGCGCCGCAAGTGGCCCGGCGCATGGATCGGGCGGCGCGGCTGGTGGGAGTCGGCCCCATGGCCGCGGTCGCCGGCACCATGGCTCAATACGCCGCCGAGGCGGCGATTGCCGATGGTGCGCCCGAAGCGATCGTCGAAAACGGCGGCGACATCTATCTCCGTGCCGCCGAACCGGTGGTCATCGGTTTTCACACGGGCACGGGCGCGCTTTCCGGCCGGCTTGCCTTCTCATTGGAACCGGTCGACACGCCGTTGGCCATCTGCTCGTCATCGTCCTTGATGGGCCATTCGATGAGCCTGGGGCTTTGCGATCTGGCGACCGTCGTGGCCAAGGATGCCGCGCTGGCCGACGCCGCCGCCACCCAGGCCGCCAATCTGGTCAAAACGATTGACCAAGTGGAACCGACACTCCATCGAATCGCCGCCATCGACGGCATCGACGGCGTGGTAATCGTCAAGGACGACCACGTCGGCCTGGCCGGACATCTGCCGCGGTTGGTTAAGACGGGAGCGGCGTAGAAGTCTAGCCCCGGCACTTGTGCCCGGCGTTTCGGAGACCGGACGACTTCGCCACCAAC
>CAYUIQ010000402.1:0-3567 GCA_964444795.1 uncultured Planctomycetaceae bacterium
GTCAAAGCCGGTTACGCCCGGGGCGAGATGAAGTCGATTTCCGGCAAGGAGGCCGGTCATGGAAACGTGGAAAAACAAATCAATCGGCCGATCGGCCCTTTCGATTCTCGGAATCGGACTGGTCCTGGCGCTGGCGCCGATGCTCCGGGCCGTCGCACAGCCCCCGGCTCCCTTGCCGTCGGAGATGAGCATCGATCCCACCTCGAGGTCGGCGGCCAATATCCTCGACATGGACCTCGACCAGTTGGCCAATACCGACGTGGTCGTTCCCTCGCTGGATATCGAAGTCACGTCGGTCTCCAAACAGGAGAGCACGGTGGGCCGTTCGCCGGCGGCGATTTTCGTCATCACCCAAGAGATGATCCGCCGCAGCGGAGTGACGAGTGTTCCCGAAGCGCTCCGCATGGCCCCCGGCGTGGAAGTCGCCCGGATCAGTTCACACAGTTGGGCCATCACTGCGCGAGGATTCAACAACGACAGGTACGCCAACAAGCTGTTGGTGCTGATCGACGGCCGCACGGTCTATACGCCCCTGTTCTCGGGCGTTTACTGGGACGTCCAGGACCTGCTGCTGGAAGACGTCGAGCGGATCGAGGTCATTCGCGGACCGGGTGGCACGCTTTGGGGGGCCAACGCCGTCAACGGCGTGATCAACATCCTCACCAAAACGGCCAAGGATACGCAAGGCCTGCTGGTCACCGCCGGCGGCGGTACCGAGGACTCGGCAATCACGGGGATTCGCTACGGAGGCAAGATCGGCGACGGGCTCAATTGGCGCGTCTACGGCAAATTCGTCGAGCGCGACGGTTCCTTTCAGATCGAAGGAAATCACCACCACGCCGACTCCGACCTGGACTCCGCTCACGATGACTGGCGGGTGGGGCGTGGTGGATTTCGCCTCGACTGGGAACTCGATCCGTGCCGGCGCGACGTGCTCACCGTGCAAGGCGATTACTACGGCGGCAACGAAGGCAATGTTCGCCAGATCGCCACCCGCGATGCGCCCGATTACGAGGAGTTTCTCAACGAACGAGTCGATCTGGCCGGCGCCAATGTATTGACGCGTTGGACTCACGTCATCAACAAGGAGTCGGATCTGGCACTGCAGCTCTATTACGACCGGGCGTTTCGCCGGAATGCCATCATGCAGAGCGACATCAACACGCTGGACATCGACTTTCAACATCGATTTCCCCTGGCCCGACGACACAGCGTCCTATGGGGTACGGGTTACCGCCAGGTCCACGACAATCTGGTTCCATTCGTTTTCGGCATCGACTTCATTCCCCACCAGCGAACGGCTCACGTATTCAGCATGTTCGTTCAGGATGAAATCACGTTGGTCGACGAACGTCTCTTCCTGACCCTCGGTTCAAAATTCGAGGACAACACGTACTCCAACTTCGAATACCAACCGAGCGCCCGCGTTCTGTACACGCCGACTCCCCGGCAGGCAGTCTGGGCCGCGGTTTCCCGCGCCGTGCGAACGCCGGCGCGATTCGATCACGACAGCCGGATCGCGATCTTTCGGATGCCCTTCCCCGCGCCCCATTACTGGATGATCCAGGGAAGCCCCGACTTTCGGGCCGAAGACCTGATGGCCTATGAGATCGGGTATCGAGCGCAACCGAGCGATCGGTTTTCCTGCGACATGGCCCTTTTCTACAACGTTTACGACAATCTTCGCGTCAACCAGCCGGGAGCGCTGATCGGCGACATTCTCCCGTTCGATCAGGTCAACGGTATGCAGGGAGAAACCTACGGCGTGGAACTGGCCGGGAGTTGGCGTCTGTCGGACTGCTGGCGATTCAGCGCCGCCTACACCTTTATGCAAATGCAACTCCACGCCGATCCCAGTCTCTCCTTGCTGGGGACACCCGGGGAAGACAGCGAAGGCAGCAGCCCGCATAATCAGGTCCGCCTGCAATCCTCCTGGGACCTTCCGCGAAACCTGGAACTGGACACCATCTTCCGCTACGTCGACGAGCTTCCGACGACGCAAGTACCCAGCTACATCACCATGGACGTTCGACTCGGCTGGCGTCCCAGCCGTTGTTTCGAATTGGCCGTGGTGGGTCAGAACCTGCTGGACGGCCAGCACACGGAATTTCGCATGCCCGAATATGGCGAGCAGGATCTCGAGATTCAACGGGGCATTTTCGCCAAGGCCGTTTGGCGACGATGATGGGCGGCCAATTCTGGAGCCTGGCCCGGATTCTTCACGAGCCGATCGAGACCGGAAGCGTAAGCGAGGGACGGCTATCGAGTTCCCTCGCTGACGCTTCGGGTTGCGATGATACACTCCGTCTCCAAGCCGGCCAGATCAGAAGTCGCGGTCCACCCTTTCACCGCCGGCGCGCGTGATCAGATGCATGTACGCGCGTGGCTCGATCGACGCGGAAATCGCATGGACCGAACCGTCGCCCATTGCGTGGTTGACGATGCCCGGGTGGTGACTACTGGGACCTTGGAGCCAGTCGTCTCTGCCCGAGTGGCGCGATTTCGGCAGATAGTACGTGAACTCCGGCACGCCATCGTTACCGTAGTTCAACGTCGACCGGACACCCGAATTCGGCTCGCCGGCCAGCGGACCACCGTCGCCCCGGTGAAAGGCCGGTTTCGTCTCTTCGGCCAGCCCGACAACCGATGCGGTCGTTCCGTCCATCCAGGCCGCGTATCGCCGTTCCTTCGTTTCGCTCAGCATCAACGTGTTGGAGAGACCGTCCATTACGTCGCGAAACCGGGTGTACGCACCGGGAAAGATCAGGCCGTTGGGATGCGCGCGGCCGCCGACCGGTTCGGTCTCCTCGCCGTAGAGGCTCGCCGCGTGGGTCGCGCCCATGGCCACGTAGTTACTCAGCGACTGGGGATCGCCATACTCCGGCGCCGTGGCGAAATCCTTGCCGGGAATGCTGGGACATCGGTGGATGGCCATGACCACGCCCGCCGCTTGGCGGTGTGCCCGTACGTCGGCGTAGGCGCTTTGCTTGAAGTCGATCATGTCGTACATTGCCATCTCTTCGACGTACGGCAGGATACTGACCCGCCAACTGAAGCCGGCGCGGCTCCCCGGTTCGCCGGCCGACCCGGGCAGCGGCGAGGTGGCGGTCACCTTGCCCTCGTTGGTCGAGGCGGGCAGACGCGTGTAGGTGTCGTGGTAATTGTGCATTGCGAGGGTGAACTGTTTTAGGTTGTTGGTGCATTGCATTCGCCGCGCGGCTTCGCGGGCCGATTGCACCGCCGGCAAGAGCAGGGCAATGAGGATGCCGATGATCGCCAGCATGATCAGCAACTCGATCAACGTGAATCCCGATCGTCGTGTTCGAATCGCCATGGTTCTTCCTCCTCGTTTGGTGGTCCCCACCCGGCAATGTCCCCAGCGCGCCTGGAATCCTACAGAAAGCACCGCTTCGGGGCAACCTCCCCCCCATTCCTGGGCACGCAGTTTCGCGTACGGCCGGGGAGATCGGCTCTTGCCTTTCCAGGGAGGGGGGTGATAATCGGGGGGAGGCGTTTGTATGATAGACCTCCGAGGTCGTCGCCTTGAAGTTGTTCTCGACGGGCTCG
>CAYUIQ010000403.1:0-3563 GCA_964444795.1 uncultured Planctomycetaceae bacterium
TTCGGCCCGGAACCACCGTGCATCGGAAATCGAGTACTGCCAAATGTCCCGGTGGAACTTCGCGCCCCGTCGGGGTATCATCAAGAACCGTCCACGCCGACAAGCGAGGCATCCATGTCCTTCGTTGCCGAACAACTTCGCCGAATCGAGCAGGAGACCTTTGTCGCTCGCGTCGAGCATCACCCGGTCGTCGATTCGACGAACCATCGGGCGCGCCACCATGAGCGTATCGGCCGCGACGACCTCCCGCTGCTGATCTTGGCCGATCGACAGACGGCCGGCCGCGGACGCGGCGTCAATCGCTGGTGGACCGGCCCGGGCAGTTTGGCGATGAGCCTACTGGTCGACGAACCGTCGCTGGGCCTGGGTACGTCGCACCGGCCGCTGAGCGGGTTGGCCGCCGGAGTCGCCGTGGTCGAGACGATCGCGCCGTTGCTCCCCGGCCATGAGGTAGGCCTCCACTGGCCCAACGACGTGACCGTCGACGAAAAGAAACTGGCCGGCGTGCTCGTCGAAGGGTTGGCGGGAGGCCGTCTGGTCGTCGGTATCGGACTCAACACGAACAACCGGCTCGCCGACGCGCCGGCCGAGATTCGCGCCCAAGTGACCACGATGCGAAATCTGACGGGCGCGCCGCACGATCCGACGGCCCTCGTCGTGCAGTTACTGAAGCGTCTGGAGCACCTCTTGCGGCAACTCGGCCAAGAGCCGGCCGCCGTGGCCCGGCGGACCGACGAACTATGCCTTCAGCAAGGGCAGATCCTTACGGCCGAGACCGGCGGCCGGACGATTCGCGGTCGTTGCGCGGGCGTCGGTTCCGATGGCGCGTTGCTCATCGATACGCCCGAGGGACGCCGAGAACTCTACTCGGCGACGACGCGGAATGTTCGGGATTGTTGACCGACCGTTGCGAATGTTGGGTCCGCCCCCCGGCAAAGCCGGGGGCTGAATCAGCGATACGTAGCCGGCCGCCGAACCGATTCGACCGGTTCGACGGTTGCCGGATCGGGCTCTCGCGGCTTGAACACACGGCTGTCGTAGGTCATCAAGGCGTTGAGCCCGTACATCCAGTAGCCAAGCTGACGCGGGCTGCCCGCGGTCACGCGGCTGATGCTTCGCTGGTATTGCTGAAGCTGCCGGTTGACGAAAACGACGGCCCGGGCCACTTGCGGGCCCTCCAATTGCTCCTGAGGCAGCGACATCACCAACCACGCGAGGATCTGCGCCGTCGCGCCCACGTGCCCCACTCGCTTGGTCTCCGGTCGGGCGGCAAAGTAGGAAGAACTCCAACTGCCGTCCGGGTTTTGGAGACTGAAGGCGTAAGCTTCGAAGTCGGAAAGAAATTTCTCGGCGCGAGCGTATTGGCCGGTCAACGGCTGTTGGCGAAGCTGGCAACTCGTGACCGCCGCACTGAGTCCCATCAGGCGATGGATCCCACCGTTGGGAGCACCCAGAATCGGCGCGTCGAGCTCGGCCTCGATGATCCGCTGAAGCGACCACGTCTCGCCGAGATCGTTCTCCCAGGTTTCGTCGCCGACGTAGTGAGCCAGCCCGACCAATTTCAGCGAGAGATCCGTTCCCGGGCGACAGGCGAGTTTTTCGTGTTCCACCAGATCGGCGACGGTGCGGACCGTTTCGCCGACGCGCAGCGGATAGTCGGCCGGTACCCGCGAAAGGGCCAACACGGCCAGTAATTGCGACGGATACTGCTGCAATCCGTAACCGACCTTCGCCGCAATGCGGCCGTCGGCCACGATCAGCGGCGTGCGTCCCGCACAAGGGTAATTCCAGCAGAGACAGGTAATCCCGTTGAGTTTCGGTCCCGTGGGGCTACCCTGACTCACCTCCGCATGGCAGTTGAACGCCAGGCAGAAACTCATGATCTCGGCGACCGAGTGGTCGCGGGTATTCATGGGCAAGCGAAAGTAGGCGGAGAGCGTGCGACGAATCGGATCGCGCAGAGCCGCCAACTCGGGCGAAAGGGGAAGCAACGGCCGCGGTGGCTCGATCTCGACCGGCTCGGTTTCGCCCGGCATGGGCGCTTCGCCAGGTTCCTCTTGTTCCGGCAAACGGCCCGGTTCGGCCGGCTCGGTATCGAGCGGCTCGGTGCCCGGTGCCATGGGGTCCAACGGCATGGGCGGTTTGGCCGGTTCCTCTTGGCCGGGCAAACCGCCCGGTTCGGCCGGTTCTTGCGGCTCGGGAGTCGCGCCGGGCAAATGCAGCTTGAGCATGGGTTCGGCCGGCTCCTCTGTCGACTGCCCCGGCGGCACGAGCCGCAGTTGCGGTGCCGTGTTCTCGGGAGCGACGTCGTCTGTCGGAGCGGCAGGACCTTCCGTGTTCGGAACGTCCGCTTCTTCTCCCTCTTGCGGACCGGCCGGAGCGACCAACGCCGGAAACTCCGGCAGTGTGGGGAGTGGCTGGGGCTCGCTTTCCTCGGCATCATCCTGCCCGGCTGTGGCGACTCCCACTGGAACGCCCGCCAAGAGCAGCCGCGGCCCCTTGACTTCTTCCTCGGCCTGGGCCGATTCCCCGGCCCAGACAGCGCCGAGGCAAAAGCAGACGGTCAGACAACCAATCAACGTACCCGTTCGCATCGTACTTCCTCCGTGAATGCAAGTTGCGATTGTACCGATAGAGAATCTAGCCTCCCACCGAGACCTCCGGATCGGGTTTCTCGGCCGTTTCCGCGCGGCGCGGCCGATCGATGAGAAATCCACCGGAACTGGACCGCATGATGTACGAGTTGTTCTTGGCCCGGCATCCGTACTTGTCTTCGCCGCCGTAATCGATCACGAACCCGAAATTGCCGCCACACTGGGGCAGGTCGTGATAGGAGATGCCGGCCGACGCTCTTCCCTGGCCATATCCCTTGTAGTAATCGTCGCCGTCGTAATCGAAGATCAGCCCCAGACCGGCTTGAGCGCCGGCTCCCTGGGTGTGGCCGCCGGAGGCCAAATACCGGTCGTTGCCGCCGAAATCGCAGAGCACGCCGATCGACACGTCCCAGGCGAATCCCGTGCTCATGATCGTGCCGTTGTAGGTGTCGTCGCCCTGGTCGTCGAAAAGGAATCCAGCCGAGTAATGGCAACCGTACCCGCAGCCGAATCGTTGGAACATTCGCTGCGTCCGCTGGCCGCCGTTGTACAGCCGGCGCGTGGCACCGATGCGCTGATCGTTTCCGCCGAAGTCGCGGGCGAACCCGGTGCCGCACCAGTAACCGCCGCCGTGGGCCAGATAGTCGAACTCGTAGATGTCGTCGCCGCCGCCGTCGAGAATCACGCCGATTCCCCCGTTGGCGACCTGCCGGGGACCGGCGCCCACGCCTTGTGCCCACCCCTCGTAGCCGGGCGTTTCATCGTAGGAATCGAGGAAGTACCCGCCGGAGTAGAAATGATCGGATCCCTGCATGTCTTCCAGCAAGCCGAACCCCAGCGGACCGCCGAACCCTTGCGCCCACATCGCGGCCTGATATTTGTCGTCGCCCCCTCGATCCAAGAGCACGGCCAACCCGCCGACCGCGCAACCCTGCACGCGGCGGATCCCCTTGTAGATGTCGTTGCCGG
>CAYUIQ010000404.1:0-3467 GCA_964444795.1 uncultured Planctomycetaceae bacterium
TGTTGCCCTCTGGGGGCTCGTTGCTCGTCCCTCGCATCTCGACCCCAGCCACCCTTGAGAGAAGTCGCTTACTAATCCACGCCGCCAGCGGGATCACCACGAACAGCATGGCCGGGTATTTACAGGCAACGGCGCCACCGGCCAGATAACCGGCCAGGGCCAACAGGGACATCGGAGGCGTTTTCTGCTGCCGCCAGAGAAGCACCGCGTAAACGGCCAACAGCAGGTAACATGCCACGGCCCCTTCCACCAACCCGTTGGTCGAAACGCGAACAATCCAGGGAATCGACAGATAGACGATCGCGGCCACCACGCCGGCGGCCGTGCTATGAAAACGTCGTCCGGCGGCCAGCAGTCCCAAGGCGGTCAGCGGTGCGAACAGGGCGATCACTATCTTGCCGGCCAGCGCGCCGAGCCACCAATCGCCGGCAATGGTCATGGCCATGAGGCTGAGCATCTCCGTGCCCAGGGCCATGTTGGCGTAGACGTTGTGGGGCAGGAAGGTGACTCGGCCTTGTTGGAAAAACTCCTTCGGCGCCTGGAGGTGGTACTCGCGCACGTCGAAATCCATCGGCGGTAGCATCCCGCCCAAGACGATCACCGCCAGGAACGGCACGGCTATCCAAAGCCAGCGGCGGCTGAGTAGATGGGTGTGGTCGGCGTCTTCTGGGGGCTCGTCGCTCGTTCCTCGCAACTCGACCCCAGGCACCCTCCGCGCAACGACTGCTCCGATGATCGCCGCAACCGCGGGAACCATGAGCAACGTCCCCCGGTTCAACCAACCGGCCAGTCCGACCGCCAGCGTCCACGTCGACAGGACGCTAAGCCCCACGGCCGTGGAAAAGACGAACCGTTCCAGCCGGGTTAAGTACGAGTCGATCCGGCAGACGGCTAGAAGCAGCCGTCCGAGACCCAAGCCAACGGCCACGACCATCGCGGCGATCAACAGCACGGGCAGCCGATCGGCCAGCGAGAGTCCCGGGGGCGCGCCGAACCAGAATTCGAGCAAGATACCCGGCTGGAAGAGGAACAGGAAGAAGGCCGCCCGCGAAAACACGCCGCCGGTCTGCGCTTCCAGGCTGGGCAGACGCACGTCAAAGAACATCGTCCAATAGAGCCCCAAACAGGCGAGAATCGCCGCCGTGCGATATCGCTTCATTGGCGAGAGGGCCGAGGCTGGATCGTGTTTCGGTTTGGGCACGTTTCGTTCGTGGTATTGTGTTGCCGGGCAAGCTATGATTGGTTAGTTGGACAGCGCCGCTTCGGCGTCCCATCGTAACCCGAAGCGTAAGCGAGGGAATAGGAACGCTTTGCGGCGATTCACCTCGCTTACGCTTCGGGTTATGATTTGCCAACCGCTCCGCTCCTGCCTATTGTAACGATCCTGCCGCCGTCTGGGAGGACGACCACGAAATGGCCGCCCCGAACAAGCTCCAGGGCATCTACACGCCCAACATGGTCCCGCTGGACTCCGCCGGCCAAATCGACGAGCCGGAACTCCGGCGATACGTCGATTGGCTCATCGACCGGGGGGTCCACGGGCTGTATCCCAACGGCTCGACCGGCGAGTTTACCCGATTCTCGCCCGACGAGCGACGCCGGATCATCGCCATCATCATGGACCAAACGGCCGGTCGCGTGCCGGTGCTGGCTGGGGCGGCCGAGGCGAACGTGCAACAGACACTGGCCGCCTGCGAGTATTACCACGGCCTGGGATGCCGGGCCGTAGCCATCGTCGCCCCGTATTACTACAAGCTGAGCCCCGACAACGTCTACGCCTACTTCCGCGAGATCGGCCGCCACACGCCCATCGACGTCACGCTCTACAACATCCCCATGTTCGCCTCGCCGATCGACGTACCCACGATCCAGCGGCTCAGCGAGGAGTGCCCCCGGATCGTGGGCATCAAGGACTCCTCGGGCGACGTGGCCCAAATGATGCGGATGATCGAGGCCGTACGACCCAACCGGCCCGACTTCAGCTTCCTCACCGGCTGGGACGCCGTGCTCGTGCCCATGCTGGTCATCGGCTGCGACGGCGGCACCCACGCCACCAGCGGCGTGGTGCCCGAGGTAACCCGGCGGCTGTTCGACCTGACCAAGGCCGGCCGCATGGACGAAGCCTGCGCACTGCAATACAAACTACGCAAACTGTTCGACGCCCTGATCTACTCGGTCGACTTCCCCGAGGGCTTTCGCACGGCCGTCGAGCTGCGCGGCTTCTCCATGGGCACCGGCCGCCAGCCGCTCTCCGACGAACATCAAGCGAAAGTCGCCGCGCTGGACAAGACGATCTGCGAGTTGCTGGGCGGCGATGAGTTGAACATCCCTGCCGCCGGTTGTCCGGCATCGTCGCCCGCGATGATCGATCAACGGCAACTCGACGATCTCGTCGAACATGTGGTCGCCGTGCTGAAGAAGCGCGGCGCGGTGTAGGGTCGTTTGGGAGTGCGACGACTTGTCGTCGCTTTCTTTTTCCCTCGGCGTTGCGACATTGCGAGTCAAGTCGAGTAGTGAAGCCGAGAAGGGTACGCCCGGACACGCCCGACGGAACCGGAGTCTCTCGACTCCCTCAAAGCAACCGCAGGATAACGTGAGCAATCTACGTCGCGTACCATAGCCACAGTTCGCGAACTCCCAGGATGCTTGCGGCAACAAGGATCGCGGGGGTGATGATGAACAGGAAAATAACGATCATGTATGTAGCGACTCCAAGCTCTCTGCCTCTGCTCTGCAAGGCCCCAAGACCGATGAGGCCCAGGAATCCGCCAAGAGCAATCGCGCAGCCGGCGATAACCGTGTGGATCAGCCATGGTGGCCATGCCAACCGAGCCCAACCTGCGAAATACGCGACCACTTCATAGAGTGCCAAGCCGCTGGCAAGAAGGACCAGCAGCGTACCAACGACGCCGACCACCGAGCCAAGAATGTCGCAGACATTCGTACGCAATGCTCTGACTCCATATGCTTCGTGTTGTTAGCGTTCAAGCCGCCGCTACCCGAGAATATCCCGCCCCGTGAAGCTGATCGTAGCACGCAAGTCGCGGGGGTACAACGGTGTACGTGCATCCGCGTTGATTCGTGTCAGGGGCGTTATCGTCCGGCAACGTTCCGTCGCCCTCCAATCCTGCGGATCGTCCGGCGGACAGAGTGGCGCCGGGTGCCCGATATCGTTCCGCAACGGGCTCGCGATCCGTCGGCGTAAGTGCTTTGCGGACATCCTGTTATATTGTGTTGAACGAGTTCTAAAACGGGCGGGTTGCCTACGGGGACAGGGCCACTTCGATTGGACCGAAGGACGCAATGCCCTCTGGGGACAGGTCTTGTCCCCACCGGCCCCGTGCCGGTGGTTCACTGGTTTGAGTACTACATGCGTTCTGTCCCACGCGCGATTCGTTCGGCCCACTCCTCACTCTCCGCCGCCGCTGGCGGCGGAGAGTGAGGAGTGGGCCGGAAGGAAGGTTGAT
>CAYUIQ010000405.1:0-3343 GCA_964444795.1 uncultured Planctomycetaceae bacterium
TCGACGTCTTCATGATCTATTTTCCTCCGCAGAAGGCCGTTTTGTGAAACTCGGCGTTTTGTGTAGCCCCGAAATTCCTCTGCCGACCCTGGAAGAGCGCGCCCCGGCCGATGGACGAGCGTACCTTCGAGATGCCGCCGTCTGTCCATTGAACACGGTCTTGCATCACTCCGCAAGCACGCCTCCCTGCTGTCGATCGATTCGTGAATTCCGCGAGATGAACGGTCCCCTCCTGCAAACCCCTGTTTCCCAAAGGGGCATGTGATACAATAGCCGTCTACCAGAAAACTGGTGGAATTAGTGGTTCACCTCGAATCGGGAGTTCAGCAGCCATGAAGCCGATTACCATCACTCCGAAAGGTCGTGTCTGGCTGCCGCGGTTGGAACGGCCGTGCTTTCGCCAGACGACCACAATCTCCCAGTGTTGTGAAGGCGAGAGACGTCTTTCTTGCCCCAACCTATCGGAGCTGCATTTCTATGTCGCCGGCTTCGCGTTGATGCTGTCCACTGCGGTTGCCTTGGCGGGCAAGTCGGAGGTTCTGGCCGAATCTCCCCTGAGAAACGCAACGGCCGTTTGGGACATGGCCGATGCAAATGGCCCGCTTGCGGAAAACGCCCGACTGACGGTTGAAGGTAAGGTCGAGTTGGGGGTCGGCCTTGAAGGCATGGACCGCGAGGCTTCACTTTGCCGTGGCGGCGACGGGATCGTTGCCCAATTCGACAGCGGGTATCTCGTGGCCGGGAAAAATGGCGCTGAACCGATTCATCTTCGCGGCGAGAAGATGACCTTCTGCATTCGGCTGCGTGACCCTTCGGGCAAGTGGAAGGTGCCCCTGTTTGCCCGGAAAACGCCCGATGACCCATTCGGTCGCATCCTCTACCCCGCCCCGCTGAACAAGGCGATGGTCGGCTATCCGCAACGCAACCGGATCGAGCGGGACACGGCCGTTGAGTTTATGTGGCGGACCACGCCGCTGAAAGAGCGGGTTCATGCGAAGTACTACAACAACGGCCAGCCGACCGGCTGGTTCAAGTTCGTCGTTGACGGAGAGAAGAAATACGACCAGGTGACCGAGGGCGATTTTGTGGCCGGCGTGTTGCGGCTACAGGCGCCGCTCGATCTGATCGGCCCGGAACGCTGGCACGACGTCGTCGTCCGCTTCGATCGGGCGAAGATCGAATTGTTCGTCGACGGAGTTCGGGTCGATGAAGATTGGCCGCACGGGCACCTGCACCAATTCGTCGGGCCGTTCCTGATTGGTGCCGGCTTTGCGGACGGCAAACTGCTATCCGGCTTCTCGGGCCAGATCGATCATGTGGCCCTGTGGGACCGGGCTCTGTCCGACGAGGAAATCACCGCGTTGAGCGGCGGTCTGGAAGAGACGCAGCGGCGCGACGCCGAGATACTCGGCCCGCGACGCCGCATCACGCAGTACTGGCGGCCGCGCGGATACAACAAGTTCATCGGCGACTGCATGGCGTTTGCCCACGACGGTGTGTTTCACGTGTTCTTCCTGACCGATCGCGGGCACGGGGCGGGAAAGTGGGGGATGCTCGGCTCGCCGTGGGGGCATATCAGCACGCGCGACTTCGTCCATTGGGAAGAGCACCCGTGCCCGGTGGATGTGACCGAGCCGTGGGAATGCTGTCTGGGGACCGGCAGCTTGGCCTATCACGACGGCAAGTACTATCTCTATTACATCAAACACGACCGGCGCGCCTGGTTCACCGACAATCCGAACCTGGGCGATACCGTCTTCCTCGCCACGAGCGACGATTGTATACACTTCAAGAAAGAGAAAGAGCCGTTGTTCGTGCTCGATTTCTTCAGCCTCAACGACATCAACCCGGACATCTATCCGAACGAGACCGACGGCGGTTATATGTTGAGTCTGTCGAACTGGAAGGTGTGGCAAACGACCGACTTCAATACGTGGCAGCCGCGGGCCAATCTGTCGACACCGCCGTGGTGGGTATGCACGAGCTATTTCAAGTGGAACGACTGGTACTATTTCAGTTCCTGCAGCCTGTTGTGGCGTTCGAAGCAGCCGATCGAAGCGAAGACCACGTGGACGGGCCCGCCTCACCAAACGCTCGCCGACGGGATTCGCGTGCCCCAGGTCGCCGAGTTGGACGGCCGGTACTTCCTCGTGGGGTTCACACCGGAGCCGAATCGAACGATGTATGCGGGCGAGTTGCTGGTTCGCGAACTGATTCAATGCCCAGACGGCGAACTGGGGACTAAATGGATCGATGGGATGATTCCTGATGGCGGCGAACCGCTGAAGTTGCCGTTCGATTCACCCGGCGGCGGGGCAATTACCGAGGGCGATGCCATCAACGTCAGAGCGGCAGATGGTTTCGCGTTCGGCCTGCTCGAGGAGGTCCCGCAAAACGTCCGAATCACCCTCCGCGTGAAACCGACCTTTGGGACGAAACACTTTGGCCTTTGCGTCCGGGGAGACGGCGACTACGGCTCCGGTTGCGAGTTGCACTTCGAGCCCGCCGCGCAATCCGTGCGGTTCACACCGGTTACCGACGGGACGATGACCCAGCCGGCCGGCAATTGGGCCGGCATCGGCGGCGTGACCGATATCGGCGAGCCGTTCACCCTCGACATCGTCGTCAAGGACGACCTGATCGACGCGTGCATCGACGGACGGCGGACGATCGTCACGCGAAACCGCACACACCTTACTGGCGAGCGTCTGTTCTTCTTCGTCGACCATGGTGGCGTGACGTTCGACAAGATTCAAGTTCGGCCGCTGCTCGAATAAGGCAAGGTGTACTGTACGGGTCCACCGACGTTCGGCGGCTCCCCTGGGTGGGCGCCGCACCCCACGTCGCGACGAAAATGCCGCACGCAGAAACGCATATCCTCTCCCGCAAGAGGGCGTTTCCGCTCATTGAGTCGCGTAGGTCGGCCGAGATTCTTGCTCGACAGCGCCCGCAAGCCCTGATCACAAGTCGACTTCGGGCTCGTTTGAGTTTTGTCGAGTAGACTGGGAACTCCCGATGCTACAGGCTGATGTTTGTGTTCTCTGTTATCCGCCTGGTTTCCCGGCGGTGCCACAATATCTCGGCCATACACCAGTTGTACCCCAGCCCCTCACAGAACCGGACAAGCAGATTTCCCACATCCGGCTCTTTATTCAGACATTCGGTGTCGGGCTGAAGGGGTTCAGTTGGATTCGTATTCGCACCTTAGGCCAGCCAACGTGGCGTAGCGCTTGCAGGTAGCCCGTCCAAGTGTAGGACTTACGCTGGCTCCGGCGGTTGAGCCACTTGAACAGCGATCGGCAGACCAGATGCACGTACAACTTGCAGTGATCGTAGTTGTCCG
>CAYUIQ010000406.1:0-3262 GCA_964444795.1 uncultured Planctomycetaceae bacterium
CCCCTCTCCCTCTGGGAGAGGACGGCGAGCGCAGCGAGCCAGGTGAGGGCTTTTGGTGCAAGAGCACGTGTGGCACTCTGCTGCAATTCCAGGCGCCCTCACCCCGGCCCTCTCCCAGAGGGAGAGGGGGCATTTGAACTCACTGCTTGGCGGCGAAGAGTTCGGCGTATTCGAGCACCCAGAGGTCGATCATTTCGGCAAATGAGGTGGGGTCGACTTCGACCAGTTGCTGGTAGTGGGAGCGGTTGAACAGTTCTTTGTTACGGATGGTGCCCTTGGCGGCCAGATCCAGGACGTGGTAGGAGGAGAAAGGCCGCACGACCATCTCCAGCCGACTGAAGAGGTTGCCGCGACGTCGATCACCACCGACGTCGACGTCGTCGCGATTGACGGCCGCTCCCCAGCCGCGGTCGCCGACAATCGTCTCGAAACGAAAGCCGGGGAAATGGTCGGGCAGCCGCTTCACGCACTGTTCGATGTGCTCGGAGAGTTCCAAGCGAAACTGCGAGTGCATCCGCCGGAAGTCTTCCTCGGTGACAGCCTTCTCGGCCTCGGCACGTGCTTGCCGATCGCCGGCCCGTTGCCCGCGGCTGATCGCCTTCTGCAGTCGCTCTTCAAAGTCCATAATCCGGATCAACCTGCGGAATCACTGCTGCGTGTCGGTCTTCTCTTCGCCGCCGGCGCTTGGCCCGTCCGCACTCGGCCCGCCGGGAGTTGGGACCTCGGCCGGGACAACACTTCCGGCGTCGGGGGCTGGGCTGCCGTCCCGGGGTGGCTGGGCTTGGGGCGATGGGGCTTCTGGTTCGGGTGCGGCGGATTGGTCGTCCTGGGGCTTCTTCTTCGGCTTCTTCGCCTTGGCCGGCTTCTTCGCCTGGGCCGGCTTCTTCGCGGTATCCGGCTTGCTGTCGCTTTCCTTGTGATCGTAGAATTGCAGCAGATCGCCGAAGGTGCGCATCGGCTTCTTGCCGGACTTCATCTCCTCGGTGATGGGCACGACCGGTTTGGGACGCGGTCGGGGGCGGTAATCGCGTTGCTGGCCACCCTGCCCGGATCGCCCGGGGCGGCCCGGTCGTCCCGACTTCTGCCGCCGCCCGCCCGAGGGGCGCGCGCCGGTTCCGGCCGGTTTCTCCCGCCGCCCTTGCCGGCCGGAGGAAGGCTTTCGTTCGGGTTTCGGCTTGTCGTCGCCGGAAGCACCGCGAGGCCGGTCGCTCTTCTCGGTGCCGGGCGGAATCATCGTCAGCGAAACGCGGCGCCGGTCCTTGTCGACGGCGACGACCCATACCTTGACGATATCGCCGACGCCCACCACTTCGTGGGGATCGCGGACGAACTTATTGGCCAGATGGCTGACGTGGACCAGCCCGCTATCGTGCATCCCAATGTCGACAAACGCGCCGAAATCGACGACGTTGAGCACCGTGCCGGTCAGTTCCATTCCGGCGACGAGGTCTTCCATCTTCAGCACGTCGTGCCGGAAGATCGGGCCGGGCAGATCTTCGCGTGGATCGCGCCCGGGCCGGGCAAGCTGGGCGATGATGTCGGCGAGCAGTCGCGGGCCGACGTTCAGTTCCGCGGCCGTCGCTTCGACGTCCAGTCCGGCGGCCTTCTCGGCCAGCGCGGCTGCCTTGGGCGAATCGGTCAGATCCTCGGGCGTGTACTCCAGTTTTGCCAACAGAGCGGTGGCCGCTTCGTAGCTTTCCGGATGGATCCAGGTGGTGTCCAGCGGATTGTCGCCGGCGCGGATCTTCAGGAATCCGGCCGACTGCACGAACGTCGCTTCCCCCAGGCCGGGAACCTGCTTGAGTTGCTCCCGATTGCGGAAGGGGCCATGCTGCCGCCGGTATTCGTAAAGGCGCCGGGCGGTGAGTTGGTTGAAGCCCGAAACGTACCGCATCAGCGCCGGACTGGCCGTGTTGACGTCGACGCCGACGTAGTTGACGCTCGACTCGACGACCCCGTCGAGCGAGGCGCGAAGATGCTTCGCCCGAACGTCGTGCTGGTAGAGCCCGACACCGATGTTCGCGGCGTCGATCTTCACCAGTTCGCTCAACGGATCCTGCAAGCGGCGGCCGATGGAAATGGCTCCCCGCAGGGCGGCGTCGTACTGGGGGAATTCCTCGCGCCCCAGCCGGCTGGTGGAGTAGACGCTCGCTCCCGCCTCGTTGACGATGACGTAGGAAACGCCCTTCTCTTTCAATTCTTCAGCCAGCAGCTTGACCACAAACTGCTCGGATTCGCGGCAACCCGTCCCGTTGCCGATGACCACCACGCTCGATTGGAACCGGTCGATCAACTCGACGACCAGCTTCTTGGCCGCCTCACGCCGCTGCTTGCTGCCGACTAAGTGGATGATCCCGTGCTGCAGCACGTTGCCGAACTGGTCCAGGCCGACCATCTTGCACCCGCTCTTCAGTCCCGGGTCGACCGCCAACACGCGTCGATCTCGAACCGGCGCCTGGAGGAGCAAGTTGCGGAGATTTCGGGCGAAAACGCTCACCGCGTGGGCTTCGGCCCGGTCGGTCAACTCGCGGCGGGCCTCGCGTTCCAGGCTGGGCAGGACCAGCCGGGTCAGCGCGTCGCGCATGCAGCCGCGCAGGAAGTCGGCGTGCGGATGCTCGGCCGGTACGAGCATTTCCTCCGCCACCCGAGCCATTTCCTCGCCGTCGCTCTCGATCCGGACCCGCAACACCTTGGCCCGCTCTCCCCGATTGATGGCCAACACCCGATGTGGCGGGATTTTCTTGATATCCTCGCGGAACTCGAAATAGTCGCGGAACGCCTTGTTCTTTCGCTCCTCGGCCTTCTTCTTTTTCTCCGCGGACCGCTTTTTCCGCATCTCGGCCCGACTGAGCGGTGGCGGCTTGGGAGCGCGTGGCTTGGGAGTGGGCGGCTTGGGAGTGGGCGGCTTGGCCACTTGCGTCGAACCGTCGGCAACGGGTGGCGGCGGCGCTGCACCGCTCTCCTCGGCCTCCACACTGCCCGGTATGTCGCTCGGAATCTCGTCGCTTGGGGTGGCGACCGTTTCCGTCGACGGCGATTGACCGCCATCGGTCGACAGCGATGGGGCCGGCGTGGAGCTTTCCGGCACGGAAGCTTCGGCGCCGGGTGACGGGGGCTCGGGACCGGCCGAACCGGGTGCTTCGGGGCTACCAGGGACTTCGGCCGCGGCCTTGTCGTCCGGGAGATCTTGCGTAAGCGGGCCGTCGACCGATGGGGCTTGCGCCGAAGCGGGCGTGCCTTGCGTATCGGGTGCCGCGGCGGC
>CAYUIQ010000407.1:0-3249 GCA_964444795.1 uncultured Planctomycetaceae bacterium
ATGTTGGGAGACCTTCGGTAGGGAAGCTCGGCGGGGTCGGGAGACCCGCGCCGAGCGCTCTCATTCTACATTCTACTACTTGCTGGTTGCGGCCAACAGGCCCCGCGTGGCGGCGACCCGAACGTGCTTGGGCTGATCGGGCTTGGCCAGGGCTTTGTAGATCATCATCGCGTCCATTTTCTTGCCGTCGGCCAGAAGTTGCTCGGCACAAGCCAGGCAAGCGTCGGCAACGGCCGTCTTGAGTGACTCGGGAGCCTTGGCCAGGGCCTTGGCCGCCTCGGGCGAGCCGATGCTACCCAATGCGGCGGCGGCGGCTGCGGCGACTTCCGCGTCGGAATCGGCCAGTAGAGCCGCCAAGGCGCCGGTGCTGGCGGCATCGCGGCGGACACCCAGCGAGTTGATCATGCCGACCTTCAGCTTGCCTTTGACCTTCGGCATGGCATCACGGATGGCGGCGATGGCCTCGGGGGCGGGCATCCGCTCCAGGGCGTAGCGGCCCATGTGCGAGAGTTTTTCGTGACCCAGCAGAGCGGCCAGCGCGGGCACCGAAGCCGGCGAAGCGATGAGGCTCAGCTTGCGGCAGGCGTAGTCCTTGGCCGCATGTTTGGCGTCGGATCCCAGAACAGCCGCCAGGCGGGTCTCCAGGTCCTTCTGGGCCGCGGCGTCGCCGTTGGAGGCGGCTACCGCGTCGTCGATCGCCCCCAGCAGGTTGCGATCATTCCCCCAGTCGTAGGTCTTCAGCGCCTCGAAGGCCTTGTCCACCGCCTCGTCGGCCATCGCGGGTAGCCCCAGACCGAGCACCATAACGACCGTCAGCACTCCGGCGATCAGATTCAATCTTGCGAACATTACGTTCTCCTTTCACGTTGCGTGGTTGCAAAAAAGCTGCGTGGTTTCAGAAAGAAATCGTCGGTTGGTTTACATCTACGGATAACTTCTAGACCAAGGACAGGCTCCACGGCTCGCGCATCGGCCGCCAGGTCATGCGATTGGCCTCTTCGTCGCCGGGGAATTCCTCCTTTACCGGGTCCCATTTCAGCGGCCGCTTCAACTCGTAGGCGATATTGCCCAGGTGACAGACGGTGGCCACGCGATGGCCGTACTCGACGTCGCGGAACGGCTTATCGCGGGTCTTCACGCAGTGGAGGAAATCGCCGGGCAGGCCGCCGTTGCCCTGGTAACCGCGCTCGAGCAACTCGGTGGGCGGCTGCCAGGTGAGGCCGGGCACGTTGCCCTCGGCCGCCTTGTAATTGGGCCCGCCGCCGGTGCGATACATGACGATACCGCAGTCGAACTTGTAGGTCAGATGCTTCACGTCCTTGCCGTCGGGCGGGAGGATCTCGGTCGGGCCCGTGTGGTCCAGACCCAGGGCGAACATGGCCCCGCCAAACTTGTGGCCACCCCAGTCGGTCATCATGCCGCCGGAATAGTCGTACCAAGTGCGAAAACCCTTGCCACCGAGTCCGTAGGCTCCGCCACACCGGTAGGCGTTGTACGGTGCCCAGGGCGCGGGACCAAGCCACATGTCCCAATCGACGTCGTCGGGGGCCGGTCCGCCGGGCAGATTGCACGGCCGGGGCGGTCCACCCGGATCGCAAAAGACTTCATGAATTTGGCCCAGCTCGCCGCTTTGCACCTTGCGGGCCTGGTTGCCGTAGTCGCCCAGCACGCGTTGGCTACCCGACGAAAAGACGCGCCCGTAGCGCCGCGCGGCCTGGACCATCGCCCGGCCTTCCTTAATGGTGAGCGATAGCGGCTTCTCGCAGAAGACGTCCTTGCCGCTCTTACAGGCGGCGATGCCGATCAGGGCGTGCCAGTGGTCGGGGGTGCCGCACAGAATGGCGTCGATGTCGTCGCGGGCGATCACGTCGCGGAAGTCGACGTAGGCGTCGCAATCGCTATTGCCGTAGCGCTTGTCGACCTGCACCTTGGCACCCTCGCGGTGACCCTTCTTTACGTCGCAGACGGCGATGAACTGGACTTCCTTGTGGCCCATGAAACCGTTCATGTCGCCACGGCCCCGGCCGCCCATGCCGATGCCGCCCATCGTGATGCGCTCGCTGGCCGCGGGCCGATCCTGGTTACCCAATGCCGCACTGGTAATCACGTACGGCGCGCCCGCAACCGCGGCTGCCGTCTTCAGAAAATGGCGCCGCGTTGATACAGTCGCTCGTTCTTCCATCGTATCGATACCTCCTGTGTTGACGAGTCGTGCTTTCTTCCGTGCCTTCTTTGTTTCCTTCCGTCCCGCGGGACGCGCCCGCGGGCATGGGTTTCGGTTTCCTTTATAGTCTCCACGGTTCGCGCCACGCGCGGGTGAGGCGTCGCGTGGCTTCTGTATCGCCGACGATCTCTTCCTTGACCGGATCCCAGACGATCTTCCGGCCGCAGCGGATGGCGATGTCGGAGATGTGGCTGATGATGTCGCTATGCACGGCATCCTCGATGTTGCTGACCGCGTCCTGGCGGGACTTGACCGATTCGATGAAGTTGCCGCCGTGGTTGTTGCTCACCGGCAGATGAACGTCGTCCGGCTTCATCGCGACTTTCAACAGCGACGCCGGCTCGGCCTTGATGCCGCCGCGGGAGATCCCGATCCAGCCTTCGGTGCCGGTGAACTGCGTGTAGTCGCCGCCGGGCTTGAACTTCATCTTCACGCCGTTTCCGAAGTTGATGTCGACGTCCCACTTCGTCACCACGTTGTTGCGTCCGGTGGATGGGATCGTCGCCGTGCCCTCGACCTCCCAGAGGCCCGCCTTGCGCGTGTCGTAACCCCATTGGAGAATATCCAACGGGTGGGCACCCCAGCCGGCGATAAAGCCGATGGCGTAATCGTAATCGTGCCACCAGGCGCCGCCGCCGCGGGGTTGTCCACAGTAGGGCCGCCAGGGCGCGGGGCCCAGCCACATGTCGTAGTCGAGATTCTCGGGCACCGGCTGCGGTGTGCCGGAACCGCCGGCCGCACTGTCCGGGGCGACCACGAGAAGCTCCTTCACCTCGCCGATGTACCCGCTGCGGACCAACTCGCAGCCGAAGCGACAGTGGGCGCTGCTGCGCTGTTGCGTGCCGTATTGGAAGACCCGGTCGTAGCGGCGAACCGCCTCGCGGCAGACAATATCGTCGTGAATGCAAACGCTCAGCGGCTTCTCGCAGTAGATGTCCTTACCCGCCTTGGCCGCGGCGACCGTGTGGTGGACGTGCCAGGCATCGGTCGTGGCCACACCGACCGCGTCGAGATCGTCACGAGCG
>CAYUIQ010000408.1:0-3108 GCA_964444795.1 uncultured Planctomycetaceae bacterium
CTACAACTCGTCAAGGGCGGGCAAGCCGCCCATGGCACCCGGCGAGCATCCGTGCTGGATCCTGGTTCGCCCCCCGGCAGAGCCGGGGGCTGATGGAGACGGGTTACTCCGGCGGGGCCATCTCGCGGAGCTTGTAGCGCTGGATCTTGCCGGTGGCCGTTTTGGGGAGTTGGTCGACGAACACGACCCAGCGGGGATACTTGTGGGGCAGGGTGGTCTTCTTGACGAAATCCTGCAACTCGCGGGCCAACTCGGGGGTGCCTTCTTGGCCGCTTTTCAAGACGACGAACGCCCGGGGTTTGACCAGCCCCCGTTTGTCCAGTGCCGCGGCCACGCCACTCTCCAAAACGGCCGGATGGGCCTTGAGGATGGCCTCGACGTCGGTGGGCCAGACGGCCTGACCGCCGACTTTCATCATGTCGTCGGTCCGGCCGGCGTACCAGAAAAAACCATCCTCGTCGATGCGGAACTTGTCGTGGGTGTTGATCCACTGGCCGCGGAAGGTCTCCTTGGTCTGCTCGTGCTTGTTCCAATAGCCGGCGGCGATGCTGTCGCCCTTGATCAGCAGCGTTCCCGGCTCGTCGACGGGAAGTTCGTTATCGTGCTCGTCGACGATTCGCGCCTCGTAGCCTTCGACGATCTGGCCCGTGCTCCCCGGCTTGACGCTGCCCGGGCGGTTGGAGATGAAGATGTGGAGGATCTCGGTCGATCCGATGCCGTCGTAGATGTCCACGCCAAAGTGGTCCAGCCAGTTGTCGAAGATCGGCTTGGGCAGCGGCTCGCCGGCCGAGATACACATCCGCACGCGTCCCAAGCTGGTTCGGCCCGATTCCTCGGCCGTGTGCAACAGGGCGGCGTAACTGGTGGGCACGCTGTAGAAGACAGTCGGCTCGTAGGTGTCGATCACCTCGAACACAGCGTCCGGCGTGGGCCGGCCCGGCAGAAGCACCGTGGTGGCGCCCATGCGGAGCGAGAAATACAGACCGTTGCCCAGCCCGTAGGCGAAGAACAACTTGGCCACCGAGAAGGAGACGTCCGTCTCGGTCAGCCCGATGGTGTTCTTGGCGTAGAGGTCGGCCTCGACGATCATGTCGTGGTGCAGGTGGATGGCTCCCTTGGGGAAGCCCGTGGTGCCGGAACTGTACAGCCAGAAGGCGGCGTCGTCCTTGCTCGTGTCCTCGGCCTCCAGTTCGGCGGAGGCCTCTTGCATGAGGGTCTCCAGATGCAGACAACCCTCGGCCTGTTCGCCAGCCACGATGATGTGCTGGAGATATCGGAGTTGATCGCGAATCTCAAGCACATGGGCAAGCAACGGCGGGGCGACGACCACTACCCGCGCGCGGCTGTCGTTGAGCAGATACTCGTAGTCCTTGGCCTTGAGCATCGTGTTCATCGGAATGGCCACGGCGCCGATCTTCATCGCGCCGAAGAAACCGAACACCCACTCGGGCGAATCGGGCAGCAGGATGGCCACCCGTTCTTCCATGCGTAGCCCCAGGCCGCGCATCGCATTGCCGAACCGGTTGACCCCCTCGTGCAGATCGGCGTACGTCACGGTCCGGCCTTCACACAGAATGGCCGGTTTCTCGCCGCGGCCTTCGGCTAGATGCGAATCGACGAACACGGCCGCCGCATTGAGTCGTTCGGGAAGCTCCAGCAACGACATACCAACTCCCTTCAACGCACGGATGATACTTTTTTTAATCTCGCTGTCTATTCAATCAACCTACTCTAATCCACGACTTTCCGGGATTCCACCTCAAATTCAGCAGAATTGCCTTTACAACACAAGCGTCAGCTTCAGCGAGCCCTCGGCGGTGGCCGGGTTGGCGTACATCTGAAACGCCCGAACGGCCTCGCTCCACGGCGTCCGCGGCGTAACCGCCGCCCCCCAGATCGACGTGCCCGTCGACGACCATGTCGACCGCGTTTTGGAAATACTCCATGCACTCGGGCCCCATCGAGGTGATCAGTTCGGCTCCGGCTGCGCCGCGTCGTCGACCAGTTCGATCTGGCTAGGCCCAACAAAGTTGATCGCTCGCATCGTTTTGGTCATCAATTACTCTGCTTTGATCGAGAAGAAACCCAGCACGGGGGTTATCTTTCCCGGATCCAGTGAATCCGCGGGAGTCATCTCCCCCGCCCCCCCGGATGCAACGGGTGGGCGTGGTTCACGGTCGGACAACCTACCGGCGTGTTGCGGAAAAATCAAGGGACAGCGATACCACCGCCAGATCATCGCCCGAGCAATTGATCGACCGCGGCACCCACGTCGGGCTTGGCCATCAGGCTCTCGCCGACCAGCATGGCGTCGACTCCGGCCGCTTCGAGTCGCTGGACGTCGGCATGGGTGCGGATTCCGCTTTCGCCCACCACGAGCCGATCGGGGGGGATCTGCTCTCGCAGGCGGAGCGTGTGTTCCAGTTCGGTGCGAAAGGTGCGCAGATCGCGGTTATTGATGCCGATCACGCGGGCGCCGCACCCAACCACGCGCGGTAGATTGGCCGGATCGAAAAGCTCGACCAGCGGCGTCATGCCCAGTTCGACCACGGCGTCGTGCAGTCGCGGAAGTTGGTCGTCGTCCAGGCATTCGGCAATCAACAACACGGCGTCGGCTCCGGCGGTGCGGGCTTCGAGCACCTGGTAAACATCGAGGACGAAATCCTTCCGCAACACGGGTAGATCGACGGCCCGACACGCCTGGCGCAGGTAGTCGAGACGGCCCTGAAAATACGGCCCGTCGGTCAATACGCTGATACACCGGGCGCCGTGTTTCTGGTAGGTCTGGGCAATTTCCACGGGATGAAAATCGTCGCGGATCACGCCCTTGGAGGGGCTGGCCTTCTTCACCTCGGCAATGAGGCTCACCTCGCCGGCGCGGGACAGCGCCGCGTGGAAATCGCGCACCCGCGGAGCGTCAGCCAGTTGCTCGCGCAGTTGCGCCTCGGGCACGGCGATTGCGGCCAACTCGATTTCCTGACGTTTGGCGGCGACGATCTCGTCGAGGATGGTGGGCATGGGAAGTTGGGGCCGGGGCTTTGCCGGAAAACCCGTACGATGGCCCTCCGAGGCCGTCGGAAAGGTTGGTTGTCTCGACGCGACGGCCTC
>CAYUIQ010000409.1:0-3015 GCA_964444795.1 uncultured Planctomycetaceae bacterium
AGGTGTGCCTGCACCGTGGCATTCAATGAGATCCATATCATAGGGAGTTAACCCTGAGTTTTCATATGCCTTTTTCATGGCCCTCACCTGCCCGTCACTATCAGGCGCAAGGAGGTTTCCGCCCATGTCGTCGGCCAGGCGGCGGCTCAGGGCCAGGCCGAGACCGACGCCGGGGGCCGAGTGGGCCGCTTCGTGGGCCGTTTTTGAGAAGGAGCGGAAGAGGCGGCGCGAATCACCGCGGGATACGCCCGGGCCGTGATCGGCTACGGTCACTTGGACCGTGCCGTTGGAAGCGGAGAGGCCCAGGTGGATGCGCTTGTCCTCGGCTCCCACGGCATACTTGCAGGCATTGTCGACCAGATTGAAGAGAATCTGCTCGACCGCCGACGGATTGGCTCGCACCACCGTGTCGCCCGAGCCGGGTTCTGTTTCGACAATCAGTTGCATGCCCGCCTGCGTGGCGCGATCGGCCAAGCGGCGGACCGCCGGATCGACCAGTTGCTCCAGACCGATACTCTCGATCCGGCCGTCGGACCGGCCGCGTTCCAGCCGGGCGTAGGAGAGGACGTTCTCGACCAGATGGGTCAGTCGCGAGGCTTCGGTGCTTAGCGTGCGAAGGTAGCCCTTGCGTTGCGGCTCGGGAACCATGTCTTCGCTGAGCATCTCGGCGTACATCTGGAAGGTGGTCAACGGCGTGCGCAGCTCGTGCGTGACCGCGGTAACGAAGGCCGCCCGCCGCTCGCTCAGTCGCATGACTCCCCACAACAACACGGCCACCGCCACGGCCGCCAGCAGGACACAGGTCCAGGCCACGGCCAGCGACAAGCGGATGGGCGAAAGCGTGGGCCGCGTGGCGGCTGCGACAAGCTCGGGCAACGGCGGCAGCGGAGCCAACGGCGCGGATGCCTCGACGATTTCAGGTCCCGGGATCAAGCGGGCCGGCACGGAGGCCAACATCCGCAACGGGTCCTCTTCCGGTGGGCCGGTGACGGGCTGAAACGAGGCCTCGGGCAACAGATCGTCGACCATCTCCAAGAGCCACTCGCTAATGGCCGGCCAATCCAACAGGCATCCCTGAACGTACTCCCGCCCGTTGACCGCCACGCGGCGAGCCAGGACCAGTTCCTCGCCCACCCAAAGCGGCGTCATCAACACACCGCTGACGTCGGTCGAGGGGAGCAGCAGGTTGCCGTCCTCATTGCGAATCAGCGAAACGTCGATCGGGTTATTCAGTATCCCGTTGTTGGCGAATTGCCCCTGAAAGAAGGCGTTGGTGTTCTGCTCCAGGACCTGCTGCCGCTGGTTGTACTCGACCGCCGCCCGACCGCGAGCCTGGGAGTCGTTGCGGCGCTCGATCTGTGCCACCCGATTCGCGCCGGACACCGGTGAGGAGACGACCCGCAAGGGGTGCGAGACGCTCTCCGGCAGGCGTCGCAGCAGTTCGTCGCGATCGAGCATGTCGCCGACTTCGTCCAGCCATTCCTGCGCCGAGAGGATCGTCGTTTCGTCCGTGCTGTTGCCAATGGCCAGTTTCCAATTGTTCCCCCGCTCGGGGACTTGCGGCGAGGTAATCGTGCCGTCGGGCTCGAACTGGAAGTAGACGCGCACATGTTCGGAGATTCCACTCAACAGGGGCGACGGAACCAACACATCGTCGTTGGCCCTGCCGTTGAACATCCGGCTGTACGCCCGATCGAGCGGCAAAAACGCGCTATAGGCGAAGTACGGCCGGGCGCTCTCCTGGGCAACGAGCGGGGCCAGCGCCGGCTCCATTCGCCACAGAGCCGTCCGCACGGTGTCCTCGAACGTCTCGCGCCGATTGGACGCCCGCACCTGGCGCAGCGCGACCTCGACCTGCCGGCGTGCTTGGGCCTCGTCGTATCGGGCCAGCGATTCTTCGTGCCGGGCCAGCGCTTCCTCGCGCCGCGCCTCGGCCTCGGCGTCGTCGAGTCCCAGGGCCTTGAGGCTGATCCATCCCATGGCCGTCAGCACGACCGCCAGGCAAAGCCCGAAACCGATCCAGATGGGCCAGGAGCGTTTCATGGCGAGGGTACTCCGGACGGGGTTTCTTCGGCCGCGAACATGTATCCTTTGCCGCGCACGGTGAGAATCACCGCCGGGTGGGTGGGGTTGTCGTGCAATTTCTCGCGGAGCCGGGCGACGTGCATGTCGATCGTTCGCGTGGTGACGCCCTTGGGGTTGATCCGCCAGACGTTCTCCAAAATCTCCTCGCGCGACAGCGCACGGCCCGAATTGACCGCCAGGTAGCGTACCAACTCGACTTCCCGTTCGGAAAGCTCGGCCCGGCCGCCGTCGGCGAAACTCACCTCGCAGCGGGTCAGATCGATCTGCCCGCCAGGGATCGTTACCTGTGTGATATCGGAAGGCCGTTGCGGGGAGCGTCGCAACACGGCCTCGACCCGAGCCAGCAGCTCCTTCACGCTGAACGGCTTGACCACGTAGTCGTCGGCCCCGTCGCGCAGGCCCCGCACACGGTCGGTCTCCTCGCCCCGGGCGGAAAGAATAATGACCGGCAACGTGGGCTGCTGCCGGCGAAGTTGGCTGAGGATCTCGAACCCATCGGGCCCGGGCAGGACGAGGTCCAACAGCAGCAGATCGAAATGCCGGGAAAGGGCCATTTTCAGGCCCTCGTCGCCGGTGGCCGCTTCCAGCGTACCGTAGCCGGCGAAACGCAAGGCGTCGACGATCCCCCGGCGGATGGCCGCGTCGTCTTCGATGGTGAGAATCTGTATGGTTGCCATCGTCTTTCCCTCTGCTCGGGCCGCTCCCACTCTCTACGTTCAACCTATCGTCTGGCCGGCCGTCTGGCCAGTCGGTTTTTGCGGAAAACCGCAGCTGCCCCCCCCGGTGGAGTGCCTGATTAATCCTCGTGACGACGCTTCCGCGTCGCTGGGGCTGGGAAGACCCGGCCTTTCGCCCCGACGCGCCGGGCACAAGTGCCTGGGCTAACAGCCTGCTGAAAAAGTCGTGTGCCACTGCTTGCTTGCAAGCAGT
>CAYUIQ010000410.1:0-2996 GCA_964444795.1 uncultured Planctomycetaceae bacterium
GCTCGCTGCGCTCGACCCCAGCCACCCTGACGCAAACCGGACACTCATTTATCGAACGATCCTCACTTGTCCGGTGGATCGGACGGCCCCTTGCCGATGCGGCGGAGAATCTCCTCCTGCATTCGGCGATGTTGGGCCAACGGGCGGCGGACGTAGGGAGGACAACGCTCGTCGGTGGCCAACTCGCCGAGTGTGGCCAGGGAAGCCTCCAGCATCCGCCGGGCCTCGTCGAATTCTCCCCGCTGGTGAAGCAGCCGGCCCAAATCGCCTTGAAGCGTGGCCGTCCAGACGGTGTGGGATGTGTTGTCGGGAAAGCGGCGGGCCAGCGAAGACTGAAGCTCCAATGCACGGCGGAGGCTCTTCTCGGCGGCCTCATTGTTCCGACCGGCGCGGGCCGCGTATGCCAGTTGGCGGTGGACGTTGACTTGCGAGACCGCGTACTCGGGCACGTTGGGATGCTCGCTCACCAACTCCTCGGAGATCGTCAGCGCCGCCTGCAATCGCTGCTTGGCCGCGTCGTAATCGGCCGGGGCGAACATCCCCCCGCGAATGTTGACCGTGGCGAGCGTTTCACAAAGCGTATGGCGATAGTCGGCCACGTCGGGAAACTCGGTGACCAACTCTTGCAGGATTTCGACGGCTTGTTCCATCCCGGCGGTCGTTGCTTGCCGGTCCGGCCCCGGTCGCCCCGGAGGAACGTCGCGATAACAACAGGCCAACAGCAGCCGATAGTCGGGCACCGACGGGTATTCTCGCACCAGTGCATCCAGCAGGGTCGTGGCTTCTTCGAGATGATCCAGCCGATCGAGCCACTCCTGCTGGCGGCCTCCCGGCCCCATTCCCGGCGTGCCGCTGGGGCGCATCCCGGAGAGAGGGCCGGCAAACGGGCCGCGACCGCCGGCGCCTCGATCGGGGCGTCCGGGCCCCATGCCACGCCCGGGACCCAGGTCATGTCCTTGCCCCAGCCCACGTCCGGGCCCCATGCCGCGCCCGGGACCCATGCCGCGCCCGGGGCCGAGTCCCGATCCGCCAAGCCCGGGGCCTCCGCGTCCGTCTGGGGGGCCGTGACCGGGAGAAGGTCCCGGCATTTCTGAGGCCCCCCGTCTTCTTCCCAGAGCGTAGTGGATTCTTGCCCTTTCGTAACGGTACTGCGGCGAATCTCCGGCCGAATCCTCGACCGACTTTAGCAGCGCCAGCGCTTCGCCCAGCGCGGTGCGGCCTTCCTCCGGTCCCTGGCCCGTCTCCCGAACGATGCCCAATTGGTGGTACGTTCTGGCCAATTCGACGCGCAGCGACGGATCGTCGGGCAAGGCTTCCGAGAGTGCGGCGTACCGCTCGATCGCCTGCAGATAAGCGGTTTCGGCCTGTTCGACGTGGCCCAGTCGTTGCCGAATATCGCCGACCCGGCGGTGTGCTTCGGCGATCTTCACGCGGAGTGCCGTATCGTTGTCGCCTTGCTCGGCCAACCGGTTGTAGAAAACCAACATGCGTTCGAGCAGTGCGGCTGCTTCGGCCGACAGCACCGGCTGCACGGGGATTTCGATTTCCTGCCCGTCGCTGTCGAGGACCGTATGCCGGGACGCGGCGACGATCCGGTCGGGTACGAACTGCTCGAAGATGTCGTCCATCGCGGCCAACGACAGATTCAACGTCTCCTGGGCTCGCTGGCGTTGCTGCGACTCCCCTTCCCAGGCTTCCTGCACCACCGCCTTGTCGCGTTCGGCGCGCACATATCCGACGCTGGCCAACGCGGCCACGGTGATCAACAGTGCCAGCGCCGTACCCGACACCGCGGCCATCGCCCGATTGCGCCGGCACCATCGCCAGAGCCGTGCAACGGGCGTTGCACGGCGAGCGCGGATCGGCCGATCTTCGAGAAATCGCTTCAGATCCTCGGCCAACTCGCCGGCCGTCTGGTATCGAGCTGCCGGATCGCGGGCGATCGATTTCAGCACGATCGTTTCCAGGTCGCGGGGGATTCCCGGGTTGAGCTTCCTGGGGCGTGCCGGCTTTTCGTGCGTGATTTTCCCGATCAGCCGGCGCCGGTCGCTATCTTCATAGGCCGGTCGCAGGGTGACCAGTTCGTAGAGGGTCAAACCCAATGCATAGACGTCGGTTCGCGCGTCGGCCTTGCCCGAGAGTTGTTCCGGGGCCATGTATTGCAGCGTGCCGACAATATCGCCCGTCTGGCTCACGGCGTCGTGCTCGGCGGCTTTGGCCAGCCCGAAGTCGGCCACCCAGACCACGCCCTCGGCGTCGAGCAACAGGTTGGCCGGCTTGACGTCGCGATGCAGGGTGCCTTGGATGTGTGCGTAATGCAATGCATCGGCGACCTGAGCGCCGATCTCGGCGACGTGTTGCCAGTGTTCAGCCGGAGAGCGCGGACGGTCCAAGGCAGGGCTTTCCGCGGCGATGTCGATCGGCGGGGCGTCGTCGATGCAAACATCCGTCTCGACTTGCTCGCCGCAGAACGCTTCGGTCGCGGCGGAGCCTTCGGGCCGTGTGCCGCCGCCCGGCGCTCGGGTCGTCGCCACGTCGTTGCCCGAGCCCGCCTCCCGCAAACGGGCGATCACTGTATCGAAGCCGACGCCCCGGATTAGTTGCATCACGTAGTAGTGATAGCCGTCGTGGCAGCCGACGCCGAAGACGGGAACGATGTTGGTGTGGTGAAGTTTGGCGGCCGTTTGTGCCTCTCGCTCGAAACGCCGCAAACGTTTCTCGTTGCCCAACGTCTGACGCGGCAGTACCTTGACGGCCACGCGACGTCCGAGCGATTCCTGCTCGTCCTCGTAGACGATCCCCATGCCGCCGCTGCCGATCTCGCCGAGAATGCGGAAATCGCCCAACTGCTCCAGCCGTGCCAGTCCCGGCCCCATCGCACCGCCGGATGCTTGTTCTCGATCGGCCTTCAACTGTTCCATGGCAACGATGGTAGGAAAGAGCCGGCGGATCTCCTCGGCCCATTGCGGATGCTTCGCGGCGTACTCCTCGACCGT
>CAYUIQ010000411.1:0-1179 GCA_964444795.1 uncultured Planctomycetaceae bacterium
AGTGTCGTGGCGCCTCGAATCGTCTTGGCCGTATGGAAATGCTCGTAGACGATTCCCAGCGATAGCCAGAACGGATATTTGTCGTTCTCCACATGCTCCCTGAGACTCTGATTCTCATAGGCGTCGATGTCGGGGAATTCCGGCGTCAAGGCATTGTCGCGGGCAATCTCCAGCAGGCTCTTGCGCCCCTGCTCGGCGGCGGCGGCCATGTCGTCGATGAAGAATGGCCCGGCGCCGACATTCGCGCTGTCGCCGTACTTCATCAACTCGCCGCAGACGTCCTTGCGGACCGGCACCTTCGTCAAGCGATCGACGTAGATCGGCTCGTGGGCGTTGAGGCCCTTGATGCACTGGATGCCACGGTTGGTCGGATGCTTCTTGTCGGGCACCATGCCGACGACCTTGCCGTCCTGCACTTGGATCAGCGTTCCGCAGCCGACACCACAGTAGGGACAAGCCGACTGGAGCAGCGTTGTGCCTTTGCCGGCCCCCGGGGTGTGGTCTGGGCCTGGATGTATTCGTCGGAAAACATCTCAGTCGCCGCGCACGTTACGCCGGCGGCTGCCGCCCTCTTCAGGAACTTGCGGCGATCGAAATTGACTGGGCCTTGTCGTCGTGCCATGGTTGTGGCTCCCTAAGGTTCGCTTGATGTTTCGGACTGGTTACGGCCGCCGGCCCAACTACGAATATAGTTGACGACGTTATCGATTTCGTCGCCTGTAAGGTGGGCGATTTCGTCGCCGCGCTTGCCGAAGCTCCGCATGGCCGTGCCGCTACGTCCGCGCGCGATGGTGGCCTTGAGGAAGCCATCGGTGGCGGCGGTGAGAAACTCGGGGTTGTTCAGCACCGGCGCCCAACTGTCGCGGCCCTCCTTTCCGTGACAGTCGGCACAATGGCCCGCATACAACTCCTTGCCGACGAGTTGATCGGCCACGGATCCTTCTTGCACCGAAGGCCGCTTCGGCGGGGGTTCGTGCTCCCATCGCCGCAAGAACGCGACCGCGTTGGCCACCTCCTCCCCGTCGAGTTCGACGATCCCCTGCTGTCCGTCGGCCAAGGAGACCATGGGCGTGCCCTCGCGTCCGAGGATCATCGTGGCGGCCAGGAATCCGTCGCTGGCGTGCTCGAGGAAGTGGGGATTGCTCAGCGCGGGACCTACGCGGCCTTCGGTGCAAGAAG
>CAYUIQ010000411.1:1189-2922 GCA_964444795.1 uncultured Planctomycetaceae bacterium
CTTCGCCCCGGTCGCCGTCACATTCCGAACACGTTTCGGCGTAGATCTCGGCCCCGACCGCGGGGATTCCCATGCCGGGCCGAGCGGTCACGGTCCGTGGCTTCCCCTGGTTGTAACGCAACCAGGTGACGATATCCTCGATCCGCGAAGGCGACATCTCGACCACACCCGGCTGGCCCTCGAGGAAAGCCTGCATCGGCGTGTCCAACTTGCCGTAGCTGATCCAGTGGCGGAGCACCGCGTCGGTGGTGGTTGCCAGGAACGTCGGGTTGGCCAATTGGGGACCGATGCCGCCCTCCGCATGACGGCCATGGCAGCCGGCGCAGGCTCCCTGGAATAGAGTCTGTCCGCAGTCCCAGTCACCCCGGGCCAAGTCGGGCTCCTTTGGTGGTGGCGGATCCCACGGGCGAGCGGGGCGGATCAGGGTCCGCACGTGGCGGATCATATCGGCCACGCCCTCGGCCGAAAAGTGTTTCCAGGCCGGCATGGCCGTATCGGGACGGCCTTCGAGGATGGCCGTGGCCAGATACCGGTCGTCCACCAGCGAGAGCAGTTCGCGCGCTCTCAGCGACGGGCCCAAAGCACCTTCGCCGCCCGAGCCGTGACAATTCGAGCAGTTGCTCCGATAGAGGATCGCTCCAGAGCGGTTCGCTGGCGCCGGCTGCCGGGCGACCAGATCGACCACGGCCTCGACGGTCGGCGCTTTCAGTTGCCACGAGCGCAGATAGGCGATCAGGTGGCTGGTCTCCTTGGCGCTGAGTTCCTTCCAACTGGGCATGGCCGTATTGGGACGACCGCGAAGGATCGTATCGCGGAGAAACTCGTCGGACGCCACGGCCAAGAACGACGGCGAGCGGAGCCTGACGCCCAGGCCGCCTTCGCCCTGGGGTCCGTGGCAGCCCATGCACCGAGCCCCGTACAACTCCTGGCCAAGCTCGGGATCGCCGCGCCGCTTTCGTCGGGCTGGCCCAACTCCATCTTTTGGCACATAACACCGCGCACCTTGCCGTCGCCGTCTTGCTCGATGCGAACTGGATTCGTCAAAAGGTGAAAGCGGACACCCTCCTCGCCGGCTTCGTGAATTTCGGACTTCACCGCGGGCATTTCGGCTCGGCTGCGGCGGTAGACGATGTTGATCTCGCGGCCGCCAAAACGCGACGCGGTTCGAGCGGCGTCCATGGCCAAGTAGTGTTCGCCTTGCTCACCCGCGTCGTCTTCCTCTTGGCCCGATACGCGCAGCGCGGTTCGGGACCGCGGGCAATGAGATAGGCCATCTCGTCGTTGCCCTCGGCGACGGCCCTGACGTATCCCCGGGCATCGGTATGCACGGGGCAGGCATCCTGACACTTGATCTGCCGTCGCCAGTATCCGGTCCGCGGGACTTCAACCTGATATTTGCGCATGATAGGGCCGATTAGGTCCGGGGTAGCGTTCAAGAACCAGTGACGTTATCGGACTTGATTCAGACTTGCGTAGCCTGCGAATGACCGTCGAAAGGCGACCCCTTGGCCAGTTCGGTCAGTGTTGTCTTGCTCAGGTAATCTCGCAATTGGTTGTGAATCGAATGCAGCACTTCTCCCAGCATGCAACTTCTTCCGCCACAGATCGGCTCTCCCAGCAAACACGCCTCTTCGTCCAGCGTTCCCTCGACCGCCTCGTAGATCTTCAGAAGTGTGACTTCGTCGGCGGACTGGTTTAGTAGAAATCCCCCTTGAGGGCCGCAAACAGAATCG
>CAYUIQ010000412.1:0-2900 GCA_964444795.1 uncultured Planctomycetaceae bacterium
ACTCGCTGGTGATTGTCGATTAGTGGTAGCGTTATGTTCAATGGTCCATCCGTCGATGATCGCCCGACCCGCGGTATGCCGCCCGTGGGCGTGGTGAATTGTCTAAGCCCTAGTCCCTAATGCCTAGCCCCTAATCCCCTACTCCCGGATGCACCCACTGGCTGGTGCCGTCGGCCCAGTTTTCTTTCTTCCAGATGGGTACGACCTCTTTGATGCGGTCGATAAGCCAGCGTCCGGCCTCGAAGGCGGCGGCTCGATGGGCGGAACTGACGGCGATTGCCACGCTCGCCTCGCCCAGGCCGGTCGATCCCAGCCGATGCGCGATGGCGCAGTCGACCAATTCCCAGCGGTCCCGGGCTTCGGCCTCCAGGGCGGCTAGTTCCTTTTGTGCCATTTCCTCGTAGCATTCGTATTCCAGCGAAGCCGTCCGCCGCCCGGCGGTCATTTCGCGTGCCGTTCCCAAGAACAGCACGATCGCCCCGGCCGCCGTCGAGGCAACCGTTTGCAGCACGTCGGCATGGTCGATCGGATCGTGGGTCAGTCGAATCATTCTATCCTCCGCTAACCGGCGGGATACAGGCAACTTCCGCACCGGCGGGCAACGGTTCCGCATCATCGGCATACCGCGCATCAAGAGCAAACGCGACGTGCCCAATCAGCCCGGCCAGTTGGGGAATCTGCCGGGCCAATTGCGCGCGCAACTGCCCGACCGTTGCCGGCTCGGACAACTCCACTTCGACCTCGCCGCGGCCCGCGGTTTGGCGGGCAACGGCGAAGAGCTTAACGCGGATTTTCACGTGACGGTCAATTCCTGGCTTTGGGCGGTCAATCGCGAGGTCACTTCGGGCATCAACCCGTAAGCCATCGCAAGCAGTTTCAACGGGTGGATGGTCGGTTTGGTGGTTGCTTGCTCCATCTGTATTTTGCAGGCACTACATTCGCTGGTGCCCACCTGGACGGCCCGGTCGCGAAGGCCGGTTATCAGTTTCCAGCCCGCGCGGAGGCTGTTTCGATAGTTCTTCCGCTGCAATCCAAAGGTGCCGGCCATGCCCGAGCATCCATGCTCGATCCGCTTGACGATCAACCCGGGAATGAGCCCCAGCAGTTTCTCGCCCGGGGTCCCCACGCGCAACGCCTTGAGATGACAGGGCGCGTGATAGCCGGCGGTTAGGTTGATCGGCGCCAAATCGAGGTGCAACTGTCCGGCCGTGTGCATACGCCACAAATAGGTACACGCTTCGCTGGTGTTTTCGGCAACCAGGGTGGCGTCGTCGTCGTCCAGCAGATTGGGGTACTCCTGACGGAGGCACAGCGCGGCGGCCGGTTCGGTCGCTACTATATGATACCCATGCCGGGTCGCTTCGGCCAGGATGTCGACATTGTGACGGGCCAGACGGCGAGCGTGGTTCAGTTCCCCACAAGCGACGGCGGACATACCGGCCTGCTTCTGCTGGGGGTGGACGTACACGGCCACGCCGTTGTGTTCGAGAATGGCCACCAGCGCTTCGCCGAGTTGGGGATCGAAGAAGTTGGCGTACGTGTCGACGAAATAGAGCACTTTGCGCCCGCTGCGGCGCGTCGGCCGGGTGAGCCGACGCCGGGCCGAACGACGCAGAAAACTGCCTGCCGCCAGGCGGGGAAGTTTGCGGTGGCGGCCGATCCCCAGCGTTTTTTCCAGAACCCAACGCATCTGGGGGTTGCCCAGCACCCAGTTGGATAGCGGGCGAACGATACTGCCCAGCGCGGCCAGTCGGTCGAGCCGGGTTATCACCCAGTCGGAAAATGGTAGGCCGTTGGCCGCCACGAACGCTCCCCTGCCTTCCGACACAATCCTGGGAATATCCACCTCCGCGGGACATTCCAACACGCACATCTGGCAGTGGATACAAAGATCCGCCACGTCCTTGAACTGCTCGCCGGTGAGACTCTCCAAGGGTGGGTCTCCGCCGAGCACTCCCCGAATCAGGTTGGCTTTGGCCCGCGGCGACGCTTCTTCGGCAGGCCGGATTCGGAATATTGGACACATCCGCACGTCGGGTGCCTGGCTGCGACATTCGCCACATCCGTTGCATTGCACCGCCGCCTCGACCACTCGGTCCGGATTCCAGTCGAGCTGCAACTCGACCAGGTCGCGCAGCTTGGGTGCGGTCGTCTCATCTTGCTCGAGCGCTTCCTCGGGGCCACCTCCCGGCTCCGCTTTGGGGGCTGCTGTTGTCCGACCGGCAACGATCGGCCGAAGGTTTCGCGTAATCCCGTCGGGTTTGTCGCCGACGATCTTGCCCGGGTTGAAGATGTTCTGGGGATCGAAGAGCCGTTTGATCTGGACGAAAACGTCGTACAACGGACCGCACTGGCGTCGGACGAACGGGGTTCGGCTGATCCCGCATCCGTGCTCGCCGCTGATCGTGCCGCCGGCCTCGATTACGGCCTTGTAGAGTGACTCGGCCAGATGGGGCATTGTCGCCATGTCCTGGGGATTGGACGGATCCAACATCGGACGAATGTGCAACTGCCCGTGTCCGGCGTGCGCGTACAGCGACGCGGTGACCTGCGCGCGTTTCAAGATGTTCTGCGTTCGGACCACGAACTCGGGTAGGATTTCCGGCGGCACGGCGACGTCTTCGATCAAGGGGATCGGTCGCGCCGGCCCTTTGAGCCGGGACAGCGACGCGGTGATCTTGGTGGCCAACTGCCAGTAGAGTTCCACTTCGGCCGGATCGAACGCCTGTCGCGCGCCGAACGCCAGTCGCCGCTTGTGCCAAATCGAATCGACCAACTCGTGCTGCCGCTGGCGCACCTGGTGCGGATCGTCGCCGTCTTGTTCGACCAGCAACACGGCTTCCGTTTCTCGGGGAATGAGCAGATCGAAGCGGACCTCCAACTCTCGGGCGAGCCCCAGG
>CAYUIQ010000413.1:0-2799 GCA_964444795.1 uncultured Planctomycetaceae bacterium
GGTGCCTGGGGTCGAGCGCAGCGAGCCCCCAGAACGCGACGAACTGGGGGCTCGCTGCGCTCGATCCTAGGCCCGGCGCCTAACACTGGCGAGACTCCAGTGCCACCCAGCCACCCCGCACCAGACAAAACACCCCCCGATTTCGTCAGCCTGCCGGAGAGTCCCGATGCCGAGCCTCTTGCGTCGAACCCGTCAGCGTGTGCTCCGTTCTTCCCTGTGGTTAGCCGTCTTGGCGACGGCGATCGGTTGGAGGGAATCGCCGGCGGCCGATCCGTCGGAGCAGATCAAAACGACCTCCGGCGAGAAGCTGACTATCGTCCGCGATGCTCGCTCCGTGACCGTGCTACAGGGCGAGCAACGATTGCTGCTGTATCGCTACGCCGACGTTCCCTACAAACCGTACGTGGCCGAGATGCTCGCGCCCGGTGGGCGGAACGTTTTCCGCGACGCACCGCACGATCATCTACACCACCACGGGCTGATGTTCGGCTGGTCGGTCGACGATGTTGATTTCTGGTCGGAAACCGAGAAGTGCGGTTCGCAGATCCACGAGAAATGGACCGAACTGCGGATCGATACCAGCGGCGGCACGGAACGGGCGATCCTTCGTGAGACGCTGCTCTGGGAATCACCCGAGGGCGACATCCTTCTCGAAGAAGATCGCACACTCACCGTTCCCGCCGCCGATCCGGGCGCGCCACACACGATCATTTGGCAGGCCAACTTCGTCATGGGCGAGGATGCCACCGGCGCGCTGACCCTCGACGGCGCGGAGTACGTCGGTCTGGGGGCGCGGTTTGTTGAGCCGATGGACACCGATGGCCGGCATTTCAACGCGGCCGGCGGATCGGGCGTCGAGCAGACCAACGGCAAGCGGTCGACCTGGAGCGCCTACACGGCCGAACCGGAGGCCGGCAAACCGGTGACCGTGGCCATGTTCGACGCCCCCGGCAACCCCCGCCATCCCACCACCTGGTTCACCATGGGCGACGGCCCGGCCTTCGCCTACCTCTCGGCAACGATGGGCGTGGGCAATAAGGCAATCACTCTGGAACCGGCCAAGACGCTCTCCGTGCGGTTCGGCGTGTCGATCTTCAAGGGGGCCGTCGACTCCGGCCAAATCAACGCGGCCTATCTGCGCTGGTATCAGTTACAGGCCGCCGCCAAGTCGGGGTTGGTGCCCGGGCTGATCGGACACTATTTTCCCGGCGATTCCGAGGAGCCGGCCGCCGTGCGCATCGATCCGTCGGTCGCCTGGGATTGGACCGGGGGTATGCCCGACGATCGGCTGCCCGACGGACCCTTTTCGGCCACTTGGGACGGTCAGGTGTTGATCGGGCAGGAGGGTGAGTATCGCTTCACCGGTCGCGGGGCGAGCGATATCCGAGTTTCTGTCGCGGGTGAGTGTGTGTTCGATTCCTCGCAGGAGGGCCAGCGACCGCCGATCAGCCTGCCCTTTGGTTACCAGCCTTTGCACGTCGAGTACGAAGCCGCCGCGCCGGGCGCCCGGGTGGAGTTGATCTGGGAGAGCAACCACTTTGCCCCCGAGATCGTCGGGCCGCGCCATCTGGCACACGACGCGTCGAAGGAAGCGCCCGTGGCGATGCCGTTGCTGTACGACGCCGGCCTCGCGGTCGTCGCGCGGTACGGATGTGCCGGGTGTCATTCGCTCCCCGGGCTGGCGGCCGATCGGCGCGTGGGTGCCCCGTTGGCGCCGGCGTCGCAAGTCGATCGAGCGTATCTCGACCGCTGGCTGCGCGATCCGCAATCGGTGCGTCCCGGCAGTCCCATGCCCGCGCTCGGCGGACCGGCCGAGCGGATCGACGCCGACGTGCCGGCCATTGCCGCGTTCCTCCAGAGTCTCGCACCGCCGAAGCCGATTGAACCGTTGGCCGAAACGGCCGATCGGGAAAAGCATATCGCCAAGGGGCGCCAGCAGTTTCGCCAACTCGGCTGCGCGGCATGTCACGCTCCGGAGGCACCGGGCGAAGTCGATGTTACCCGCGCGCCGTCGCTTTGGGACGTGGGCACGAAATGGCCCGAGGCATACGTGCGGAGCTTTCTTCTGGACCCGCTCGGTTGGCATCCGCAAGGCGGCATGCCCGACTTCAAGCTGAAAGCGGCCGATGCGGGTAATCTGGCCGCCTACCTGTCGACGTTCGGCGCCCCGGACGCTTCGACTGAAGATACGAACGCGTCCTCCGCGGCCGATTCGGAACGGATCGCCCGAGGGAAGCAACTCGTGCAGGATCGCGGTTGTGCGGGCTGCCACGAGATTCCGGAAGTCGATGCTCCGGCGCGTATCCAACTGCCGGCGACGACCGACTCCGGCACCAGTTGCCTGCGGACGGATCGCGCGGCCAGCACGGCGCCTTACTTCACGTTAGCGCCGGCCGATCGGGTCGCCGTGGGTGAGTATCTCGCCCGGCATCCCGAAGAGCCGTCGACGCTCGCTCCGCAAGAGCTGAGTCGGTACGACATGGTTCAGCAGTATCAATGCTCCGCCTGTCACGCCCGTCATGGCAGCGGCGGCGATCAGATGGCCCGGGCCGTATTGCGATTTGCCGCGGAGGATCCGACGTTTCACGCCGACGGTGCCAGCCCGCCGGAGATCAGCGGCGTCGGTGCGCGGCTCCAACGCGAGTGGATGCTCCGCGTGTTGGCCGGCGACGCGCCGAGTGCGCGGCCGTGGCTCACGGTGACGATGCCCCGATTTGCGCTGACCGATCAGCAGCGCGAGCGCATGGCCGACCGGTTGGCCACCGCCGACGCGATCCCCGACCTCAAAGCCCCGCGGCC
>CAYUIQ010000414.1:0-2732 GCA_964444795.1 uncultured Planctomycetaceae bacterium
ACCCTACTCCGCACCACTACCCGTCCAACCCACCCAACCTCCCAATCGCCTTCGCCTTATCCTGCATATCGATGTGGGTGTACAAATTCATCGTCAGACGTATGTCGCTATGCCGCGCCAGCTCCTGCGCCTCCCGCGGCGAGACACCAGCCAGCGAGAGGTTCGTGATGAACGTGTGCCGATTCGAGTGAAAGTCGGCGTAGCGGCCCTGAGAATCAACATACTTCAGAAAGTCGGACTTTTCTCGCTTCGCACGATCACCGTTCGACTCAGCCAGCCACTTCCGTCACGCCGCCGCGAGGTCCTCGGCCATCATCTTGGCCGTCCGGCGATCGGTGCCGCAGGTGCGTTTGTCGATTGGGAAGAGGATGTCGCCGTCGGCGGGATCGCGGTCGCGTAGCCAACAACGGAGGCGTTCCACCACAACCGGATGCAGAACCTGTTTGTCTTGGCGACGACGTTTGCTGTAAGCCGCCTCGACGGTGACCGTTGCCGGGTTTCCTTCGAGATCGAAGGATCGGACCGTCAAGCTGCCAATCTCGCCCTTGCGAAAGCCCGTGTATGCCGACAACACGTACATCATGGCTCGATCGACTCCCGGGATACTCTGCACTGGCGGGCCCTGCTCGGCCGCCTCGATCAGCTTGGCAAACTCCTCTTGCGAGAGCGGCCGTCGAATATGCCGTCGATCGACCGATTCATTCGAGGGACCAAGATGCCTCAGTGGATCGTCGCGCAGGCGCCGGTTGCGGTAGAGCCAACGCGAGAACGACTTGGCCGCCGACAGATACGTGTTGCGAGTTCGCACGCCACATCCTCGATCGGCCAAGCCGGCCAAGTAGGACTCGACGTCGGTCGCCCGAATGTGGGCTGCCCGCCACCACTGCCGGGATTTGACCATCTTCTTCAGCTTGACACAAGTATCGTGAACGTAACGCGGCGAGTTTTCCTTCTGCTTCAGGTGCTTTTGGTAGTCGTCCAGGTGTTCCTTGATCGGACGTTCGGCCGCTTCCATTACCGGATCAATGACACCCGCTTTCCGTCGCTCCGTTTGGGTGAGCAACTGATCGAGCAGCGATTGGGCAACTCGCTTGTCGCCGGCCAAGGCAACGCGGCGGACCCGGTCGTTATCGTCGCGGTAGCGGCCATACCACTTCCTCGCCGTGCGCATCTTCTTCTTGCCGGTCTTCATGTCCACATACTTGTACTTGGGTCGATAGATGTTCGCCATAACGTGTCTCCTTCTTGGTTTACGGGCCTTCAGATAACACGTGACAGTGAGCACGGTCTCGACGAGAAGCTCAAGCGAATCCTTGGCGTTGTGGCAGGAATCGGATAGATTGCCGATGCGAGGTTTGCCTGGCCTACCCAGCCTCATCATGCCTGTTGCGCAAGCCACTCTTTGCGGTTTGGGCATCCGGCATCGATCCAGTCGGTCAGTTCCTTGGGCCGCCAGAAGATTGAGCGCCCGATGCGCAGGGGCTTGGGAGTCAATCCGGCAGAGTCCCAGCTTCGCCAGGTGCGATCGGAACATCCGCACAGCGAGGCAGCCTGCTTGACCTTCAGAAGCAAGGGCTCTTCTTTTACCGGTTCAGCATTCATACACCAGCCTTTCTCCAGCGGGATCCGCCGGGATGCTTACAGCCGTAACGACGTGTTTCTTCATAGCGAGCCAGATTCACCAACGCTCGCCGCCCATGAAGTCGGCATCCGCAGATGCCACAACGAAGCAACCGTTGGCCTCGACGGCGACGCACTCGCACATAACGGCAGCGAGCGCAGAGCTCAATCCGCCGGCGAACACGGTTGTCACTAACTCGCTTGCCGGTTAAGATTGCCACCGCCAGCGAGATTGTTTTGTGGATTAGGTTCTTTCCCGGGCGATTCACTTGGGCTTCCGTATGTACCAGGAAGGGAATCGAGGCTCGGTCGTGACACTCACTGCTAGGCCACATTGGAACCCAAACTCGTCGACGGCCCGCTTGACCCCAAACCGGGGCTGCCGATCGACGTAGTCGTGGCCGGCGAAGAAGCCGCCCGGTTTCAATTTCGGCCACCATGCGGCCAGGTCGTCGCGGACGGCCTCGTAGCCGTGATTGCCGTCGATGTGCCCATATTGCGATCGTGGCCGGCGTCGGCGCACCGGACGAGCCGGATATTGACATCCGGCGTATGCCGTGCGATCGACCGTGCCGCGACGCTCGCCATGTTTTCGTAAAGCCGGTTGGTGTGGCCGATGCAGACAGTGAGGCTCATGATGCTTGCTCCAACGGGTTTGCGAAACCACAAAGTTTGGCACTCAGGCTGGCCAACTGCGGATCACCGACAATCCGCCTATACTCGGGATCGTCGGCATAGGTTCGCCAGCGGTCCAGCACGGGCATTTCCTGCGGCCGGCCATCGTATTTCAAACCGTCAAACGAACTACCTCGACCGGGCCGGGCGACGTGTGTTGGCATTGGCGGACAGGCGGATAAACCAAGACGGTTGGCCAACTCGGCACGGTACGCATTGCCCGCGAACCAACGGCTGCAATAACACGACGTCCACTCCTGGCCATGCCGGGCGTGTCTTGGCCAGAGGGAGGCAATTCGCTGGGGGCACGTGTCCCGGGCGCCTCGCCGGCGAGTACGATACAACCGGCTGGCGGCCAGATTGTATGGATCACGAATGACGACAATATGCCGGGTTCGGCCGGCACCGATTCTCCCAAGCAGTGGCGCCCGGCGGAC
>CAYUIQ010000415.1:0-2597 GCA_964444795.1 uncultured Planctomycetaceae bacterium
CGGCGCACGATCGTAAGTCGTTACCTGGACTATGGAAGTGCCATTCAGGCCTGACACCGGTACTGCGGCAGCGGGGGGTAGGGAATGCGCGGGGATCGTATCCAGCAGGGAAACATCTTGCCGATAGCCGGCCAAAGGCCTACACTACTTGGGGGGGTGAAGTACGGTTTCCCGGTCCGTCGGCCACACCAACGGGTTTGCGATCATGGCACAAAACTACTCGGCGGGCGACGAGCCCGTTTCCGGCTCCGGTTACCGGTTGATCGAGTTCCTCGGCCGCGGCGGATTTGGCGAAGTGTGGAAGGCGGCCGCTCCCGGCGGGACGGAGGCGGCGCTGAAGATCATTCGCCTCGGCGGCGCCGAAGGCCGGAAGGAATTCCGCGCCCTGCAGTTGGTCAAGAAGGTTCGCCATCCGAACCTCGTGCCGATCAATGCGTTCTGGCTCAAGAGCGCCGATGGTTCGGTGCTCGACGAGGCGTTTACCGATCTGGACGAACTGCCGGTGGCCGAAACCACGGCGCAACCGGTGCGGGCGACGATGACGGCCCTGCCCGAGACCCGCGGCAGCGACCCGGCCGAGCTGATCATCGCCATGGGCCTGGGCGACCAGAGCCTGTTCGAGCGGCTCGAACAATGCCGCGCCCAGGGACTGCCCGGCATTCCCGGCGACGAATTGCTGGGATACATGGAGGGGTCGGCCGAGGCGATCGATTTTCTCAACCGCCCGGTCCACGAGTTGGGGTCCGGTCCCGCGGCCATCCAACATTGCGACATCAAGCCACACAACATCATGATCGTGGGCGGTGCCACGCAGGTCTGCGATTTCGGCCTGGCGCGGATGATCGGCGCCGTTCGGGCGACGACCGCCACGGCCGGCACCATCGCCTACGCGGCTCCCGAGTGCCTCAAGGAGGGGAAGCCGAGCAACTCGACCGACCAGTATTCTCTGGCCGTGAGCTATTACGAACTGAAGACGGGCCGGCTTCCCTACGACGAAGAAACCTACGCCGCGGTGACCACGGCCGTACTGGCCGGTAACCTCGACTTCTCCGACGTGCCCATGGCCGAGCAGACGGTCCTGCACCGGGCGACCGCACCCGACCCGGCCCAGCGGTTCGGTTCGACGCGGGAGATGGTCGTGGCGTTGCACAACGCGGTGGAGCACGGAATCGCCACGGCCGAACCCGGCGGGACCGGGTCGCTGGCGGCGCTGGTGAAGTCCGTCGTGGTCTGTGCGATCTTGGCGGGCATCGGATTCGGCGGCTGGAAATTGTGGGAACGGTACGGCGATCGCATCGTCGCCCGATTCCGTCAAGCCGACCGGCCGGAGAAGCCCGAGAAGCCCGCGGAGAAACCGCCCGTCGAAGTTCCCGTTGTGCCCGGCACGAACCCGCCCAACGGCGGCAAAGTGGAGCCCAACGGCGGCCATAACGGTGGTTCGGGTACGCACGTACCTCCCGATCCAGACACGCCCCTGGATCGTGCCGAGGCCCTGCTGGCCGAGAAAAAATTCCTCACGGCCCAACAACACTTCGAGGACGTGCTCCGGTCGAGCCCGTCGGAGGAAGACCGACTCCGAGCCCTATTGGGGCGCGGCCTGTGCCACGTCCATCAAGACGAATACGCCGCCGCGATTGCCGACTTCGAGGAAGCCGCCGTCGAGCCCCAAGAAGAGGGGCAATACCGCGATTTCGCCGCGGCTTATCTTGCCCGGGGAACCGAGGCCAAGGACAACGATCGGTTTGAGGAGGCGGTGCCCGATCTGATCCGGGCCGGCCAACTCGACCCGACCAACGTCAGTCCTTTTAGCCGGTTGGGATACGTATACTTGCAGTTGGGGCAGTTTGCCGACGCCGAATCCCAATACAATCGGGCGTTGGACATCAGCGGCGACGATCCGGAAGCCGCGTTCGACTATCTCAGCCGAGGTCAGGCCCGCCAGAATTTGGAGAGACTCCCCGAGGCGGTTCTCGACTTCGCCGAGGCCATTCGGCTGCTTCCGACCATCGACGATACGGACCCTGAACTGGCCGAAGCCTATCTGCGGCGCGGGATATGCCGCGTATCTCTGGGGGCCAACATCTCACCCGCCGATCCGTTGTATCGGACGGCCATCGGAGATTTCACCGAGGCCGCACGGCTCGACCCGATCAATCTGGCGATGACCTATGAGTTGCGGCAACAGTGCTATCAATTGACGGACCAAGCGGTTGCCGCCGACTACGACGCGCGGATTCTCGCCTTGCTCGGCCAGATTGAAACCTCCCCCGAAGCGGCCGGCCCGCGCGGCCAATTGGCTTTCCTGCTGGCCACCTGCGCCCGGGCCGAAGCCCGCAATGCCCGGTCGGCGCTGCGTCTGGCCACCGAAGCGTGTGAGCTCACGTCCATGAAATCGGCCGAATCGCTCGACGCCCTGGCCGCCGCGCACGCCGCGGGAGGCGACTTCACGGCGGCGGTCGAGTGGGGTCAAAAAGCCGTCGACCTGGCAACCGGCGATAGCGAAAAAGAACAGTACCGGGCCCGGCTCGAACTCTATCGCCAGGACAAACCCTTCATCCAAGCCGATCCGACGATCCCTTGAGAAACACGCACAGGGT
>CAYUIQ010000416.1:0-2593 GCA_964444795.1 uncultured Planctomycetaceae bacterium
GGTGGTCGAGCGCAGCGAGCCCTCAGTACGCAACGTGCTGGGGGCTCGCTGCGCTCGACCCCAGGCACCCTCCACTTCCAGACACCCCGAAAATCCCTGAAGAACCGAAGTAAAGGAGACCAGAAGATGCGTACCGCGGGTTGCTTCCTACTGGTCCTTCTCGCCCCGGCCATGCTCTGTCTCGCCGAAGAGCCGCCCGAGGTGAGCAAGCGGGTGTTGACACTCGACACCCCGGGCGAGAACCTGCTGAAGTCCGACGCCTGGCGAGCGTACGAACAGGGTTTCCAGCGCGACGGCGACTCGATGGTCTGCGACAACGGGTCCGACGCACGGGCCAGCCGGGGCGTGTGTCAAACGGTCCGGCTCGATCAAGTTCGTCCCGAGCCGATCCTGGCCGAGCTTTCCAGCAAGGCCGAAGACGTTCAAGGCGGATCGCCGGCCGATTATTCGCTCTATCTCGACTTGACGTACACCGACGGCACGCCTCTGTGGGGCCAGGTCGCCGGGTTCGGCAAGGGAACGCACGACTGGCAGCGCCGTCGCGTGTTGGTCATGCCCGAGAAACCGGTCAAGTCGCTGACCTTCTACATGCTGCTTCGCCGTCACACGGGCAAGGCCCGGTTCGGTGATCCGCGATTGGTCCAGATCGAGGCCCCGGCGGGCACCTTTCGCTTCGACGGCGTGGTGGTGCGAGCGCCGACAGTGCCTCGCGAGGGTTTTGCGGTTCGCGACGTGGCCGCCGGGTCCGACTTCGTGCGGATCGACCAACCGGCGCTGGGGTTAAAGCTCGATTGCCAACAGACCACGCAACCCGGAGTGACGTTTTTCGACGTCACGCTTTCCGACACGACCGGCCGTGACCGAGCGGTTACGCTGGTTTACTCCGTGCCGGTTGCCAAGGAAGACCTGCAGTGGTTGGAGAACCCGCGCCACGGCGTGCCGGTTGAAGCGGGGCGGGAGTATCTCGATACGGCTTCCTTCGGCGCCGGTTCCAACGGCCGGATGTCGCGCTATCCGTTGGGTGCCGTGGCCGACGACCGTCGCGGTGTGGCGCTGGGCATCGACATGACACGGCCGGCCTTCTTCCGCATCGGCTACAACGCCTCGGCCGGCGAGTTGTTTCTGGCCTATGATATCGGTTTGACGCCGGAGAAACCAACGGCCCGGGTGCGGTTCCGCCGATTCGCATTCGATCCCGCCTGGGGCTTTCGCGCCGCACTGGCCCGTTACTACGAATCGTTTCCCGAGCAGTTCCGCTGTCGCACGCCGAAGCAGGGCATCTGGATGCCGTTTGCCAAGATCAGCCAGGTGAAAGGCTGGGAGGATTTCGGCTTTCGCTTCAAGGAGGGCAACAACGAGACGGCCTGGGACGACGCCCACGGGATCGTCACCTTCCGCTATACCGAGCCGATGACCTGGTGGATGCCGATGCCCGAGGGCATGCCGCGGACACACGAAGCCGCGCTGGCCGAGGTGAAGCGTCTGGCCGGAGAGGCCAATAACACCCAGGCCAAGGCCTTGTTGACCAGCGGCTACCACGATGCCTCGGGCGAGATTCCGGCCCGGCTGCTCGATCGGCCGTGGTGCGACGGGGCCATCTGGAGCATGAACTCGATGCCCGGAATCGGTGGCGAGGCGACCGATTTCGCCAACAAGTGGAACGCAACACTTCGCCAAAGGCTCTATGGTCCCGATCGCAAGGTCGATCTCGACGGCGAGTACGTCGACTCCAGCGAGGGTTACGTGACCGATGAGCTTGATTTCCGCCGTGAACATTTCGCCGCGGCCGACACGCCCTTGGTCTTCTCGCCCCACGACCACCGGCCGGCTATTTTCCGCGGGCTGATCGCCTGGGAGTACGTTCGTGGGATCGCCCGGGACGTGCATGAAATGAACAAGCTGATGATGGCCAATTCGACACCCTCGCGGCTCTGCTGGCTGGCCCCCTGGCTCGACGTGATGGGCACCGAAACAAACTGGAACCCGGGCGGACGCTGGCAGCCGATGTCCGACACCGAGCTGCTCTATCGCCGGGCCCTGTGCAAGGGAAAGCCGTATTGCTTCCTGATGAACACACCGTTTGAGCAGTTTTCGCACGAACTGGTCGAGAAATACATGAAGCGATGTTTGGCCTACGGGATGTTTCCCGGCTTTTTCAGCCACAATGCGTCGGAGGGTCATTACTTCAACCGGCCCGAGCTATACAACCGCGACCGGCCGCTGTTCGTGCGTTACGTTCCCCTGTGCAAGCGAGTGGCCGAAGCCGGTTGGGAACCGGTCACCCGGGCCACCAGCAGCGACGAGCACGTCCACGTCGAACGTTTCGGCCCCCGATATCTGACCCTCTTCAACGACAGCCGCCAGCAGCGCACCGCAACGATCCGCCTGGAGGGCACGCCTCCGGCATCGAGCCGCGAGTTGCTCACCGACCGGCCCGTCCGCTGGCAAGACGGGCGAACGACGGTTACCTTGGAGCCGGAAGATGTGGCGGTGATTGAGCTTTGAGATTCCCAGCCACGTCCGCAACCCAACTCGTTTAACGCCCAGCCGAAGGCGCCGGCTGGTTGACGGCGAATGCGCGATCGAACGTGGC
>CAYUIQ010000417.1:0-2577 GCA_964444795.1 uncultured Planctomycetaceae bacterium
GAGGACGGCGAGCGTAGCGAGCCAGGTGAGGGTTGTTGGCATGGGAGAGGATCTTTGCTGTGCTCCAGACGCCCTCACCCCAACCCTCTCCCAGAGGGAGAGGGGCCCTGGCATCGGCGCCGATTGTCGGTAGAATAGACTGTTTCCAGCCTCACCACACCTCCCCGCCCATGATCTGCCGCTCCGACCGCTCGAATACCCCGCCCGCTCTGACTTCCGCCCCGGCGGATCGCGACTGCTCGCCCTACGGGCTGCCCTTCTGGATGGCCTACGTGGGCAATTCGCTGGTCATGACGGCCATCGCGCTGCTGTTTCGATATGCCGATTTCATCACCCTGCTGGGTGGAACCGAATATCACCTGGGGTGGATCGTCGGCATCGGCATGGTCGGCAGCCTATTGATGCGGCTGCTGCTCGGGTCGGGTATCGATCGCTATGGACCACGCCGGGTATGGATCGGGTCGCTGGCCGTGTTCGCACTGAGCTGCTTCGCCCATTTGGCCATCGATACCCATACCGGTCCGGCCGTGTATCTTTTGCGAATCGCCTTCTGTTCGGCGATCGCGGGCATCTTCGGGTCGTCGGTGACCTTCATCTCCGGCCGCGCGCCGGTGGCGCGCATGGCCGAACTGATCGGCATGTTGGGCACTTCCGGATTCGTGGGCATGGTGGCCGGAACCCAGTTGGGCGACTGGCTGTGTGCCACGGAGACGGTAACCCGCGGGCAAGTCGACCGGATGTTCCTCTCGGCCGGGGCCCTGGGTTGCCTGGCCCTGCTGTTTGCGACCGTCGCTACGCGCGGCCAGATTCCGCCGGCGCCGCGAAAACGTCCGCCCCTGGCGTGGCTCATTCGCCGCTATCATCCGGGAACCGTTTTGCTGGTGGGCATCGGCACGGGGATCGGACTCGGCCTGCCCGGCATCTTCCTGCGTCCTTACGCCGCCGAACTGGGCCTTCTGCATATCGCCCCGTTCTTCATCGTCTACGCACCCGTGGCGGTCGTGACCCGGTTGCTCACTCGGCGCCTGCCCGAGCGACTGGGACTGGCGCCGATGATTCTTGCCGGCATGTCGACGCTGGTGGCCAGTCAATTGCTGTTTCTGATGGTCGACTCGCCGTGGAGTTTGGCCGTGCCGGGGATCGGCTGCGGCATTGCCCATGCCCTGCTCTTCCCGTCGGTCGTGGCGGCCGGCACCCAGTGCTTCCCGCAACGTTACCGGGGGCTGGGGACAACCGTCACGCTCGCATCTTTCGACATGGGCCAACTGGTCGGAGCGCCGACCGCCGGAGCGATCGTCCATTTCAGTTCGCGCGTGAGCCTGCCCCCGTATCCGACGATGTTCGTCTCGATGGCCGTGTTGCTGGGGCTCATCAGCCTGGTCTTTCTCCTCGCCCCGCGCCGCGGTGCCGCGGGAAATGGTGCCGCGCGGACCGCCGACCAGGCCTTGTCGCAGCCGCCGGCCGACAGCCCGGAATCGGTCGAACCGGCGCCCGTGGAAGTCGGCGGCGAGTGAGCTTCTATCCCCCTGCCAACTTGCGGTAGTAATCGATCGAGCGGCGGAGGCCTTCCTCGAAGTCGACTTGGGGCTCGTAGCCCAAGAGCTGGCGGGCTTGGGAAATATCGGCCAGGCTCTCACGAACGTCGCCGGGGCGCGGGTCGGCGTGGATCGGCGCGACGTCGGTTTCCAGCAATCGGTTCAGCGCGGCCAGCAGTTCCAGCAGGCTCGTGCTGCGGCCGTTGGCCACGTTGAACACCCGGCCGGCCACACCCGGCGCCTCAGCCGCCAGCAGATTGGCGCGGACGACGTTTTCGATGAACGTAAAATCCCGCGATTGGTGGCCGTCGCCGAAAACCGTCGGCTGCCGGCCGGCCAACAGGGCCGTGATGAACAGCGGGATGACGGCCGAATAGGGGCTATCCGGGTCCTGGCGCGGTCCGAAGACGTTGAAGTAGCGAATCGCCACCGTCTCGAAGCCGTACGTGGCGGTAAACGCGTGGCAGTAGTGTTCGGCGGCCAGCTTGGCCGCGGCGTAGGGCGATAGCGGGCCCGGCAGATCGGTCTCTCGTTTGGAACTGGTCGGCTGGTCGCCGTAGGCACTGCTCGAAGCGGCATAGATCAACCGCCCGACACCGGCCCGACGGGCGGAGTCGAGCAAGTTCAAGCTGCCCGTCACACAGGCGGCGTTGGTATCCAACGGCCGTTCGACGCTCCGCGGCACCGAGGCCAACGCGGCCTGGTGGTAGATGAAGTCGACCCCTTTGACCGCCCGGGTAACCGCGTCGGCGTCGATCAGGTCGCCTTCGATGAACTCGACGCCGTCGCGAAACGAGGCGAGGTTGGACAGGTGTCCCGTACTCAGGTTGTCGAAGATACGGACCGTTTCTCCGCGCCGGACGAGCGCTTCGGCGATGTGCGATCCGATGAACCCCGCTCCGCCGGTAATCAAATAGGTGCTCACGTTGTGTTTGTTCCTTCTTGACTCGTGTATGAGGATCGGTCGACAAATTACGGTCGCATGAAACCCGTGGGTGCCTGGTGGTCGACCGCAGCGAGCCCCCAGTCGACGACGAACTGG
>CAYUIQ010000418.1:0-2551 GCA_964444795.1 uncultured Planctomycetaceae bacterium
CCTTCACGTCGCCGTCGTCGTACGAGCCGATCGTGTAATCGTGGAAGTTGATCCCGTCGCCCGGCAGCGCGCTGACCGTGCCGGTGATCGCGAATGTGAACGGATTCTCGTCGGCGTCGTTGTTCGGGAAGCTGATCTGGCCGGCGAACGTCCCCGCAGTGCCGGTGTCCAACCGCACGGTGAACGTGTCGGACGTGCCCGGGGCCAACAGGGAACTGAGACCCTCGGCGATGCTGTAGCCCCCGGGCAGCGTTATTGCACTCAGCGTAAGGTCCTGTGTGCCCTCATTGCGAACGGTGAACGTGCTGGTGGGAGCCGGACCGCCCATCTCGACCTCGCCGAAGTCGGTCCCGTCGACCGTATCGGGCGTGGCATCGCCATCGACGATCTGCACATTATTCCCTTCCACCGTGATCTCCGGCTCCGCGATCACCGTGCCGGTAATCGTGAAGGTAGCCGGATTCTCATTGGAGTCGTTGGTGGTGAAGCTGATGGGGCCGGCAAACGTCCCCTCGGTGCCGGTGTCCAAATGCACGGTAAACGTGTCGGACGCGCCGGGAATCAACAGAGTGCTAAGCCCCTCATCCAAAACGTAGCCGGCCGGTAAGGTCACCGCACCCAGAGTAAGATCCTCCGAGCCGTCGTTGCGGACGGTGAACGTGCTGGTCGGGGCCGCCGCGCCGGGTGCCACGGTGCCGAAGTCGGTCCCGTCGAGCAGATCGGGCGTGTCGTCGCCGTTGCCGACTACCTGACCGCCGCCGAGTACGGTAATCTCGGGCCCGTCGAGGTTCTCGCTGCCGGTCATGCCGAGATCGAGCACGGCGCCGCCCGCCTTCCAGCCGATCTCCAGGAAGTTCTCGGCCCGGGCGTGGAAGTGGTAGCCCCAGCCTTGACTGAACGGGACGCCGCTTTCGTTGTTGCCCCAGTTGGTGCCCTTCATGTTGGCCGTATCGAAATACGCGGCGGAGTCGGGGATCTCTGCGTTGAGTTGCGCCACGGCCGCGATTCGGCTGGCATTGAGGCCCGCGTGCTGGTCCGACGACTCGCCGATGATCATGCCCAGGTCGTTGGGAATCCGCGCATCGGCGGCCCGAACGGAGTGGACCAGATCCACCAGATTATCCGTGTACTCGGCCTGCAATTGGGCGGCCGTATAGGAGCCGTCGTTGTACTGTTCGTTCCAGCCTTGGAACCAGAACAGACCGCAGACCTCGTAACCGGTGGCGTTGTTGTAGTCGTTGAGCAGACCATCGTCGGTCAGATCGGCGTCGAGATCATCCAGGAACCCGGTGAATTGGGTCATGGTGTTGGTGTATTCGGGGCCGACGGTTCCACCGCGTGCGGCGACGGCTTCGGGAGGTCGCCAATCGTTGCCCAAGGTCGTGCCACCCCGGTCCGACTTGAAGAGGAAGACGGGAGACTCCAAAGCGTCGGCCAGTCGCGTGCCCATGCCCAGTTCCGCACCGATCATGGAGCCGAAATTGGTGCCGACGCCGAACCCGGGCTGCAGCGGAGCAATGCCGCTGAGCATATCCGCCGGATCGTTGGTGGGCAGGATGTTCTTTACGGTGCCATTGCCGGAGTAGTAGTGAACGCCCCATGCATCGTCGCGCGGGTCCAGCCAACTGGCGTCGAGGCTATTCTTGAAGTCGAACGGCATGTTGGCCAGGTAGTTCGTCGCCGCGGGTGTTCCGCTGAGCAGGAACTCCATGGTGGTGACGTTCCAATTCGCGGTGGCGTCGCTATCGTAGGTGTACGCCTGGCCCTCCATGTTCGACTGGCCGGCGAGCAGATAGATCTTCAACGTGTCGGTTGCCAGACTGCCCAGATCGGCCTGACCGACCTGCGCCGTGTCGGTATCGTTGGAACTCAGGTCCGGCAGTGGCGTGCCGATCGACAGCATCCGCCGGTCCTCCAATCGCTCAACCCGCAACGGGCTGCCGCAGCGCGATTTCCGCGCCGGCGCCGGTTTACGCTTGAGCAAGATTTCTCCGAACCGCGCGCCCCGACGCCGAGTCCTGGCAGTCATGATCGCCGCTCCCCTGGAAATGCTTACCCCGCTAACCTAACCAGCAGATACCAGGAACGAGCGGCCATGTCAAGCACTTTGCCTGCCCCCGCCAACTTGAGCACTTTCCTGTCACATCTGGCCGAATCGCGGCCATGCCGGGCGACCCGATCGAGGAAACGCCTCTCAGCGAAGCGTGATATCTTCGACGTCCAATATCTGGATCGCGTCCGGATCGACCATCCGCTCATGCATGGCGGCCCGCCATACCACCTTTTTGTCGCGTGTCACCTCGAAGAAGGGAGTGCTGTCGGTCCGGCGCTTGTGGATGAACCAGTTACCGACGACCGTGTTGCCATTGGGAAGCCGCTGGATACAGCAGATCCAGTACAGCTTGACGTCCGGCACATCCTTCTGGGTCAGGTGCCAGACCACTTGGTCCTTGGGATCCACTTCGATGACCCCGCCCCGGTAGCCGATGACCGTATTTCCGTTCTCCAATCGAATCACACTGAACGCCAGGTCGGGCACTTTGATCTCGCG
>CAYUIQ010000419.1:0-2422 GCA_964444795.1 uncultured Planctomycetaceae bacterium
CTTCGGCTGGGCGTTAAACGAGGCTACTACTCCGGTACATCCAGTCCCATTTCGGCCATCAGCAGCTTGAGGTCGTCCCAGGTATGTTTCTTGGCGGCCGGGTTGCGTAACAGGTAGGCCGGATGATAGGTGCAGATGACTCGCATTTCCTGGTAATCGTGAAAACTGCCTCGCAGCCGGCCGATCGTCGTGTCGGTCTGTAATAAGTTTTGCGCGGCCACCGCCCCGAGGCAACAGATAAACTCCGGTTTTATCACCGCCAACGTGCGATCGAGGTACTCGCGACAAGCGGCCGCTTCGACCGGCAGGGGGTTGCGGTTGCCCGGCGGTCGGCAGCGGAGAATGTTCAAAATGTACACGTCCTCGCGCCGCAGCTTCATGCCCCGGGTGATCATATCGGTCAGCAGCTTGCCGGCCCGGCCCACGAACGGTTCGCCTTGCCGGTCCTCATCGGCACCCGGTGCTTCGCCCAAAAAAGCCAGCCGTGCGGTGGGGCTACCCACGCCAAATACGGTTTGCGTTCGCGAGCTGGCCAGTTCGGCGCATCGCGTACAGGCGGCCACCTCGCGGCGAATCACGTCCAGGGCAGCCAGGGGATCGTTGTTTTGCATGATTTGGGTAGTTTCGGCGGTTTCTGGAGCCTGAGTATCCGGAGATGGGGCGGAAGATGCCGCGGGCGTATCGGTCGGACCGGCGGCAGCGGAGGGTACATCTTCCGGGGGGGGTGGACGATGCAGGTGCGTCAGCCCGGCCTTTTGCAGGCTGTCGAGCGTCTGTGTCATCGCCCGCACGGCGTCTCGGCCAGCCTGTGGATCAGCTTCGGTCATGCGTTCGGGCGCGGGATAGGAGAAACGGGCGTTGGGACAGTCGCTCCCAGTATAGCGCTTGGCTCACCGATTGACTATCAGTCCAGCCCCCGGGCAACTATGATGGAGTAAGAGTGCTCCCGGTGCCGCATGCTCGGGCCGTATTGCCTGGCTCACCGTGGGGGGTACCGTTAGATCGTGAAAGTGGACGTATGGGAATTCCCCAAGTTGTGATTGTCGGCCGGCCGAACGTCGGCAAGTCGAGCCTGTTCAATTGGTTGGCCGAAAAGCGCATCGCCATTGTCGACGCAACGTCCGGCGTCACGCGCGATCGAGTCAGCCATCTGATTGAGATCGAAGACCGGTTCGTCGATCTGGTCGACACGGGCGGCATGGGCGTCAAGGACAGCGACGATTTGACGGCACAGATCGAAGAGCAGATCCAAACGGCCATCGACTCCGCCAGTGTGATTCTCTTCGTCGTCGACGCCCGGGAAGGCCAACTGCCGCTGGACGAAGAAGTCGCCCGCCGGCTGCGCTACGTCAAGACGCCCGTCCTCTGCGTGGTCAACAAGACCGACACACTCGAGATATCGCCGCAGGCCGACGAATTCTACAAACTGGGCCGCAAGATGGTGCGTGTCAGCGCCAAGAACAATCGCGGCCGGGCCCGGCTGCTGGACGAGATTTACGAGCGGCTGCCCGACACCGCCGGTCAGGCGGACGAGGCGCCCGAGGAACCGACGATGAAGGTCGCCATGGTCGGGCGGCGCAACGTCGGCAAGAGCACGCTGGTCAACACGGTCGCTCAAGCCGAGCGGATGATCACCAGCGAAGTGGCGGGCACCACGCGCGACAGCGTCGACGTGCGGTTCGAACTGGACGGCAAGGCGTTCGTGGCCATCGACACGGCCGGCTTGCGACGCCGCAAGAGCATCGCCACCGACATCGATTTCTACAGCATGCAACGGGCCAAGCAGAGCATTCGCCGGGCCAACGTCAGCCTGCTCTTCTTCGATTGCGCGCAACGCATCAGCAAGGTCGACAAACAACTGGCCGGCTACATCGCCGATCAGTACAAGCCGTGTATCTTCGTGGTCAATAAGTGGGACCTGATGGCCGGCGCGATGCCCACCGAGAAATGGGTCACCTATCTGCGCGATACCTTTCGCTCAATGTGGCACGTACCGATCGCCTTCATCACGGGCCAGTCGGGCAAAAACGTCAAGGCCCTGTTGAACCACGCCCAGATGCTCTTCAAGCAATCGCGTCAACGGGTGGGCACCCCGGAACTCAACCGCCTGGTCCAAGCGGCCATGCAACACAACCCGCCGCCCCTGTTCCGTTACCACCCGCCGAAAATCTACTACACCACCCAGGTCGCCATCGAACCGCCGACGATCGTCATGTTCTGCAACAACCCGGCCGGCATCACGACGACCTACCGGCGCTATCTCTTGGGCGTCTTCCGCGACCAGCTCAGCTTCGGCGAAGTGCCCATCAAGCTCTACCTCCGCAAGCGCGAGAGCGGCGACGCGGCCGAGATGGAATCGGCGTAGTATTTGGGGGTTACTCGGGTGCCATGGGCGGCTTGCCCGCCCTTGTCTTCCGGGGAT
>CAYUIQ010000420.1:0-2394 GCA_964444795.1 uncultured Planctomycetaceae bacterium
GTCCTCAAACCACTCAACCACCGGCACGAGGCCGGTGGGGAAGGAGCGAAAGAGGAACTGTCCAACGAACGTCTAACGCCCCTTGAGGACACGGCCATGTGCGATTCCGACTCGCCGAAGCCCAAGCTCCGCTGGTATCAATTTACGCTGCGGAAGCTGCTGGTCTTCGTGGCGATTCTCAGCATTCCACTGAGTTGGCACCGGAGCGATATCGGCGACGATGAGATCGCGTGTTTGAAAGATCTACCGAAACTAAAAGAGGTCGGCCTCATGAACACGCAAGTCACCCGTGCCGGATTCCCGCTCGGGCTTGTCTCGGTCGGGGAAGATGCAAGCTACGAGCCGAAGGGGCACTGGCGAAACGCCAGTGGCACCCGTATACACCCTGCAATGCTCACCCTTCCGTAACGCCCTCGCTCGGTGCCTCGGCGGCTTTCACTTCCGCGGGCGTCATCTTGCGCACCCGAATATCGCGGACCACGCCAGTGGTGACCCAGGCGCTGATGCCCAGCGGCTTGGAGAGATCGACTTCGTCGCGGATCATGAACTTGTGGCCTTTGCGAAGTTGGTCGACGAACTGCTCGTCGCCGATCCAGCATTCGATCCGCGTATCGCTCACCCGGATGCGGATGCGATACCAGACGTCGTCCTTGAAATTCATGAACTTGGTGGTCATGTTGTCCGAGGCGTCGTACCAATCGACGCACGACAGCCCGCAGACCGTGCCGGCCCAACCGCCGACGACAAACGAGCAGAACTCCTTGCCCACGGGAATGGTCGTGGTGCAGAAGAAATCGCCGCCGTCGGTCCGTTTTCCTTCGAGTGTGAGTTCGTAGTTGGTCGTGGGCATCTTGGGTTTCTCTTTGTCGGTCCAGGTGATGCCGGTAAGCGTAACACCCATCAGCATTTCGATGGCCCCGTCCTTGACCTTCACCTCGCCCTCGCCGCCGAAGTTGGCCGACTTCCAGCCTTTGAGCGTCTTGCCGTCGAACAACGGGGTCCAATCCTTGGCCTTCAGATCGGGCCCTTTGTCCTTGGCCTTGTCCTCCGACTGCTGGGCCATCGCCGCGGGCACGGCCGAGACCAACATCGCGATGGCCGCGAAGACGGTGAGCAGAACGAACGAACGCCGCACTACGTTGGATTGCATGATTTCAAATCTCCTTCGTTTGAAGAGTGGTCGATTCCGCACTCATGGTACTCCCGGCACAGCCCCTAGTATAGGTTCCACGGCGCGCCACGGGAAGCAAGCAGTGGCAGAACCGAAAGACCGAGCCCCCTCCCTACGGGGATTGTGTGGTGACCCGGCTTGGAATAGACTGCTCTGCCGTCCTGCGATTCCAACCATTTCGAGACCCTCAAGATGTTAACATCCGACGCTTCGCACGGTCCCCAGGTCGATCCGCGGCTGTTGCGGTTGGCGCCCGACGACAACGTCTGCGTGGCGGCCACGCCGATCGAGCCGGGCACCAAGGTGACGGTCGACGGGCAGACCATCCGGGTCACCGATTTCGTGGCGGTCGGCCACAAGGTGGCCGTGGGGCCCATTGCCGCCGGCGACCAGATCACCAAGTACGGCGCGCCGATCGGGTCGGCCACCCGCGCGATCACCCCCGGCGAGTCGGTGCATACGCACAACATGCAAAGCGATTACCTGCCCACCTACACGCTCGACGGAAGCAATCCGTACCTGGAGAATGAGTAAACGCCATGCAAGGATACGTTCGCGACGACGGGCGCAAGGGCATTCGCAATATCGTGGCCGTGGCCTATCTGGTCGAGTGCGCCCATCACACGGCCGCCGAGATCGCGATGCCGTTGCGCGATCGGGGGGTACACTTGATCGGCTTTCCCGGCTGCTTCCCCAACGCCTACGCGGCGAGACTGATGCGGCAACTTTGCACGCACCCCAACGTCGGCGGCGTGCTGCTGGTCTCGCTGGGTTGCGAGAGTTTCGACCGTCACGCGCTGGCCGCGGCGATTCGCGACTCGGGCCGCCCGGTCCACACGGCGGTCATCCAGGAGTCGGGCGGGACGGCCGCCACGATCGCCGCCGGAAGAGCCTGGGTCGAGCAGACGCTGGTGCAATTGCAGTCGACGCCCCGGGCCGAGATGGCCGTCGAGGACTTGGTCGTCGGCACGATATGCGGCGGGTCCGACGCCACCAGCGGCCTGACCGCCAACCCGGCCGTCGGCCGTGCCTTCGACATGCTCATCGAACAAGGAGCCACGACGATCTTCGAGGAGACGGGCGAATTGATCGGTTGCGAGCAGTTCATGGCCCGGCGGGCGAAGACGGCCGAACTGGGACACGAGATCATCGCCTCGGTCGAGAAGGCCGCCCGATATTACCAAACGCTGGGCCATAGTAGCTTCGCACCCGGCAATGCCGAC
>CAYUIQ010000421.1:0-2247 GCA_964444795.1 uncultured Planctomycetaceae bacterium
CCACCGGCCTCGTGCCGGTGGCTTGCTGGTTTGAAAACTACCACGGCACGCCCTGTTCCCCAGTGTTTCGCCCCGTGCTGGCTGTCGACTACGTCGACAGCCAGCACGGGGCGCGGTATGCACAGGGACAGGGGCCAGTAGTTTTCAAACCAATGAACCACCGGCACGAGGCCGGTGGGGATAAGGCTCTTACGGCTTCACGGGTCGGAATTCACCCCACAATCCGGTCGCAGGCGACCGTGCTAACTGTAGAACTCACTTCCCCGCGCCGGGCTTTTCCTTCGCTGGAGCCCTCTTTGGTTCCTTGCCCAACGCCACGAAACGGTCCATTCCAGAGCGCCATCTCCCGAAGATCCCCTCCGCCGTTGCGTGCCACGCCCGTTCGGGGTAGCATAATGGGGCGACCATCGAACCGTTCCTCCGACGACACTCCCCCATGGAAGCGTCTTGGACGTTTCCGCCTTCCTCCTGGAGACTCCATGCCTACCCCCACCAAGCGAGTCCTCGCATCGGCAAGTTCCCTCCTACTGGTAGTTCTTCTCGCCACCACCGCATCGGCCCAACGCGGCCATCGGCCTTCGCCCCACTTCCGGCAGTACAATCCCGCGATGCCGGCGGCCGAGCGTGACGCGGCGATCGAGGCCCTTGATGGACTGATCGAACAAACCAAGGCCGACGGCACGATCGCCGAGGACCAAATCGACGCGGCCCTGTCGATTCTCTCCAAGGCGGCGAGCGCGCTGCCGCCGGAGAAACTGTTGCCCAAGCTCAATGCACTGATGCAGCACCGGACCGATGCCAAGATACCGGCTCCACGAAAACCGCTACGACGAGAGGATCGGCTCGACGCTGCTATTCTCTTCGCGCAGATGCTCTCTCTGCGGAGCATCTCGCCGGAACAGGTAACGGCGCACCCTTGTGCCGAATTGTTTCCCGGAGCGGTCGGGGCCGACGCGGCAAGAGTTTCTCGAACCATCCAACTCGTTACCGACCGGCCCGGCTGGCACAATGAGGGCATTTACGGCAACCCGGGCAGTCGCTATTGGCACTCGACCGGTCTGTACGCGGCCCCGGGAGAGTTGATTACGATCACTGTGCCCAAGACGGTCGTCGACAAGGGCGTGAGCATTCGCATCGGGTGCCACGCCGATCGGCTATGGCGCCATAGCGCGTGGCGGAGACCGCCGGAGATCTGCGCCGGAGCTTCCATCACCGCCGAAAAGACACTTGCGGCCAATGCGTTTGGCGGGTTGATCTACATCGAAACGCCGCGCGACCTGAGCATGGCGACGGTCGGGGTGATCATCGAAGGGGCCGTCTTGGCGCCGCACTACATTCACGGCAAGACCGATCTGGCCGCCTGGCGGAAAACGGTTCGCAATCACCCGGCACCTTGGGCCGAACTGCAGACCGACAAACTCATCCTGACGATCCCGTCCACCGTCGTCCGCGATCTGGAAGACCCGAAATCGCTGATGGACTTCTGGGACAAAATCATGGACTGCTACGCCGATCTGCTCGGCCGGCCCGCCGAACGTCGTCGCACCGAACGCTTCGTGGCCGACGTGCAAATCAGCGCCGGCTACATGCACTCGGGCTATCCACTGATGACCGGGCTGGACATCGCCGGCACGATGGTCGACGTGGAGCGCATCCGCCGCAACGGCCATCACGGCGTTTGGGGACTGTTTCACGAGATCGGCCACAACCACCAGCGGTCCGACTGGACCTTCAGCGGCACGACCGAGGTGACCGTCAACCTCTTCTCGCTCTACGTGATGGAGAAGATCTGCGGTTTGCCGCTTGGCGGACACGGCTCGATCACGCCGGCAGCCCGAGCCAGAAACATCCAGCGACACGTCGCCGGCGGAATGCCGTTCGACCGGTGGAAGTCGGACCCCTTCCTCGCCTTGACGATGTACATGCAACTGATCGAGGAATTTGGCTGGGAGCCGTTTACGAAGGTGTTTACCGAGTATCGCGAACTGCCCGCGGACCAGCGAGCGCGGTCGGACGATCAGCGGCGCGACCAGTGGATGGTGCGGATGTCGCGTACCGTGGGTAAGAACCTCGGCCCGTTCTTCGAAGCCTGGGGGGTTCCGACGAGCGAATCGGCGCGGAAATCGATCGCCGAGTTGCCGGGCTGGATGCCCGAGGAGATGGTCGAGAAGGGTGAATGACAAGACTTCGGAGGGTGCCTGGGGTCGAGCGCAGCGAGCCCCCAGTTCGTTGCGATCTGGGGGCTCG
>CAYUIQ010000422.1:0-2218 GCA_964444795.1 uncultured Planctomycetaceae bacterium
ACGGACTCCCGACGGCCTCGGAGGGCCATCGTACGGGTTTTGAGACAGAGCCTAGGGTGCCCGTTCTGCCAGGGCGAGCCAATCGACTTCGGTGTCGAAGCGATCGGCCTGCCAGACGACTTCCGCCAGCACCGGCGGAACGCAACGGCTCTCCAACTCGCGGCGGTTACTCGCCCGGCTGGGGTCGTCGGGTGGCGCGACCGGCTGGTTCAAGACGACGCCCGCGGTGGGGAGGCCGTCGCGGAAGGTGGCCGCGGTGATGAGCGTTTGCAGGGTTTGGTTGATCACCCCCAGCGTGTTCGGGGCGACCACCAGCAGCGGGAACCCCAGATCGATGGCCACGTCGGCCACGTAATCCTCGTCGCCCAGGGGAGACATCAGGCCGCCAGACCCTTCGACGACAATCACGTCGGAGGTCTCCCGCCACGGCTCGATTCCGTCTCGAAGTTGCTCGGCATCGATCCGGCGTCCCTCGGCGCGTGCGGCCAGAGGGGGTGCCAGGGGAGCCTCGAACCGTTGTGGACACACTTCATCCAGCGTCGCCGGGCAGCCGGCGGCTTCCCAGAGAGCCAGCGCGTCGTCGGCCACCAGTTCGTCGCCCCGGCGGCGGCACCCGCTGGCGGCCGGTTTGTAGACGCCCACCCGATGCCCGGCGGCATGTAACGACCGGGCAATCAGCGCCGCCACGTAGGTTTTGCCCACGCCCGTGTCGGTCCCAGTGATAAAAAGTCCGCGTGACGTCTTGCACATGATGCGGGTCATGGTACCATCACGGCACGACAAGTCCAACGGGGGACACACTGGAGAAGGGAACCGGTTATGGCGGAAGGCTCGCCTGCGAATGTCACCATAGCGCTGGTGCAGATGCGTTGCGCGGCGTCGAAAGAGGCCAACGTCGAGACGGCCGTGGCGCGGATCGGCGACGCGGCCCGTGCGGGGGCCGACGTTGTCTGCCTGCCCGAGTTGTTCGCCTCGCGCTATCCGTGTCAAAGCGAGGACCACCGGCGTTTCGATCTGGCCGAACCGATCCCCGGGCCGACCAGCGAGACGATTTCCGCTACGGCCCGGCGGCACGGCGTGGTGGTGGTTGCCTCGTTGTTCGAACGACGCGCCGCGGGCGTGTATCACAACACGGCGCTGGTCGTGGAGGCCGACGGGAGCACCGCCGGGATGTATCGCAAGATGCACGTGCCCGACGATCCGCATTATTACGAGAAATTCTACTTCGCGCCCGGCGATCTGGGGTTTGGCAGTTTTCCCACGCGATTCGGCCGGCTGGGGATCGGCATCTGTTGGGATCAGTGGTTTCCCGAGGCAGCCCGGTTGACGGCCCTCAGCGGAGCGCGGATCCTCTTGTATCCCACGGCCATCGGCTGGCTGGAGGACGAGAAAGACTCCTTCGGCACCAGCCAGCACTCGGCCTGGGAGACGATGATGCGGAGCCACGCGATTGCCAACGGCCTGTTCGTGGCGGCCGTGAACCGGACGGGCGTGGAGCAGTCGCTGGAGTTTTGGGGGGCATCGCTGGCGTGCGATCCCAACGGCAACGTCTTGGCCCGGGCGCCGCACGACGCGGAGGAGAATCTGTTGGTCGAGTGCAATTTGGCCCAGATCGACGCCGTGCGGACGCATTGGCCGTTTTTGCGCGACCGGCGGATCGATGCGTACGGGGGGTTGACGGAGCGGTTTCTGGATGGGTGAATCTCGCGGGAAATGCCCCCCGGCAGAGCCGGGGGCTGAAGGGACTTGTGTTGTGGGTGATCGCTCGACACCTGTGTCGCTTGGCTATCGGGTGCCGGCCCAGTGGGAACCGCACGCGGCGACGTGGCTTTCCTGGCCACACAATCGGGACACGTGGCCGGGCCGGTTCGAACCGATTCCCGGGGTTTGGGCCGAGTTGGTTCGCACACTGGCACCGCGGGAGCCGGTGCATATTCTGGCCGGCGGAGATGCGGTCATGGCCGAAGCCGTCGCCATGGTGGGCGACGTGCCGGGGGTCACGCTACACGATATCCCCACCAACGACGCGTGGATCCGCGATCACGGGCCGATGTTCTTAATCGGGCCGGATGAGGGCTTCGCACTGGTCGACTGGGAGTACAACGCCTGGGGCGGCAAGTATCCGCCGTTCGACTTGGACAACCGTGTCCCCAAACAAATCGCCCGGCATACCGGCCGGCGAAGGTTCCGCCCCGGGATCATCCTCGAAGGCGGCGCC
>CAYUIQ010000423.1:0-2202 GCA_964444795.1 uncultured Planctomycetaceae bacterium
ACCCTCACATATTACCCTCTTTCAACGGGCTGCTAAACGGCCATACGATCAAGAAAAACACTGGCCAGCTTCTCCAAACCGGCCCGGTCTTCGTCGTCGAAACGATCAAGCAGGGGGCTGTCCAAATCGAGGACTCCCAGCAGTCGCTCGTCGGGCAAAATCAACGGAACGACAATCTCCGACCGCGATGCGCCGTCGCAGGCGATGTGGCCGGGAAACTCATGTACGTCCGGAACGGCCATCGTGCGGCGTTCTTTTGCCGCCGTGCCGCAGACGCCCCGGCCCATTGCGATCCGCGTGCAGGCCGGCTTGCCTTGAAACGGACCGACCACCAGTTCGTCGCCGCGAAGAAAATAAAACCCGGCCCAATTCAACTCATCCAGCGCGCCGAAGATCAGCGCCGACGTATTGGCCGCGTTGGCCACGAGATCGTCTTCGCCGGCCAGCAGTTCGGCCAGTTGCGCGGCGAGTGTCTGGTAAAGTTGGTTCTTGGACATCGGTCCGCTCACATGTTGGTCGGGTCGTCGATCCCGCTGCTGCCGATCAGCCGGTCCATGGCGGCCGCCAGTTCGCCGTTGTGGCGGGTGTCCTCGGCGTAGATTCGGCAGATGCGATAACTCATGGGTATCCGGCGGAACAGCTCGCGGTCGTCCAGCGGGCGAATCGTCTCACTGGCCGCGTCGTAGAGGAAATTTTGCCCCGCCGCGGGCGTGTGGGCCCCGGGACGGTACACATGCCGGGCCGGATCGAACCGTAGCGGCAGATCGCGAAGCTCTGGCGGAAGCTGTTCGCGCAAAGCCGCCCCGAAAATCTGCTCGCTACTGAAGATGCTGGCCATCTCCGAACGCCCGGGGCCGAAAACGATCGTCCGCTCGCAGGCCATCTTCCATCGCACCTCGCGGCGCAGCAGCCGCTGCCAGGCGTCGCCCAACTCGCGACGTGCCGGATCGTCGTCGCGGCTCCAGGCGGCCACCTCGACCAACAGCGACCACTCGGTCAGCCGTTGGTACTCGTCCAGATGGCCCAGCGGATTGCCGGGAAACAGGTGCGGTTTGCTCTGGGCAAACAACTCTTGCAGCGACAGATCGATCGCCCGGACCGTGCGATGAAAGTAGATCGAGCGAAACAACTCGGCCCGAACGGCGATGAACCGGGTCAAGGCCGAGAGCCCCCGTTCGTGGATCGTCAGCCCCTCGGAGGTGAACCGGCTGTAGTGCAGCAGCCGGTCGAGGTCGAACGCCCGGGCGCTGTAGCCGGACATGTAGGCGTCGCGAAGGACGAAATCCATGTTGTCGACCGTGTACAGTCCGCTGAAGAGACTTCGCAGCAGACGCAACCATCGGGGATGGTCTTCGTCGGAGAAGCTCCCGGGGCGGGTGATGAGGTAGGCGATCTGCTCCGGATCGAGTGTCTCGTCGTCGGCCAGCCGGTTGCGGGGGGTGCGTCGCACGCCGCGGATCAAATCGCCCAACTCGCGGCGGATGATCTCGCTGCCCAAGGTCTCGTGCGTCAGCCCGTAGTCGGCTAAGAAATGGGCGTCGAAAAAATGCCCAAACGGGCCGTGCCCCACGTCGTGCAAGAGGGCGGCCAGCCGCGTCAGCGATTCGACGTATCCGAAGCTGGGGACCGTCGGACACACCTCGGCCAGACTGGCGTACAGCGCGTCGATTGCCCTGCTGGCCAAGTGCATCGCCCCGAGCACATGCTGGAATCGGGTGTGCTCGGCCGAGGGGAACACCCACCAGGCGGTCTGCAACTGATGGATTTGCCGCAACCGTTGCACCCAAGGGTGGTCGACGATTTGCCGTTCGGCCACTTCACCCGGCGCATTCCCTTGGGGGGAGGTAAAGGCAATGTACCCGTGCAGGGGGTCGTGCGAGAGACTTTCGGTGCGGAGGTCTTTCATGGAACCTATTATGCCGCCGGTGGCGATTTGCGTCTATCGGGCCGGGGAAACGTTTGGGGATCAAACCGTTCTCCAAGGATCAATGTAACCCGTTGTGAGACAGTACTTTCGGCCGTATCATCCCGTGGTGCGTCGGACAGAAGTGTCGAAGAGGGTGGGGTCGGGAGGAAAGAGTCGACTTTGCCGGTTGTGGGCTCGCGCTTGGCAGCCCGTTAGAAAGGGTTCTTTAGGGAATTTCGGGGAAGGTGGTGGGTGCCTGGGGTCGAGCGCAGCGAGCCCCCAGTCTGTTGCGTTCT
>CAYUIQ010000424.1:0-1990 GCA_964444795.1 uncultured Planctomycetaceae bacterium
TCTCCTGACGATCCTCTTGTTGCTGCGCAACACGGACACCTTTGCCGAAAGCGCGTGTCAAGTGGCAACGCCCTATGCGGCAAAGTGTCCGTGCCACCCGCGTTGGATTGGGCCTGGAGTTCGGCCCGCTATTTCGACAGCGGCGAGTCGGTCGGCGTACCGCTGGAGTGGATATTCTCCTGACGATCCTCTTGTTGCTGCGCAACACGGACACCTTTGCCGAAAGCGCGTGTGAAGTGGCAGCCCGTCTCGCGGCAAAGTGTCCGTGCCACCCGCGACCGACGGCCCACCAGCACCAAGGTTTGCTCGTCCCACCTTACAACCTGCTCGGATAATCGCAAAAGAAAACCCCCGAGGGGGGATCTCGGGGGTTTTCTCAGGGGGGAAAAGGCCGCTGACCGGCGGCTCGGGTTACTCGTCGGAATACACCTGGGTGCTTTCCTCTTTGACGACGGGCGTCCCGGATTTCATTTCGTCGGTCAGCAGTTCGACGCGCACTCGCTGGTCTCCTGACTGGAGACCTTGGACGCGGACGCGGTAGGTAGTATCGGCTTTGGGGGCCAATCGAGGCAGGCCCGCAAATAGAATCTGATTTCCGGAAATCGAGTATTGCGAAGGTCCTTCGGCGGCTACCGCCCGCATCGTCGGCGGTAGCGTCACGGCCAATCGCACGTTGGTCGCCGTTTTCGAGCCCTGGTTCAGCACGGAGATTTCGTAGGTGGTTTCGCCGTTGATTTCGATCGGATCTTCCAGATCGGCCACGGTGAACATGATCGCGGCGATCCCTTCGATCGAGACGGAATGTTGTTTTTCGACGGCCAGCCCTTTCTCGGCCGAGGCGCGGCATCGCAGCAGTTGCTCACCCGCCTCGATGGGCATGGCGGTCAACGTCACGTTGCCGGTTTCCTTGGGTGGGAGTTCTTGCAGGAGCCAGTACACGCTGCGCGAGCTTTCTTCGTAGTAGCCGGCGTTGTTGGCTTCGACGAATTTCAGACCGCGAGGCAAATGGGCGACCAACTTGACCTGGCGGGCCGGGGCCGTGCCCGGATTGACGACCGACAGCACGTAGCTGGCCTGGCGCTCCAGGTATCGTCGCCGGGGGCCTTCCACGGCGACGTCCAACTGCGGGGCGACGATCTCCGTGGTGCTTTGCCCTTCGACGATCAGATTGGCATCGCCGCGAGCCGCGAAACGGCCGACCGCCGTACCCGCTTGGGTGGCTGTCAGGCGGAGTTCGATTTTCCGGCTCTCGTTGGGTGGTAGATCGCCGATCGTGCAATCCAACTCGCCTCCCGAGGTGTGCTGCAATTGGGGTGGTATACTGGCTTCCAGCAATACGCCGGTGGCCGTTCCCGTCCCCGTGTTGGTGATGGTCAAGGTGACCGCGGCCTCTTCGCCGATCAGCACGGTAGCCGGGGCGGCGACATCCACTGCCAGCACGGGCTTGGTCGCCACGGTGCGTACCGAGGCGTCGGCGGCGAAATGCACGGTGGCCACGCTGCCGATCTCACCTTCGGCCATCGGCATCAACTCGACCTCGACGGTCGTCTCTTCGGCCGGCTTGAGTGTGCCGAGAACCCAGACCAACTCGCCCTGATCGCCTTGCGAGGCCCTGGGCGTGGTCCCGATCAGCCGGGTACCCTTGGGGATGCGGTCGCGAATTTCGACTTGTGCGGCGGGAAACTCCCCGCCGTTACGCACCGTAATGGTGAACGTGGCCGGCTTGCCAACTTGGATTTCCTTTGGAGCCGATTTCTCGATCGTCACCCGCGGCGATTGCGGACCCTCGGTCTTCTGATCTCCCGGCAGCGCGGTGCCCTGCGACGCGTCGTTGCCGCCGGACGCCGGAAACGAGTCGCTCGGGGATACGGGAAAGCCACTCGACGGATGCGGCAGGGCCGCCGAAGGTTGCCCGATCAAACTCGGCTGTCCCATCGCGCTATTCGAGCCAAACGCCCCGGAAGCGGTGGAATTACCAATCGGGCTGGTC
>CAYUIQ010000425.1:0-1866 GCA_964444795.1 uncultured Planctomycetaceae bacterium
ATGGGCGGCTTGCCCGCCTTTGTTTTCCCGGGGTTCAGCAAGGGCGGACAAGCCGCCCATGGCACCCTCGTCAGACGTTTCCCCGTCGAGCCAGACACGTTTGAGGAAATCCAACGACTCGCGCAACTGGCCGGCCAGATTGCCGTCGCTGTAGTCGCGACCCAGTTTCGGTCCGCCGATCTCCAAATAGCCGACCAGCGTGTCCACGGGCAGCTTGTCGGCCTGCTCCAACAGCATTTGACGCACGGGCTCGATTTCGATGATGCCTTTGGCCCGCTCTTGGGGTCCAAAGCCGAACGTGGAGGAATACTCCGCGTCGGTATTCTTCAGGTGCAACTCGTAGAGGTAGGGCAGTGTGGATTGGAGCAGTTCGAGGTGATCGTAACGGATGACCGACTGGTCGTCGGCGTAGCCGTGGGCGATGTCGGTGCAATAGCCGACCCGCGCGGTCGAATCGGGATGTTCGTTGTGGAAGGCGTCGAGCCGCTCGCCCATGTGCCGGATCTCGTCCGGCAGGGTCGGCGCTTCGGCCAGACAGGACATCGGCTCGATGGCCAGCCAGGGCATCCCCTTCTCATGGGCAAATTGCATCAACTCCTTCATGTGGCGGAGGTAACACTCGATGCCCCGGGGTTTCGTGCCCATGCGGTCGCGGTACGTCGAGCCGGGATTGGAACCGACCGACTGCGCGCCGAGAATCGCACCGACTTCGATCAGCCGCTCGAAATTTCGCCGGGCGACCGCCTCCCAACCGGGGTCGTCGATAAAAAAACCGCCCAACTCCCGATGCGCGGTAAACAGGCTGTGGATCGTAATGCCCAGGTTCTCGGCCTGGTTGCGCATCTGCTGGAAGTAGGCGTCGGGAAGTTGATACAGCTCGAAGAACGTGCCGAGTTGTACGTACCGGACACCCTCGTCGGCAAGCAATCGGAACAGCCACTCGTAAGAGAAACGATACTGGGCCGGATCGGTCTTGACGCCGAGTTGAAGCGTGAGTTGAGCCAAAGCGTCCAAACTCCTGGATACCGAGGTGGGGAAACGATTCGATGACGGACCATCGAACAGGTCACGGGAAAGCCCAGTTCCCGCGAAGCGGTCGTGTTGAAAAAGGGGACGGGCACCTCGCCAACAACTGGTTTCGTCGGGGAAGACGCACTCCCGTTCGGAGCCAGTCCCCTTTTTCAACGGGCTGCTAGGCTTCGCCGTCGGCCTGTTCCAGCGAGGCGATCTTCTCCACGCGCCGGGCGTGACGACCCCCCTCGAATGCCGTGTTCAGCCAGATCTCGACCAACCGGTCGACCAGCCGATCACCGAGAATATCGCCGGAGAGACAGAGCACGTTGAGATCGTTGTGCCGACGGCTCATCTCGGCCGTCAGGTCGTCGTGGCAGGGGGCCGCCCGAACTCCGGGATACTTGTTGGCCACGATGCACATGCCCAACCCGGTGCCACAAATCAAGATGCCGCGGTCGACCTCTCCCCGGCTCACCTTCTCGGCAACCGCGGCGGCGATGTCCGGGTAATCGACGTGTTCCTCGCTGTGGGTCCCCAGATCGAATACTTCCTGACCCAGCGAGCCAAGAAGTTCGACGATCTTCCCCCGAAGCCGGAAACCGCGATGGTCACTACCGACGGCAATCCGCATAGCGAAATCCTTCCCTCCACTAACTCGAAGTAACTCCAAGCCCCGGCCATCCAATCGACCATTTACCGGCGACGACGATCCGGTTCGTGCGAAAACTAAAGTGTACACACGCCGGGCCGGGTGTGCAATGATGACCGCCGCAATGGGGGGCGTGGAGGCGGCCGTTTAGCCCGGATTATTCACGGGTTTGTAGCTGCGTTCGCCAGAACGTGGGGCGTACC
>CAYUIQ010000426.1:0-1798 GCA_964444795.1 uncultured Planctomycetaceae bacterium
ATCGCACCAAACCTCGTACCGCGAAGGAAATGGAAGGGCGAGAAGCCGCCGGGGGAGGGCGCGCCGCGGGAAGGTTCGTTCGGCCATTCCCCCCCCTCTTCTCTTCCTTCGTCTTCTTCGTGTCTTCGTGGTAAACTCAATCCGCACACCCGGCAAGGCAATTGGAATACCACGAAGACACCAAGGGCACGAAGAACGAAGGATGGGAAGAATGGTGCCGAGCCGCTCTTGCGAGTTCAGCTATACTACGCCCCGTTCTTGCAATTCCCCGACCGCCGTGACACAATGACGACTCACGAAGATTTCTGAACCGACCGAATTGGGAGAAAACGATGCAAACGCGATCACTGAGCCGTCTGTTGTTGGCTGGCCTTTTTCTAGCCGCCGTGGCATGCACCGCCGCCGAAGCCATCGCCGCCAGGCCCAATGTCGTGTTGGTGATGACCGACGACCAGGGCTATGGCGATTTGGGCTGTCACGGCAACGACGTGATCAAGACGCCAACGTTGGATAAGCTCTACATGCAGAGCGTGCGGCTGACGAATTTTCATGTCGATCCGACCTGCTCGCCGACGCGGTCGGCTTTGCTCACCGGCCACTACTCGGCCCGGACCGGGGTGTGGCATACGATCCAAGGGCGATCGATGTTGCGACGCGATGAGCTGACCTTCGGCGATCTGCTGGGAGCGGCCGGATACCAAACGGCGGCGTTCGGCAAGTGGCATCTGGGCGACAACTATCCCTTCCGGCCGCACGATCGGGGGTTCCATGAAACGCTCGTCCACGGCGGCGGCGGAATTGTGCAAACGCCCGACTATTTCGGCAATACCTACTTCAGTCCCACGCTCATGCGTAACGGCAAATGGGAACCGTCGGACGGCTATTGCACGAACGTCTTCTTCGACGCCGCGCTTGCGTTCATCGAGAAGAACCAGGAGAAGCCGTTTTTCATCTACCTGCCGACCAACGTGGCACACGGCCCGTACCAGGTGGGCGACGAGTACAGCAAGCCCTATCGCGACGCGGGCGTGTCGGCCAGCCTGGCCAACTTCTACGGCATGTTGACCAACTTCGACGAGAACATGGCCCGGCTCATGGCCACGCTCGACCGGCTGGGGCTGGCCGAAAACACCGTGCTGATCTACATGACCGACAACGGCACCTCGGGACGCGGGTTCAACTCGGAGATGAACGGCCGCAAGGGCTCGATCTACGACGGCGGGCATCGCGTGCCCTGTTTCATCCGCTGGCCAGCCAAACTGAAAGCGGGCCGGGATATCGACCGCCTGACCGCCCATGTCGACATCGTGCCCACGCTGCTGGAAATCTGCGGCGCCGAGAGGCCGACCGGGCTGAAATTCGACGGCCAGAGCATCATGCCCCTGTTGACCGACAAAGGTCTGGACGATTGGCCCGATCGGGCGCTGGTGGTCGAATCGCATCGCATCGAGCATCCCGAGAAGTGGCGCAAGTCGGCCGTGATGACCGACCGCTATCGGCTGGTCAACGGCAAGGAGCTTTTCGACATGCAGGCCGATCCGGGCCAGAAGAAGGACGTCGCCGACGCAAACCCGGAGGTTGTTAAGCAGCTTCGCAAAGTGTACGAAGCGTATTGGGCCGACGTGTCGAAGCGGTTCGACGAGTACTGCGAGATCGTGCTTGGCTCGCCCGAGGAGAACCCGGCGATGCTCACCTGCCACGACTGGCACGAACCGAGCCGCGGCGTGCCGTGGAACCAGGGCCACATCCAGAAGCGACTAGCGTCCAACGGATTTTGGGCGGTCGACGTCGAGCGGGC
>CAYUIQ010000427.1:0-1796 GCA_964444795.1 uncultured Planctomycetaceae bacterium
AACGTGGGCGGCAAGTTCTCAGTCGCCTATACCGAGTTGCACCGCTCCGTGCGCCGGCCCGGCATCGAGAGCAACATCCGGTTGCTCACGCCGATGGAGTTTCACGCCGACGCAACCGAATTGGTCCAGATGCTGCGCAAAGGGCACCATGGCGTCGAACTCGATCCGGAAGCCTGGGATCGGCTGGTCACTTGGATCGATCTGAACGCGCCGTATCACGGGTCGTGGACCGAAGTCGTGGGCGAGGCGGCCGTCCGGCATGTCAGTCAGCGCGCTTGCGAAATGCGAGAACGCTACGCGGGTGTGACCGGGAATCCCGAAGAGATTCCGCAGATGGTAACGGCGGATATCGAGCCCATTGTGCCCGAGCCGCCACCCGAACGCGTCGAGCAGCCGATCGACTGCCCCGGCTGGCCGTTCAACTTGGTCGAGGCGCGCGGGCGCCAAAGCGACGCGGGACCGTGGCAGCAAACCGTGGATTTGGACGAAGGGGTGAAGTTGGAGTTGGTGCGCATTCCGGCCGGCCAGTTCGTGATGGGCGACGTGAACGGTCACCCGGACGAGCGGCCGCGGACAATGGTCAAGATCGAAAGACCTTTCTGGATGGGCCGCTTCGAGATCACCAACGAACAATTCAACTCGTTCGATCCAACCCACGACAGCTCCGTCGAATCGATGCACGGTTACCAGTTCGGCATCAACGGCTATCCGGTCAACCAGCACCGTCAGCCGGTGGTGCGGGTTTCCTGGAACAAGGCCATGGCCTTTTGCCGCTGGCTCAGCCGGCAGACCGGGCGCGAGTTCAATCTGCCCACCGAGGCCCAATGGGAATACGCTTGTCGCGCGGGCACGGCCACGCCGTTCTGGTACGGGGATTTGGAGACAGACTACTCAACACTGGCCAACCTGGGCGACGCCAGGTTGAGCGAGTTTGCCCTGGACACTTACGTACACGTGCGTGTGGTGCAGGATGCGAACAAATACGACGACTGGGTGCCCAAAGACGAGCGGTACAACGACGGCGGATTCGTGTCGACCGAGGCGGGCCGCTACCAAGCCAATCCCTGGGGCCTTCACGACATGCACGGCAACGTCTGGGAGTGGACGCGCACGGCGTACCGGCCTTATCCGTACAGCGAAAACGACAGCCGCAACGATTCGCCAGCCCAGGGCCGGCGAGTCGTCCGCGGCGGCTCCTGGTACGATCGCCCCAAGCGGTGCCGTTCCGCCTTTCGACTCTCCTACGAACCCTACCACGCCGTCTTCAACGTCGGTTTCCGCGTGGTAATGCAAGAAGGCAGCAATCGTACTGTGAAGTGACCGCACTTCTATCGAGGACCTCGAATGTCCGGGGCCCAGCATGTATGATAGACAACCGTCTGATCGGCTCGCTCGCGCATGGGGGCGCCGATCGGGTGCTGACCTAGATCTTCACGAAATCAGAAGGAAAGTAGACCGATGAGAAAACGACTTAATTTTGCCCAAGTGACAGTCGCTGTTGCCGTCGTTATTGCGGCGGGCACTTGCTTTGCTCAGTCTGCCCGTGAGTTGGTTGACAAAGCAGAATTCATTGGCGGCGTTGCCGTGGTTGTCGGATGCCAGGACGACGGCCTGGCGGCAGAGATCCACGGACTGGTCCCCAATAGCCTGGTACACGGCCTCGAGACGAAGGCGGATGAACTCCACCAGAGCCGATCGACGCTGTTCGACAAGGGAACCGACGGGAAAGTGACCTTCGGACAGTGGGATGGCGAGACCATTCCGTTTGTTGCTGACTTCGTCAACCTGCTTGTCGT
>CAYUIQ010000428.1:0-1705 GCA_964444795.1 uncultured Planctomycetaceae bacterium
GTCGTCGCCGTAAGTCGTTACCTGGACTATGGAAGTGCCATTCGGGTCTGACCCCTTTTTCGTTTCGGAGGGCCATCGTACGAGTTTTGAGATAGAACCCTAGTGAAATCGTCAGTACAGCGTGAAATTCAGACCGGTTCCGGTGGGGCGCTGTCGACCGGAAGCAGCGGCGGTCGCGTTTCGGTAAAGATAGACCTTGTAGAGCCCATCCTTGCTGGTCGCCAGGAGGATGTCACGCGCTCCGTGGCCGGTCAGATCGACGCTTTCGATCAGCCAGGGGCGTTCGCCTTCGGCAATGCCGAAAGTGCCTACGCGACGGCCGTTGCCGTCGAACAGTCCTCGAGGTAGGGCGGAACCGATTTCCTGAAGACCGTCGCCGTCGGAGTCGACGAGCGTGTGATGGCGGGTGTAGTCGGTGTCGATCCGGCCGAGTTCGTGGCCCTGCTGGTCGAACAGACAGAGCGGCTTGGGCGGTTGGGGCAGGTGGTCGACGTCGACGACCAGTTCCAAGCCGGGTACGTCGCCGCGGATTTCGCCCACGTCGATCGATTCGTAATGATGGCCCGTGGCTCGCCACAGAAGTCGGCCGGCCCCGTTCGTCATCACCAGGGCGTTGCCTCCGCACATCGTCATCACCAACCGCGTATCTTCGGGCCGATTGGCCAGCCGCACGACCCGCCAACAATCGGCATGCCCGCCGTTGCGGCGCCCCGCTTCGGCCTCGAACACCCAGCGGACCGAGCCGTCGGAGTTCAGCGCGGCATAGCCGGCGAGGATTTCATCGCGACCGTCGCCGTCGAGATCGACCGGCAGTGGCTGATGGGCCGTGCGATAGCCGCCGGGCTGCTTGACGGTCCAGAGCAGGCGGCCCGCGGCCGAGTAGGCCCAGATTTGGCCGTAGCGGGTCTTGACCAGGATGTCCGACGGCCAGCCCTTGCCCGACAGATCGGCAAAGGCGACGCAATCGCTGGCGTGTTGCTCGATGGCGAAGCCGCCGACCGGTTTTCCGGACCGCCCGTCGAGGACGACCAACCGGCGGTCTCCGGCCAAGATGACCTCGCTGGTGCCGTTGTTATCCAAGTCGTGGATCTGACAGGCCACGTCGTGATGGAGTTCCCGGCGCCCGAGCTTCGGATCACCCCACCGCCAGAGGACGCTGCCATCGAGCTTCTGAACCACGACGGACGAGGTGAAGTGGTTATCGTTCTGGTTGAAGTTCCGGGCGGAGACGATTTCGATCTCCCCGTCGCCGTCGGTGTCGCCCGCCACGATCCACTGCCCGCCGTACTCGGCATCGAGCGTCACCGTTCGCCAGGGTGCGACGACCGGCGCATCGGTTGCGGGGGTTCCACGGGCATCGGTCTGAAAAGGTTTCGGCCGATCGGCCCGGGCAGAGGGGCAACAGAGAACGCCGCAGGCGGTAACCAGCGCCGGAGCCAATACGAAGCGTAACGTCGGTCGGACTATTCCGCTGGTGACCATGATGTGTTCCTTTTTGCGTCCGGCAGTGTTGGCGCCCTGTTCGGATAGGGCGCTCGATCGTCGAGTCCGTATTCTTGCATGGTTCGTGATGCACGGCAACTACATCGCCAGGCGGCGGACTCCGCCCGGTGGGCAACGCCGCTAAGGACTGTCGTGCCGAATAACCCGTACGATGGGCCTCCGAGCCCGTCGCTGTCCTCGCTCCATTTCGACGGGCTCGGAG